>JARRKQ010000071.1:0-16749 GCA_037387885.1 Alphaproteobacteria bacterium | reverse complement strand
CTCGGCGTGGAACGTGAGACCGTGCGCGAGAACGGCATCTGGATCGGACCCTTCTACAAAAAGGCGCCGGTCCCAGAGATCGCTTCAGAGGTCGCCCTACAGATCCAATGCCATCAGCAGCGCGTCGCCGTCCTTGTAGTGGATGAGCGGGTGGGGGACGACGGGGCGCCGGTCGATGATCCGGTAGCCCAGCCGCTCGTAAAGCCGGACCGCGTCGACATTGCGCTTAAGGCGATCAGGCTCGCTTGCTTATAGCCATCGGCGCGTGCTTGCCGGTGCGCCCGCGCCAGCAGGGCGGAGCCGATACCGGTCGAGCGCAGCTCCGGCTGGATCGCAATACCGGAGATGTAGAAGCTATTGGGCAGCTCGAGCTCGGCATAGGGCTTGAGCACCGGGTCGTCAACCGGCTCGGCGTCGGGCTCGGGCGGGCCCATGCTGTAGCCGAACAGCATGCCCGCGACCTTGCCGTCCAGCTCGGCGATCTCGCAGTTCTGGTAGGAGAAATCCGTGTTCTCGCGCTCATAGCGCCGCGCGCCGACGTCGAGCAGATCCTCACCCGGTTCGGCGAGCAGGCTCCACACGTAATCCGAAACGCCGTCGGAGGCCATCCGGTAGAAGAGCGCAATATCGCGTGCGTCGGCGCGCGTCGCTGGCCGAAAGCGGGCGTCCGTCCCGGGTTCAGTCTCCGTAGGTGCGGCCATCGTCTTGGTCTCCATGACTCTTTCCAAAGGAAGCGGGGCCGGCGGAACCGGCCCCGCATATGGCAACGTGATCGGCGGTTGGGAGGCTATTCGGCCGCCGCTGCGGTGGCCGTACCGATCGCGTTCGCCCGCTCGGCGTGCGCGCGCACGACCGGGCTCATCGGCTTGCGGTCGAGGCGCTCATGCACGAAGGCCCGTGCGCGCGGCCCGTCGCCGGCCCGGATCGCGGCCTCGACCAGCGTCCAGTCGATGAGGTCGCGCTGGGCGTTGGAGCCGCCGAACCGGTTGGCATAGAGACGCAGGCCGGCGAGCCGCTCGACCGTCTCGGCGTAGTCGCCGCGCCCGAAGGCGAGGATTGCCCGCGAGGCGGGCAAGCCGACCTCGCGCGCCATCATGGCGTTGGTGCCGTCGCCGCCGGCCGCCGTCTCCAGCGAGGCGACGATGCGTTCGGCATCGGCGGTGCGGCCGGTCGCCACGCAGGCGAGCGTCGCGTGGAAATCGTTGAAGGCGTAATAGCCATCGCCCGAGGGGCCCTGCCACTTCTCCACGACGTCGGTCCAGCGCTCGCCGACATCGGCACCCTCAAGATGCATCCGCCACAATAGCGCCGCGGCATCGACCAGCTCCAACGCCACCTCGCTCGGCTCGGCGCGCACGCCGCTGTCGTAGATCTCCAAGACCCGTTTGTGGTTGCCTTTGTCGAGATGGTAGAGCGCCGTGTGCCACCAGTTGTGGTAGGCGAAGAAGTTGTTGGGCGACCAGTTCTCGGCCTGGGTCTCCATCCAGGAGATGCCCTCGTCGGTCTGGCCCCGCATCTCCAGCGCATGCGCTACGGCATGAACCGCCCAACCATCGCCCTTGAAAAGCTCGACGGCGCGGCGGCCGGTCTCCTCGGCGCGGGCGAACTCGTTCATCTCCTCCAGCCCGAAGGCGTGCATGCCGAGCAGGAACCCGTAGCCCGGATCGCCTTCGCGCCATTCGGGGAGGACCTGCGCCATGCGGTCGCGCAGCCAGCGCGACTGGCCGAGATAGAAACAGCCGAGATGGCTCAGCTGCACCGCGAAGATGTCACGCGGATAGGCTTGCGCGATCTCGCCGTAGAGCCGGCCCGAACGGGTGAAGTCGCCCTCGGCCCAGGCGCGCGCCGCCGACATATGCATGCGCTCGCGCTCGTTGGCGTTGCCGGCCATGGCCTCGGCGGCCTTGAGATGGAACAGCAGATCGGCCTCGACCGACTTCTCCGCGAAGGTCGTCAGCAGCCCTGCCTTGAAGCAATGGCCCATGATGAAGTCCGGGTCCTCGGCGAGGGCCTGGTCGATCACTTCGAGCGGATCGTTGAAGAAGCCGAGCAGCAGATTGACGGCCTCCTCATAGCGTTTGATGGAGGCAGCGTTGTCGGTCGAATGCTCGACGCCGTAGATGTCCGTGAGCGGCATGACTGGAAACTCCTTGCTAATGGCCCGCGTCGCGGGGCGGCTTGCCGGTGTCGGGAATGGCGGCGACCCTACGCGAGGGCCCGTGATCGCGGCGTCAGCCAGGCGTCAAAAACGCGTCAAAAATGCTACTTTGGGTGATGAAACGCTATAATAGTGGCGTATTCGCGACTGCATACAGGGTTGCAGGCGACTTAAGCAATAGTCGAGCGGCAAAAGCCGATGGGGCAACGGGAGCGGTCGATGGCACTCGAGATCACGCTTCTGGGCGGGTTCACGGCTAAGGCGGATGGCAAGCCGCTGGCCTTGCCGACGCGCAAGGCCGAGGCGCTGCTCGCCTTCCTTGCGCTCAAGCCCGGCGTGGCGCGGCGGCGCGAGCGCATCGCCGCCACCTTGTGGTCGAGGAGCGGTGAGGCCCAGGCGCGCGGCAGTCTGCGCCAGACCCTGACCACGCTCCGCAAGGCCTTCAAGCCGGCCGGGGTGCCCGGCATCGTCAGCGACGGCGACACGCTTTATCTCGATCCGGCCGGGGTGAGCGTCGATGCAGCACAGCTCGACATCGCCCTGGCGGACGGCTCGCCCGCCGAGATCGCCCGCGCGGCCTGCCTCTATTCGGGCGACCTGCTGGAGGGGTTCGCGTTGGGCGAGGAGCCGTTCGAGGACTGGCTGGCCGCCGAGCGGACGCGGATCCGCGAGGGCGCGCTCGAAGGCATGCGCCGGCTGATCGACCATCACGCCGATGCCGGCGAGACCGACGACGGCCTAGCGCTGGGCGAGCGGCTGCTGGCGCTCGATCCGACCGTGGAGGCCGCGCACCGGGCGATGATGCGGCTTCATGCCGCCGCCGGCGGGCGCAGCGCCGTGGTCAAGCAATACCGCCGCTGCCGCGATGCGCTCTCCCGCGAGCTCCAGGTCGAGCCCGAGCCCGCGACCGAGGCGCTCTACAAGGAGCTGGTCGGCGGCGAGAGGGCGGGGAAGGACGCACCCGAAGCCGCGGCTGCCGCGCCCGCGCGGTCCCCCGTGGCCCGCAGCAAGCCTGCGATCGCCGTGCTGCCCTTCGCCAATCTCTCCGGCGACGAGGCGCAGACCTATTTCGCCCAGAGCCTGGCCGAGGACATCATCACCCAGCTCTCGCGATTTCCCTCGATCGAGGTGATCGCGCGCAACTCGTCTTTCGCCTTCGCCGGCAAGGATGCGCCGGTCACCAAGATCGCCAACGATCTTTCCGTGGGCTACCTGCTCGAGGGCAGCGTGCGCAGCGCAGGCGAGACCTTGCGCATCACGGCGCAGCTGGTCGACGGTGCCAGCGAGCGCCAGCTCTGGGCCGACCGCTACGACATTTCGCGCACCCAGCTCTTCGAGGTGCAGGACGATATCACCGCCCATGTCGTGGGCGCGCTGGCGGTGAAGATCGACGACGCGGCGCTCGAGCGCGCCCGCCACGCCCCCGACGAAAGCCTGCAGGCCCACGACCTCTGCCTGCGCGGCCAGGAGCTCTTGCGCCGCGGCACGGTCGAGGCCGACGACGAGGCGCGCGGGATTTTCGAGCAGGCGCTCGCCGTCGACCCGCACTACGCCCGCGCCTATGTCGGCCTCTCGATGAGCCACTTCAACGAGTGGAGCTGCCAGGCCTGGGATAAGTGGGACGAGAAGGAAGAGGCCGCCTACGATACCGCCCGCCGCGCCATCGAGCTCGACGACGACGACCCGATGGCCCACGCCATCCTCGGCAAGATCCTGCTCTATCGCCGCCAGTTCGGCGAGGCCGAGCGGCACATGGAACGGGCGCTGGCGCTCAACCCGAACGATACCGAGGTGATGGCGCTGATCGGCATCTCCTTCGCCTATCTGGGGCGCGCGGAGGAGGGGGTGACGCTCTGCAAGAAGGCGATCCGTCTCAACCCCTTCCATCCCGAATGGTATGTCGGATCGCTCGCCTTCGCGCTCTTCTTCGCGCGCGAGATCGAGGAGGCGATCGAGATTTCGGGCGCCGCACCTGTTGCTTACGTCGACCAGCCGGCGCTGATGGCCTCGGGCTTCGCGCATGCCGGCATGATGGAGCGCGCTGAGGAATGCGCCGCTCTCTTCCTACAGGAGTTCCAGAAGAAGATCACCTTCGGGCGCGCGCCGGAGCCGGGCGAGCCGGTGCGCTGGGTGCTCCATGTGAACCCGTTCATGCGCCCCGAAGACGCCGACTTCCTGACCGAGGGCATGGCGAAGGCGGGCCTGGCGGTTTGACCGCGTGGTCGCCGCCACCATGAACGAACGCCAAGTAACGCGCCTCAATATCGCGGGCTTCGCAGCCTTCAATCTCGCCTATCTCGCGGTCAAGCTCGCGACGGTCAGCGCCGCGCATTACGACTTCGCCAAGGAGATCTACAACGCCCAGAACCTGCGTTGGGTCTACGAGGCCGCCAACCCGCCGCTCTATACCTGGCTGCTCACCGGGCTCACGCGGATTATCGGGCCTGGCGTTGAAGGGCCGCTCATCCTCGGTCACGTGCTCCTGTTTGCCGTGTTGCTGGCGGCATTCGCACTTGGCCGGCGCGTCCTTGGCACGGCGGCGGAGGGGGCGCTTGCCGCCTGGCTCCTGCTCACGCTGCATCAGATCTTCCGCTTCCAGTTCGCGCGGACCCACAGCCTGCTGCTGGTGCTATTCGTACTGGTGGCGCTCCTCGCCTTCGTCGAGGTCATGCGGAACGGACGCTGGCGCGACTACGGCCTGCTCGGCCTCGCGCTCGGCGCCGGGCTGCTCTCGAAATACGTCTTTGCCGGGTTCATCGCCGCGCTCGTCCTGGGCGCATTGGCGACGCGTGGGGGTCGGCGGGCGCTCGGCAACCGGTTCCTTCTTCTGACGGTCGCGGCCATGCTCGCCGTCATCCTGCCCGTGGTGCTGGCGGGCGCCGATCAATGGTCGGCGCTCGCCGAGATCTTCAAGATGCGGACGACCCAGGCGGCGCCATCGGCCGGCCTCGTCGCGCGCCTGGCAACCGTCTTGGATCTCGTCAGCCAAATCGTCGTCTTTGCCTTGGTGCCGCTGCTGGCGATGGGCGCCGCGATTGCGGTCGGATTTCTGTTCCGGTCCACCGCTCAGGCGAAAGATCAAAACACCAGGGCCGATAGCGACATGTTGCGTCTGCTCGTCGCCGTCGTGCTGGCCGGGATCGTGATCGTCTTCGTCGGTGTGCTGGCCGGCGCGGTCCAACGCGTGAGCGGGCGCTTTCTTCTCGCCTTCCTGTTGCCGGTCCCATTCGTCATCGTGGCCGTCGCGCGCCGCACGTCGTCGGTCAGGGTGGGGCTCCGCTGCGGCGGCATGGCGATTGCCGTTGTGCTGCTCGCCCAGGCGGGCGTGCGCATCATCGACCTCACGCCCTACTGCTCGCGGAAATGCACCGATCTCGCGCCCTATGACGGGCTGGCCGAGCGGTTGCGCGAAGCGGGCTTCACGCACGGCGCGGTCACCGCCACCGAGGTCAGTGTCGCGGGCAATATCGTTGCGGCCCTGCCGGGATCGGTGGTGACGGTGCGCGGTGCTCGCCATATCGCTCGGCCATGGCTGCCGAGCCGCCGGCGCTGTCTGCTCATCTGGCGGAAGCGGGATGCCAAATCCGCGCAGCCGCCGCTGACCCTCATTAACGCAAGCGGCCTCGCCCCGGCCGACGCGGAAAGCCGGGTGCGGGTGATCGACGTGCCCTGGCGCTGGGCGTCGCGCGACCGCTTCAGGCCCTTTGCACCCGGCACACGGCGGGTCTCGTCGTGGGGCACGATCCTGCTGCGCCGTGGCGAGGGCTCATGCCGCTAGCACCCGCTGCCGGACGCGTCGCATCCGATTGGTTTATACTGCGCCAGAGCCACTGAGAGACCACCCAAACCGAAGCGCTCCGGACGCATGGGCTTCTACGTACGAAAGATCCTGCCCTGGGTTATCGACACCACCTGCAGCAACAAGGCGGTGCGCTACCAACGGCGGAAGGTCGTGCCGCTCGCAGAAGGGCAGGTGCTGGAGATCGGCGTCGGCTCGGGGCTCAATTTCCCCTTCTACGATGGAGCGAAGGTCGAGCGGGTGTTCGCGCTGGAGCCCTCGGCGGAGATGCTTGAGAAGGCGAAGCCGCGCATCGAAGCCGTGTCCTTCCCGGTCGAGCCGCTGGGCCTGGACGGCGAGCAGATTCCGCTCGATGAGAACAGCGTCGATACGGTGCTGGTCACCTACACGCTCTGCACCATTCCGGACGTGATCGCCGCACTTGAAGGCATGCGCCGCGTCCTCAAACCGGGCGGGCGGCTCATCTTCTGCGAGCACGGCCTTGCCCCCGATCCGGGCGTGGTGCGCTGGCAGAACCGCTTGAACCCGATCTGGCAGCGCATCGGCGGCGGCTGCAACCTCAACCGCGACATCCCGGCCCTGGTGAAGGCGGGTGGGTTTCGTATCGAGGACCTCGACACGATGTATCTGCCCGGCCCCAATTTCTTCCACTTCTCCAACTTCAACTACTGGGGCACGGCGGTGCCCGCGTGAAAAAGCCGTTCAACGATCCCGCGGTCGCGGCCGTCTTTGACGCCTATCCGCCCGAGCTCAAGGCCCGGCTGTTCCGCCTGCGCGACCTAATCTTCGAGACCGCCGCCGAGACCGACGGCGTGGGCGCTATCGAGGAAACGCTCAAATGGGGCCAGCCGAGCTACCTCACGCCCGAGACCAAAAGCGGCACCACCATCCGCATCGACAAGCTGAAATCCGACGACGGCCGTACCGCGCTGTTCTTCCATTGCCAGACGCACCTCGTCGACACCTTCCGCGAAATCTTCCGCGACGATCTTGAATTCGAGGGCAACCGGGCGATCATCCTCGACGCAGCGGAAGAGCTCCCCGAAGCGCCGCTGCGCCACTGCATCGCCATGGCGCTGACCTACCATCTGAACAAGCGGAAAAAGCGCGCCTAGTCCGCCGCCGGCACACCCGCGTCCTTCAGCGCCGCCGCCTGACGTTTGGCCAGGGCATCCACGTCGAACCCGCCGATCAGGTCGTGGAAGAGCTCGTACCAGTTGATCTCGGCGTGGAGCCTTAGGAACACCGAGCCGAGGCCGATCGCCGCGCGGTCCATCAGCACGAATTCGCGCGGCGGCGTCACCCCGCCGAGCCGGCGCAGCTCGCCATGCACCTTTTCGGCCACCCGCGCGCCGTAGACGACGCCCGTCTCCTCCTCCTGGATCTTGCGGGTGCGGTTCTCCAGCAGCGGCGCATAGACGAACTCGGCCCAGAGATGGAGCACGTCGATCATCTCGTCGGAGAGGTTTCGGAACCCCCAGGTCTCGTAGGCGTGCACCGCGAGGTCGCGGTCGTCGTCGCGCAAGGCCGCGTAGAGGTCGATCACCCCCTGCGCGAAGGAGGGGGGGAAGACGCGGATACAGCCGAAATCGAGCAGGTTGATCGTGTTGTCCGGCCGCGCCGTGTAGTTCCCCAGATGCGGGTCGCCGTGGATGATGCCGTACTCGTAGAACGGCACGTACCAGGCGCGGAACATGTTGTAGGCGAGGGCATTTCTTATCTCCGCCGGCGCGTCGGCGAACTTGGTGAGCGGCGTGCCCTCCTGCCAGGTCATGGTGAGCAGGCGGCCCGTCGAAAGCGCCGGGCGCACCTCCGGCACATGCACGCCCGCCTCGTTCTTCAGCATGGCACCGTAGAGCGCGATATGCTTGGCCTCGCGGTCGTAATCGAGCTCCTCGCGCAGGCGCGCCGAAAGCTCCTGGTGAATGTGCTGCGTGGAGATCGCCTTGTCGTAGCGCTCGTACAGGCCGAAGGCGATGCGAAGCTGGCGCAGGTCGGCCTCGACCACCGAGGCCATGTCCGGATACTGGAGCTTGCAGGCCAGCAGCGTGCCGTCGTGATCGGTCGCCCTGTGCACCTGGCCGAGTGAGGCGGCGGCCGCGGCGGTATGCTCGAAGGAGGCGAACTTCGACTGCCAGTCGGCCCCGAGCTCGCTCCGCATCCGGCGCTTGACGAAGGGCCAGCCCATCGGCGGCGCGTTCGACTGCAGCTCGGCCAGCTCGGCCGCGTATTCGCTCGGCAGAACGTCGGGGATGGTCGACAGGATCTGGGCGACCTTCATCAGCGGCCCCTTGAGGCCGCCCAGCGCCGCCTTCAGGTCGCCGGCATGGCGCTCGCGGTCGATCTTAAGGCCCAGATAGCGCTCGCCCGCGACCCGCGCCGCCAGCCCGCCGACCGCGCGGCCGACCCGGGCATAGCGGACGACGCGTCCGCCCAGGGAGTTGGTTTCGCTATTGTCGGCCATTCAAGGATAAATAGGGTCGGCGCGGCGTTAAAGGAAGCCGGGCGGTCGATCTGGAATTCACGCCACATACCCGCTAAGGTTCCCCCGGTATGGCTTGGGGGTTGATATTTCAGGGCTTTAGCCGGTCTGCGGTGGCCTGCGAGGGGCTTGGGTAGAGGAATGGAGCAGAATCTATTTGAGAAGTATGGCGGCTTCAGCACGGTCAGCCGGATCGTCATGCAGTTCTACGACAAGGCGCTCGATAGCGACATCCTCGCCGATTATTTCGAGGACATCGAGATGGAGCGGCTGATCGACCATCAGACCAAGTTCGTTGCCTCGCTGATGGGCGGTCCGGCCAGCTACACCGACGATATGCTGAAGCAGCTCCACGCGCATCTCGACATCGACGACGAAGCCTTCGAAGAGATGGCGGCGCTGTTCAAGGCGACGCTGGAAGAAGCAGGCTTGGACCCGGAAGACGTTGCCGCGGTGGCGGGCGAGATCGTCAAGCGCAGGCCCGTGATTGTGAAGGCGTCGTGAGCGGCGGCGCCTCAGCGGCAAACGAAAGCGCGGCCGGCGTCGAGCTCGACCGGACGGCGTTCAACCGGGCGCTGCTCGACTCGGTCGGGGTTGGCCTGGCCATCGCCGATGCCGGCTCCGGCGAGATCCTGTTCCACAATCCCCGCTTCCTGGAGCTCTTTCCTGAGCTGCCGGCGAACGCGACGATGCGGCAGATCGTCGAGGTTCCCGACGCCGCGGACTTCAAGGATGCGGGCATCGTCATCCGCGAGCAGGAGATCAAGATCAAGCGGCGCAAGGCCTCGCTGCTGATCCACTTCTCCCGGCATTCCTTGCCCGAGGGCGAGGTGATGATGGTCGAATGCCACAACGTCTCGAAGATCAAGGAACTCGAATACATGATCGAGTCCTATTCGAAGATGGTGGAGAAGAACGCCCGCGATCTGCGCCGCGAGAAGGAGCGCGCCGAGCGGCTGCTGCTCAACATCATGCCGAAGTCGATCTACGAGGAGCTCAAATCCTTCGGCGTCACCACGCCCCAGCGCTACGACAACGCCTCGGTGCTGATGCTCGATTTCGTCGGCTTCACCAAGATGTCGGTGGAGAGCGATCCGATGACCCTGGTCTCCGAGCTCAACGACATCTTCACCGCCTTCGACCGTATCTCAGAGCAGTTCGGCTGCGAGCGCATCAAGACCATGGGCGACGCCTATATGGCGGTCTCCGGTATTCCCGAGGCGACGCCCGACCACGCGCAGAATGTCGCCAAGGTGGCGCTCTTGTGCCGCCGTTATGTGCGCCAGCGCGGCAAGACGCGGCCCCAGGACTGGCAGTGCCGGATCGGTCTCGCCAGCGGCCCGGTAATCGGCTCGATCGTCGGCGTGCAGAAATACGTCTATGACATTTTCGGCCCCGGCGTGAACCTCGCCTCGCGGATGGAGGGGCTGTCCGGGCCGATGGAGATCACCTGCGACCAGGACTTCTACGAGCTGATCCGCCAGGATTTCCAGGCCGAAGAGCGCGGCACCGTCGAGGTCCGCGGGTTGGGCGAAAAAATGGTCTACAGCCTCGTGAGTGCCAACGAAGCGCTGGACCTGGCGATCATCTAGTCGGGGTTGGTTCCGCCGTCGCAAGCCTTTTCGTAGGGGCGGGTTTCAAGCCCGCCCCTACGAATACGGGATGTCGATCCCGCTCAGAACATCGTGTTGTCGTTGCGCGCCTTGGCCGGGATCTTCTGGATCACGTCCCAGTGCTCGACAACCTTGCCGCCCTTGACGCGGAAGATGTCGACGATGGCGCGGCCGCGGTCCTTGGCATGCATCGTCGAATGGACGTGCAGCGCCACGAGGTCGCCCTCGGCGATCACCCGCTTGATGACGTTCTTGGCCTCGGGGAATTTCTTGAAGCGGCCGGCGAGGAAATCGATCGCCGGCTGGGCGCCGTCGGCCGCATAGGGATTGTGCTGCTTGTAGGACGGGACCGAGTAGAGCTTGAAGGCCTCGGCCGTCTTATGCTGCAGGAAGATCATGTTGTAGAAGTCCACGACGAGCTTCTTGTTGGCCTCGAGCATCGCGTCGGCGGCGGCAGGCCCGGCGAGCGCCAGGACGGGCAAAGCCAGGACACCGGCAAAAAGCGCGCGGCGCGCGGCCTCGAAAGATGTGCGGATCATGAGATCGGTCCTCCCCTAGACGATTATCGTTGACGAACCTGCAAGCCTAGCGCCGGCCGCCGAAACGCGCCACTCACATGATGGCGAGCGGGGAGGGCCGGACCGCCTTACTCCATCGCCGCGAGCTCGTCGATGAAGCCTTCGACGACGGCGAGGCCCTTGGCCCAGAAGCCCGGGTCCGAGGCGTCGAGGCCGAAGGGGGCGAGGAGCTCCTTGTGGCGCTTGGTGCCGCCGGCGCGCAGCATGTCGAGATACTTCTCCGCAAAGCCCTCCTGCGCGCCCTCATAGACCGCGTAGAGCGAGTTCACCAAACAATCCCCGAACGCATAGGCGTAGACATAGAACGGCGCGTGGATGAAGTGGGGGATATAGGCCCAGAAGACCCGGTAGCCCTCGTCGTAGTCGAAGGCGTCGCCCAGGCTCTCTTGTTGCACCGCCATCCAGATCTCGCAGAGCCGCTCGGGTAGCAGCTCGCTGGTCCGGCGCTCGTCGTGGACGCGGCGCTCGAATTCGTAGAAGGCGATCTGGCGGACCACAGTGTTCAGCATGTCCTCGACCTTGGAGGCAAGCATCTCCTTGCGGGCCGCGGCGTCGGGCGCGGCTTTCAGCAGGCGTTTGAAGGTCAGCATCTCGCCGAACACGCTCGCGGTCTCGGCCAGCGTCAGCGGCGTCTCCGCCTTGAGCAGGCCCTGATCGCCCGCCAGCACCTGATGCACGCCGTGGCCGAGCTCGTGGGCGAGCGTCATCACGTCGCGCGCCTTGCCCTGGTAATTGAGCAAGAGATAGGGGTGCGCCGAGGGCACGGTCGGATGCGCGAAGGCCCCCGGTGCCTTGCCCGGCCGCGGGCCGGCATCGATCCAGTCCGCCTCGAAGAAGCGTTTGCCGATCCCGGCGAGCTCGGGCGAGAAATCATTGTAGGCGGCGAGCACGGTCTGGCGCGCCTCGTCCCAGGCATAATCGCGGGCGGCGGCCAAGGGCAGGGGCGCGTTGCGGTCCCAGGTCGCGAGCTTCGCCTTGCCGAGCCATTTCGCCTTCATCGCGTAATAGCGGTGCGAGAGCCGCGGATAGGCCGCCCGCGTCGCCTCGACCAGCGCGTCCACCACCTCGTCCTCGACCAGATTGGCGAGGTTGCGCGAGGAGACCGGCCGCTTGAAGCCACGCCAGTCATCGGCGATCGCCTTATCCTTGGCGAGCGTGTTGGTGATATGCGCGAAGAGCCGCAGGTTGCCCGCAAAGACCTTGCCGATCGCCTCGGCCGCCGTGCGCCGCACGGTCTCGTCGCGATCGCTCAGCAGGTGCAGGGTCTCTGCGCTGGTCAGCTCCTTGCTGTCGACGGGAAAGCGCAGGCCCGCCATCGTCTCGTCGAACAGCCGCACCCAGGCTTGCCGTCCGGCCACGTCCTTTTCGTGCAGCAGGCGCTCGAGCTCGTCGTCGAGCTGGTAGGGCTTGGCGGCGCGCAGGTCGCGCAGCCAGGGCTCATATGTCGCAAGTGCCGGGTCCTTCAGCTTGGCCTCGAGATCGGCGTCCTCGATCCGGTTGAGTTCGAGCGTGAAGAAGATGAGCTGGGCGTCGATCGTGGTCACGCGCTCCTGGATCGACTGGTAGAAGCGGCCAACCTCGGGGTCGCTCATATCGCCCGCATGGACGAGCTGGGCGTAGCTCACGATGCGGCCGAGCCGCTCCTTGATCGCCTCGAATTCGGCCACCGCCGCGCCCAGCCTGGCCCCGTCCATACCGGCCAGCTTGCCGGCATGCCGATCGCGGAAATCCTTCGCCTCGCCCTCCGCCGTATCGAGATCGCGGGTCAGTTCCGGCGCCTCGGGCGCGGGGTAGAGCGCGCTCAGATCCCAGCGCGGTAAGGCGTCAGCGCGGTCCTCCTTCTGCTGCTTCTGGCGCGTGGCGGCTTGTGTCATTATGCGTCTCCGGCGGCGGCGTGCGGGTGCGTCGAGCGACGCTTTTCTATCTAGGTTCTATCTAGGTCGCAGACCCACAAACGCCACCACCGAAACGCGGCATTTCAAGACCGCGGATGCGAAGACCGGGCGCTTTTGCGACCGGATACGGGGCGGCCGGCGGCGCCTGCGCCGAGCGGCGGCCGGGGAGGATCGTAGCGATGATCAGCGTCGAGACATACGAGGCGTGGCCCAACCTGTGCGCGCTCTTCTTCGACACCGCCGACACGTTCGGCGACCGGCCCTGCATGTGGGCAAAGCCGCGCGGCGGCCGCTACCAAGCCCTCAGCTGGCGCGAGATGGAAGCCCGCATCAGCCAGCTCTCGCGGGGGCTTCGCGGCCTCGGCGTCGCGCCCGGCGACCGGGTGGCCATCGTTGCCGAAAACCGCCCTGAATGGTTCATCGCCGAGCAGGCGATCATGGCCGCCGGCGCCATCGCCGTTCCCGCGTACACGACCAACACCGTCGACGACCATGTCCACATTCTCGACAACGCGGGCGTCTCCGTCGCGATCGTCTCCTCCGCCCAGCTCGCCAAGAGCCTGCTCCCGGCCGCGCTGCGTTCGAATGAGTGCAAGACCGTCATCGCCATCGAGGAGCCGCAGCTCGCCCAGTCGGTGGCCAAGGTCAAGGTCCATATGTGGGACGACGTGCTCGCCGAAGGCACCAAGGCCCAGGACGATGTGCGCGCCATGGCGGCCAAGTGCAAGCGCGGCGACACTGCGGTCATCATCCACACGTCAGGCACCGGCGGCGCGCCCAAGGGCGTCATGCTCTCGCACGGCGCCATCCTCGCCAACTGCATGGGCGCTTACGACCTGCTGGAGAAATGGATCGAGCCGGGCAAGGAGATCTTCCTCTCCTTCCTGCCGCTCTCGCACGCCTACGAGCACATGGCCGGGCTCTACATGCCGCTCTCGATCGGCGCGGAGATCTACTACGCCGAGAGCGTCGAGCGGCTGGTGGAGAATATGGCCGAGGTCAAGCCCACGATCATGACCGCCGTCCCCCGGCTCTACGAGGCGATGCACGGCCGCATTCAGCGGACCATGGCGACCCAAAAGGGCCTGAAGAAAAAGATGTTCGAGCGCGCCGTCGCGCTCGGCGTCGCCAAGCGCTTCGGCGGCCGGCTCAAATTTTTCGTCTCCGGCGGGGCGCCGCTCAACTACGACATCGGGCTCTACTTCACGGCGCTCGGCGTGCGGCTGCTGCAAGGCTACGGCCAGACCGAGGCCGCGCCCTTGATCGCCGCCAATCCGCCCGACGGCTACAAGATCCACACGGTCGGTCCGCCGGTGAAGGGCGTTGAGGTCAAGATCGAGAGCGACGGCGAGATCTGCGTTCACGGCGAACTTGTCATGAAGGGCTACTGGAACGACGAGGCCTCGACCAAGGCGGTGATCCACGACGGCTGGCTGCACACCGGCGATATCGGCTTCCTCGACGACAACGGCCACATCCAGATCACCGACCGGAAGAAGGACATCATCGTCAACTCCGGCGGCGACAACATCGCCCCGCAGCGTGTGGAGGGCTTCCTCACGCTCCAACCCGAGATAGGCCAGGCGATGGTCTATGGCGACCAGAAGCCCCATCTGGTGGCGCTGCTGGTGCCGGAACAGGATTTCGTCCGCGACTGGGCCCGCGAGCAGAAGAAGGACAAGCGCAACATGAACGAGGTCGCCGCCGACAGCGATTTCCACGCCCTGGTCGGCGAGGCGGTGGCGCGGGTCAACAAGGACCTGGCCCAGGCCGAGCGGGTGCGCCGCTTCATCGTTCTGGGCGAGCCCTTCTCGGTGGAGAACGGCATGATGACGCCCTCGCTCAAGATCCGCCGTCACATCATCAAGGATGCCTTCGGCGAGGATCTGGAAGCCCTCTACGCCAAGGGCGGCGCGGGGGCGAAGGTCTCCTGAGCGCCCACGTGAACTTATGACGTATTCGAACCGTCCTTGGTTCCATCGGCCAGCGGATCGACGCCGAACATCGCCTTGGCTTCGATCCGGACCTTGTCGTCCATAGGCGGCGGCCCCAGATCGACCCCCTTCGCCAACGCCTTGGTGATCAGCTGAAGGCAGCGCAGGCGGGCGTATTTCTTGTCGTTGGCCGGCACCACATTCCAGGGCGCGGATTTGGTGGAGGTCTTGCGCACCATCTCCTCGATGGCGCGCTCGTATGCTTCCCAATGCTGGCGATTCCGGAAGTCCTCGTAGGAGAGCTTCCAGCGCTTCAGCGGCTCCTTGAGGCGCGCCTCGAAGCGGCGGGCCTGCTCTTCCTTGGTGACGTGCAGGAAAACCTTGACCACGCGCGCGCCGTCATCGGCCAGAAGCTGCTCGAAATGGTTGATCTCGTCATAGGCGCGGCCCCACTCCGCTTCGCTGGCGAAGCCCTCGACGCGCTCGACCAGCACACGGCCGTACCAGGAGCGGTCGAAGACCGAGATGCCGCCCTGGGGCGGCACACGCTGCCAGAAGCGCGCGAGGTAATGGCGCTCGGCCTCGTGGTCGCGCGGCGGGCCGATCGGCCAGACCTTGAATCCGCGCGGATCGAGCACGGCCGACATGCGCCGGATCGTCCCGCCCTTGCCCGAGGCGTCCCAGCCCTCGAAGACGATGACGGCCCGGTTGCCGGTGTGGAGATAGGCCTGCTGGATGCGCTGCAGCTTGGTCTGCAGCGCGGTCAGCTGGTCCAGATGCCCGTTGGGGGCGACCGCCTTGGCCATGTCGAGATCGGCGAGCTGAAACTTCGCCGCGCCTGCTTTCAGTTTGACAGCATCTACCATGCGCCGGTCCGCCTTTCCCGCGCCTGCGCCGTTGTGTCATCGAACTGTCATACTACCTGGGCCGGGCCACTGAGCATAGCGGGGCCAAGGCGGCGGTGATTCGTGGGGTCAAACGCCGTGGTGGTCGCGGAACCAGGCGACGAATTTCGGCACGCCTTCGGCAATCGTCGTGCGCGGCTCGAAGCCGAGATCGCGCCGGCTGGCCTCGATATCGGCATAGGTCTCCCGCACGTCGCCCGGCTGCATCGGCTCGAAGACGATCTCGGCCTTGCGCTCGCAAGCCGCCTCGATGGCGGCGATGAAATCCATCAGCGCCTCGGAGCGGTTGTTGCCGAGATTGTAGAGCTTGTGCGGCAGGGCCGCTTCCTCGCCCGAATCGGCGCCCGGATCTCCGGTGGGCGGCCGGTCGAGGGCGGCGAGCACGCCGGCGACGATATCGTCGATATAGGTGAAGTCGCGCCGCATCTCGCCCTGATTGAAGACATGGATCGGCTCGCCGGCCAGGATCGCGCGCGTGAAGATATAGGCCGACATGTCGGGCCGCCCCCAGGGTCCGTAGACCGTGAAGAAGCGAAGGCCGGTCTGGGGCAGCCCATATAGATGGGCATAAGTCCGGCTCATCAGCTCGCCCGCCCGCTTGGTCGCGGCGTAGAGCGAGACCGGGCGGTCGACCGGGTCCTCGACCGCGAAGGGCAGCTTCTCGTTGCCGCCATAGACCGAGGACGAGCTGGCATAGACCAGATGCTGGAAATCCGGCGCATGCCGGCAGGCCTCGAGCACATGAAGATGGCCCACGACATTGGTCTGGACGTAGGGCTCGGGGTGGTCGAGCGAATAGCGCACCCCGGCCTGGGCTGCCAGGCTGACGACGCGGGAGATACCCTCATAGGCCTCGAACAGCCTGGCCACGGTGCCGGGTTCGGCGATATCGCCCAGCTCGAATTTGAAGCCTTTTTGGCCGATGAGATGGTCCCGGCGCGATTTTTTTAGCGCCACGTCGTAATAATTATTCAGATCGTCGACCCCGATGACGCGCTCGCCGCGCGCCAGCAGAGCGCGGCAAACATGAAAGCCAATGAAGCCGGCGGCGCCGGTGACCAGGATCGTCATATCGGGAGCGTTACCGCGAAAGCTGGTTGTCGAACGTGGTGTCGTATACCCCGCAAAGCCGCGGAAATCACTCGTTTCGGCAATTCGGCACGGCGCTGGGACCCGACACTTATATATAGACGTCATATATAGACGCCGATACTGGAAGAAATTCGCCAGTCGACAGTCAATTTCAAAACACATCTACAACACGAATCGACTCGTGGAGAATTTGAAACGAGCGTGTTGAGAAGTTTTCACGCGTTTCGAATAAATTTCTCTTGCTTACTCTTTGTTAACTGACGCGCGGTACGTGTAGGCACCTTATTGCCACC
>JARRKQ010000070.1:0-54480 GCA_037387885.1 Alphaproteobacteria bacterium | reverse complement strand
GGTGATGTTCTTGTAGTTGCCGCCCGTGGTCTGCTTGATCGCCTCGATGGCGGAGTGGCTGGCGGAGTTGAGGCCGCCGGTGGCCACGGTGACCGAAGACGGCTTGTTCTTCATCGCCGCGAGCACGTCGTTGAAGCTCTTGAACTTGCCCTTGGGATTGGCGCTCATCACCGTCGCATTGGCGACGGCCAGATAGAGATGCCAGTCCTGGATCTTGGTCTTGAGCGAACCGGTGACGATATAGGTGCCGAGATCCTTCGCCGCACCCGCGGTCCAGGTGTAGCCGTCCTTGGGCGCATCGAGCGCGGCCTTGGTGCCGACGGCGCCTGCGCCGCCCGGCGAGTTGACGACGACGACCTTCTGCTTCAGCGCCTTTTCCATCTCGCCCGCGAGCACGCGCACGACCTGATCGGTCGAGCCGCCCGCGCTCCACGGCACGATGATGCGAACAGGCTTGGTCGGCTTCCAATCCGCATGCGCCGGCGCCACAAGAGCGAAGGCGGTAGCGGACAGGGCCAGTAGTTTCAGTGTCTTTTTCATGGATTTCCTCCCTGGGATACGCCGGGACCCAACCAGCGGCATACCGCCAACTATATCCGGCTGGCTTGCGTTCGCAATAAGTTTTAACCATTTAGTTACTAACCGCGCCGTGAAACGCGCAACGCCGCGGAATCGAAGGCCCGGCGGTCCTGCCCCGGCTTGACCGCATGTCCGTTTCTTGTAGCTTGTGACCCGCAGCGTGTGATCAGGGGGTCACGCCATTTCGGAAGGTCAAATCTGCCATGACGGCGTCCTTGTCTGCCATGCCGACCGACGTCCTCGGGGGCGTCGGGCTCACGTTTCTCAAGGTCTATGAGGACCGGCCGGCGCCGGACGGGCTCCACTCGGGCTGCGCCCATGTGCATGCCATCACCGACGAGGCCTATTTCGTGGTCGCGGGCGAGGGCTATCTCGAGCTGCACGATTTCGCGAACGGCTTCCGCCGCGCCCCGCTCAGCCCCGGCGCCTTCGTCCAGTTCTCGCCGGGCACGATCCACCGCGTGGTCTCGACGGACGGCCTGGAGGTGATGGTGACGATGGGCAATGCCGGCCTCCCCGAGCGCGGGGATGCGCGGATCTATTTCGGCCCGGAGGTCGACGCCGACCCCGAGGAATACAAGCGACTGGCCGCCCTGCCCAAGACGAAGGGCCGCGAGGGCGCGCTGGAGCGCCGCGACGCCTCGGTCACCGGCTACACCAAGCTGATGGACTTGATGGCCAGCGACGAGGCGGCCTACCGGGCCGAGATCGCCCGCTTCGTCGAGCACCATTTCGCCGCCATGGCCGCGATCCGCGACGATCTGTCGGCGGTGGTCGAGGCGGGTCCGGTGCGCTGGGCGCAACAGGCGCGCGACCGTATCGAGGCGCTGCCCAAGGGTCCTGCCGGCCCCAAGACGCTCGTCACCGAGCCGGTCAGCGAGCCGGTGCTCGGCATGTGCGGCATCTTGCGGCCGGTCTCGGGCCTGCATCCGCTGGCGGCCGAGGCCGCCTCGCTCCTCGCGGACGACGCGCCGGCGCGTTAGCCCAGCGCCTCGACAAAGCGCGCATAGGCCTCGTGGGCCTCGGCGATGCGGTCCGGCGCTAATCCGTCGTGGACGACGAGGCGCATGCCGTAGTCGGCTGCCTCGCCCGCAGCAATCGTGCGGGCCTCGGCCAGGAACGGGTTGATCGCGACGGTGCCCCAGTCGGTCACGAACCAGGCGTCCCAGCTCTGGCGCGGATCGGGAAAGATGGCGATCCCGGCATGATTGCCGCCGCCGACGGGGCCGCTCAGATCGATCCACGGCGCGCGCTCGCCGGTGACATGCGCCCCGCCTGTCCGCCCCTCGGCATCGATCAGCCGGCCGCCCTCGTTGACGTTCATCGACTCCGCCACCCGCACGCCGAAGAAGGCATGCCGCGTCGGCCCGATCGTCACTGCCTGATCGGTGGGGCGAAGCGACGAGGCGATATCGATCGTGATGAAATCGTCCGCCATCGACAACGAGGTGGTCCGCGTCTCGATCGCCAGCACGCGGCCGGCCGGCGCCCCCCATTCGTGCGGGCCGCGCCAGTCGAGGCTTTGAGTGACCCGAAAGCGGTCCGCGCCCGTCCCCTCTCCCGCGATGGCGGTCTCGAGGATGCGTCCGGGCGCCCGGCCCTGGAACACGTCGTCGATGTAGAAGTTGTAGGTCGCCTCTTCGGTCTTTCCCTTGGCCGCCGGCAGATGCGCATTGAAATGATCGGCGCCGACCCAGACCGAGTTGTGATGCGGATGATCGGCCGGGCTCTCGCTGGTGACGGCGAAGCCGGCCGGGCTCACCACCGGCCACAGATAGCTCCGCATGCGCCCCTGGGTGAAGCCGAGACGCGTCGTGCCGTCGGCGCGCAGCAGCGTCCGCCACCCTTGCGCCCAGGCGCCTTTCGGCAGATCGAGCGTCGGCCGGGTCAGCGTGAAGTCAACCATGCTCGTCCCCATCCGGTCGCAGATATCCCATGACCACATCGATCACGTGGCGCCGCCGATCCGCGATCGCGTCCGGCGATCCCAACGGCCGGCCGAAGATGGTCGAGAGCGTGTGGACGTTCGAGAGATAAAAATAACCGACGCCGGCAATCGAGATATAGAGCTGCACCGGATCGACGCCGTCGCGGAACACGCCCGCCGCCACGCCGCGATCGAGGATCGCCCCGATCTGCTCGGTCAGCGGCATGTGCATGTCGCGGATCGCGGGCAGCCTCTTCAGATGCGCCGCCTCGTAGAGGTTCTCGTTGTTGAGCAGGCGGATGAAATGCGGGTTCTCCACGAAGTAGACGAAGGTGTAGCGAACCAACTCGCGCATCGCCGCTTCTGGATCGAGGTCGCCGAGACTGAGCTCGCGTTCGTGGCTGCGGATATGCGTGTAGACGGCTTCGAGGACATGCACGAAGAGCTGATCCTTGTTGCCGAAATAGTGGTAGATCATCCGCTTGTTGGCGCCGGCCCGCGCTGCGATCGCATCGATCCGCGCGCCGCCGAGACCCTGCGACGAGAACACGTCGATCGCGGCCGCCAGGATGCGTTCCTTGGTCTGCTCGGGATTGCGTTTGGCCATGTCCGCCGCTTGAGCCGCCGCGTTCGTTGCTCCGCGTAACTACGCGGTTACATAGACCATATGGGACCATATGGGCCATCGGCCTCACAAGAGGCGGGTGCATACGCCGGTCATCGTCCGATCTCGCGCCCACTGTCCCAATCAGAGACACCGAAACCACATCCGTCGCCCGCTTGGCGATCGGCGAATTGACTCGTTGGAGCGGGTGTTGTTTTGTCGAGCGTTCTGTCAGGCTCAAGTCTCGTCTTGCAGCTGGGCCATGATCGGGGCGGTCGACCATGGCGTCCGGGGGGGACGGCAGGATGTTTTTCGAGTTCGCGAAATTCCTCGACCAGCTGATCAACGCGGTGACGCTGGGCGCCGTCTACGGCCTGATCGCCATCGGCTACACGATGGTCTACGGCATCATCGGCATGATCAATTTCGCCCACGGCGAAATTTTCATGATCGGCACCTTCATCTCGCTCATCGTGTTCTTGGTGCTGGGCCTGATCGGGATCACCTGGGTGCCGCTTGCCGTGCTGATCGTGGTGGTCGTGGCCATGGCGTTCACGCTGTTCTACGGCTGGACGCTGGAGCGGGTCGCCTACCGTCCACTGCGCGGCTCGCCGCGCCTCGCCGCGCTGATCACTGCGATCGGCATGTCGATCTTCCTGCAAAACTACGTCCAGCTGCTGCAGGGCGCGCGCACCAAGCCGCTCAAGCCCGTGATCACCGGCGGCATCGAGGTGATCAACACGCTGACCCCGTCGGGCCAGGCCTTCAAAGTCAACCTCAGCTTCTTGCAGATGTTCATCATCATCCTGACGGTCGTGCTCATGGTCATCTTCACGATCATCATCACCAAGACCGCGCTGGGCCGCGCGCAGCGTGCCTGCGAGCAGGATTTGAACATGGCGGCGTTGCTGGGGATCAACGTCGACCGGACGATCTCGCTGACCTTCGTCATCGGTGCTGCGTTGGCCGCGGTGGCCGGCGTGATCTTCATGCTGCGCTACGGGGCGACCGACTTCTTCGTCGGCTTCCTCACCGGGGTCAAGGCGTTCACCGCCGCCGTGCTGGGCGGCATCGGCTCGATACCCGGCGCCATGCTGGGCGGCGTGCTGATTGCCTTCATCGAGGTGATGTTCGCCGCCTATTTCAGCACCGAATACAAGGACGTGGCGACCTTCTCTATCCTCGTCCTGGTGCTGATCTTCCGGCCCACCGGGTTGCTCGGCAAACCCGACATCGAGAAGGTCTAGGCCATGGCCGGCATGAGCGCGCGCATCGCCCAACTCCCGAAGCCGCAGCGCCTCGGCCTCGAAATCCTGATCACCGGCCTGATCGTCCTCGCCCTGGCGCTCAGCATGGTCGGCCTGCACGTGAAGGACGTGCCCGGCGGCGTCGCGCTCGAAACGCGGAGCTGGGACGTCGTCGTCGCCGCGGTGATCGCCATGCTCGGCCGCCTGGCGCTCATCCTGTTGCGCGAGCGCAAGCCCCTGCCGGTGCTTTATGCCGGCTTGCCGATCACGGCCTTCCTGGTCGCCGAGCTCCTGAGCGAAACCCTGTTCGGCAAGGGATCGTCCCTCAACGTCAAGTATCTCCTGCCCTTCAACAGCGCCGTCGTCCAATGGTCGCTCACGGCCTTCATCGCAATCCTGACGATCCGGGCCGGACTGGCCGCGCGCGCCGGCGGCCGCCCCGTGATCGTCGAAGACCGCGATTCGGTCATGGACCAGATCGGCGCCGGCGTGCAGCACTATGCCCGCTACATCGGGCCGATCATGTTCGGGCTCGCGATCATCTGGCCGTTCCTGCCCTTCGTCGATCGGCAGGTGCTCGATATATCGATCCTCGTTCTGACCTACGTCATGCTGGGCTGGGGCCTCAACATCGTGGTCGGGCTGGCCGGCCTTCTCGATCTCGGCTACGTCGCCTTCTATGCCGTCGGCGCCTATGCCTATGCCTTACTGGCGACGACGGCCGGGGTGAGCTTCTGGGCGGCGCTGCCGTTTGCAGGGCTGATGGCGGCAACGGCCGGTGTCCTTTTGGGCTTCCCGGTCTTGCGGTTGCGCGGCGACTATCTCGCCATCGTGACGCTGGGCTTTGGCGAGATGGTCCGCGTTATCCTGCTGAACTGGTACAGCCTCACCAACGGCCCCGATGGGATCTCGAAAATCCCGCCGGCCAGCTTCTTCGGTCTTTCGTTCAAGACCATCTATGACGACGACCTCAACAAATCGTCCGCGTTCCACACCTATTTCAATCTGGAATTCTCCTCGGCCCACAAGTTCATCTTCCTTTATTTCATCATTCTGACGCTTGCCCTGATCACCAACATCTTCACCATGCGCGTGCGCCGGCTGCCGATCGGCCGGGCCTGGGAGGCGTTGCGCGAGGACGAGATCGCGTCGCGCTCGCTCGGCATCAACCCGCGCAACACCAAGCTGACCGCCTTCGGCATCGGCGCCATGTTCAGCGGCTTCGCCGGCTCCTTCTTCGCCACGCGCCAGACCTTCATCAGCCCCGAGAGCTTCACCTTCATCGAGTCCGCGATCATCCTGGCGATCGTCGTGCTCGGCGGCTTCGGCAACCAGTTCGGCGTCGTCATCGCCTCCTTCATCCTGATCGGCCTGCCCGAGATCTTCCGCGACCTCCAGCAATACCGGATGCTCTTCTTCGGCCTCTCGATGGTGGTGATCATGCTGTGGCGGCCGGCGGGTTTGCTGGCTCACCGCGAGCCGACCATCCGGCTCCATCCCAAGAACTACGATCCAAGCGGGGATCCAAGCGGGGGTGCGAGCTGATGACCGCCGCGGCCGCCCCAACCCAAATCATCGACACCAATTACGAGACCACGAACCCCACCCTCTTGACGGTCGAGCACCTGACCATGCGCTTCGGCGGGCTGGTGGCGATCGACGACGTGTCGTTCCACGCCGCCGACCGCGAGATCACCGCGATCATCGGCCCCAACGGTGCGGGCAAGACCACCGTCTTCAATTGCCTCACCGGCTACTACAAGCCCACGGTCGGGCGGCTGGCCCTCAAGGGACCGCAGCGCGAATATCTTCTGGAGCGCATGGAGGGCTTCCGCATCGGCATGCATGCGCGCGTCGCCCGGACCTTCCAGAACATCCGTCTGTTTCCCAAGATGACGGTGCTGGAAAACCTGATCGTCGCCCAGCACAACAAGCTGATGCGTGCCTCCGGCTACACGCTGCTCGGCCTTTTCGGCGCCGGCAGGTACCGGCGCTCCGAACGCCAGGCGGTCGATCTGGCACGCTATTGGCTGGAGCAGATCGACCTGGTGCCGCGCGCCGACGTTGCCGCCGAGAGCCTGCCCTACGGCGACCAGCGCCGGCTGGAGATCGCCCGGGCCATGTGCACCGAGCCGACCCTGCTCTGCCTCGACGAGCCCGCGGCCGGCCTCAACCCGTCGGAATCGGCCGCGCTCAACCGGCTTCTCAATTTCATCAAGGACGAGCACGAGATCGGCATTCTCCTCATCGAGCACGATATGAACGTGGTCATGGAAATCTCCGACCACATCATCGTGCTCGACTACGGCAAGAAGATTTCCGACGGCAATCCCGATTTTGTCCGCAACGATCCCGCGGTCATCCGCGCCTATCTCGGCGAAGAGGAGGAGGACGAGCTGCCGCCCGAGGTCGCGCGCGACCTGGCGAAGGACGACGACGCTGACGGCCAGGGGCGCGACGACACATGACCGAGATCCTCAAAATCTCCGGCATCGAGACGTTCTACGGCCGCATCCAGGCCCTGCGCGGCGTCGACATCGAGATCTCCGAGGGCGAGATCGTCACCCTGATCGGGGCCAACGGCGCCGGCAAATCGACCCTGCTGATGACGATCTGCGGCAATCCGCGCGCGGCAACGGGCACGATCACGTACAACGGGACCGAGATCACCCAGCTGCCGACCAACGAGATCATCCGTCTGGGGATCGCCCAGTCGCCCGAAGGCCGGCGCATCTTTCCGCGTATGACCGAGCTGGAGAACCTGCAGCTCGGCGCCACGCCCTCGGATCCGGCACATTTCGACGAAGACGTCGCAAAGGTCTTCGAGATCTTCCCGATCCTGCGTAGCCGGGCCGATCAGCGCGGCGGCACGCTGTCGGGCGGCGAGCAGCAGATGCTGGCGATCGGCCGCGCGCTGATGAGCCGGCCGCGCCTGCTGTTGCTCGACGAGCCCTCGCTCGGTCTCGCGCCGATGATCGTCAAGCAGATCTTCGACGTCATCCGCGAGATCAACAAGCTGGGCGTCACTGTGTTCCTGGTCGAGCAGAACGCCTATCACGCACTGCGCCTGGCCGATCGCGGCTACGTCATGGCCAACGGCCGGATCATCATGTCCGGCAGCGGCGCGGAGCTGCTGGCCAATGAGGAAATCCGCTCGGCCTATCTCGAAGGCGGGCATTAGGAGGCGGCCATGGAAGCGATTCTCGGCGCCGGCATCTTTACCTTCGTCTTCAACACCGTGATCCTGATGGGCTTCGCCGCCTTCATGACCGGCCAGGCCCAGGCCAATGCCTGGCGGCCGGTTTGGCAGCTCGTGCCATACACGCTTATGTTGGGCATCGCCGACCGGTTTTTCTCCTGGGGGTTGGGCAGCGGCATCGGCCTGTCGATTTCCGGCTATATCATTGATACGGCGTATCTTTTCTGCATCGCCATGGCCGCCTACCGGATGACCCTGTCCAACAAGATGGCGACCCAGTATCCCTGGCTCTACGAACGCCGCGGCATTGCTCCTAAAGTATCCGTCAAGCGGCAGTAACAAGCTTGCCGTGACCCAATTAACCAACGGGCCGTGCCTGGCAAATTGCGATTGAGAAGATCGGGCCGGCCTTTTTCCCTGGGAATGAGGAGGAGCAAGGCGTGACAAAGTTCAAACATGCCCTTGTTGCGGCGGCCGCAGTAACGGTCCTCGCGGCTTCGCCGGTTAAGGCGGACATTACGATTTCGACGGCTGGGCCGATGACGGGTCAGTACGCGTCCTTCGGCGAGCAGATGAAGCGCGGCGCCGAACAGGCGGTCAAGGACATCAATGCGGCCGGCGGCGTGCTCGGCCAGAAGCTCAAGCTGGTCGTCGGCGACGATGCCTGCGATCCGAAGCAGGCCGTGGCCGTGGCGAACAAGTTCGTCAGCCAGAAGGTCGTGTTCGTGGCCGGGCACTTCTGCTCGGGCTCGTCGATCCCGGCCTCCAAGGTCTACACCGAGGAAGGCATCCTGCAGATCTCGCCGGCCTCGACCAATCCGAAGCTGACCGACGAAGGTGGGCCGAACGTCTTCCGCGTCTGCGGTCGTGACGACCAGCAGGGTGTGGTCGCCGGCAGCTACCTCGCCAAGAACTTCAAGGGCAAGAAGGTCGCCTTCCTGCACGACAAGACCGCCTACGGTAAGGGTCTCGCCGATGCGACGATGGCGAACTTCAAGAAGGCCGGCGGCAAGGTCGCCATGTACGAGGCCTATACCGCGGGCGAGAAGGACTACACCGCGCTGGTCTCCAAGATGAAGGCCGCCGGCATCGGCGTCTTCTATGTGGGCGGCTATCACACCGAGGCGGGTCTCATGATCCGTCAGGCCCACGAGATGGGCTACAAGCCGCAGCTCGTCTCGGGCGACGCGCTGGTCACCGACGAGTACTGGAAGATCACCGGCAATGCAGGTGAGGGCACGCTGATGACCTTCAGCCCCGATCCGCGCAAGAACGCGGTCGCGGCCCCGGTCGTCGCCGAGTTCAAGAAACAGAACTACGAGCCCGAGGGCTACACCCTCTACACCTACGGCGCCATCCAGGCCTGGGCGCAGGCGGTGACGAAGGCGGGCAGCACCGACCTCCGCAAGGTCATCAAGACGCTGCGTGCCAACAAGTTCAAGACCGTGCTCGGCACCATCGGCTTCGACAAGAAGGGCGACGTGACCGCGCCCGGCTATGTCTGGTACGTGTGGAAGGACGGCAAGTACGACTACATGAAGTAATACAAGTAAGCACCGTTTCCCGCCGCACCGCGCGGCGGACGGTAAAAATCAAGACCGGAAGGCGGTTCCGCCTTCCGGTCTTTTTTTCACGCGATGTTCGATTTGAATGGGCTAGTAGCGGCTTTCATCAGCACGTCTAGTGCACTGTGCGGCTTTGGCCCTTCACTTCACGCTCAATGCGCTGGATCGCCGCTTTTTGATCCCCTTCAAAGATCGGCAGTGCCACTAGGCGATTGGCCGCATAGCGCAGCATCTTCCGACTAACGGAAGTGTCTTTTTCAAGAAGAGCAATTACTGAACATGGCGTTTGCGCTTCGTATAACGCGGCCATTTGGGCTACTACAGCCTCCAATACTCGTTGCTCACTCATTGCGAGATATATGGCCACTGGAACATGACCAGCAGCCTCAATGATCATATCCGCCGGGAACTCGATACTAGGCGAGATGGGCTCATTTTCACGAATCGCAGCTTGGTCGCCAATTGCAACGCGAATGGCGTTTGAAGCATCTTCACGGAAAGTACTGGCGGCCCTTTCGGGTGTCAGCAGAATTAAATCCTGAAGACGCAACAATAGACCAACGAAACTGATAGCCGCCTTTGGTATCTGCTCCTCGCGCAATGGCAAAGTTGTCAGTTCCCCGCGATCTTCGTCGTAGCGCGCTCCATACTCACTGAGCATAGATTCCAAAGCTTCGGCGCGGGTCGGTGTATCCAAATCCGAAACTGCCGCCTCAATAAGTGGCATGGTATTGCCGTCATCTTCCACGCGATAACGACCGGAGTCATCTGGACCGACAACATAAAAACCGAGCGGTTCACCCATCCAATCGTAGCCCGTACTAACTGCCAGACCGGCAGGAACGTCCCGCACCAGCAACTCGTCGCAAAAAGCCTTACAAAGCATTTCAGTATTCACAGCATTTTGCCCTCGGCCTTGTGCAACCTGAAAAACTCCGCGGCTGGGTCCAGCGCTCCGCTATCATCCTTAATGCCAAAATGATCGCGGCGATGGAATCGCCTTGCTTTAGGAAAGCGGCTTTGCCAAGGGCCTCGCATCATACCCGCCGGAATGCTGTCAATATCCCCACAAGCCGCTTGGACGTGCCAACCTGGGTGCGTCCCATGAAACTCATAAGATGCAACAACACTTAAATCCCGCGCGTTTTCCACTCCGAGGGTCGCACGATATTGTTCCTTGTCGAGGCTATATGCGATCAGAAGCCGGAATGAACGTCCGAGCGCCTCAAACTGCACGACTCGCCACCGATAAGACGAGCCTAATCGGAAAGCACGATTACGTGGTTTGGATAGTGGGAACACCGACCGCGGCATTTAGCCGCTTTCCCACTTTCCCCAATCCACGTTCGATTTATGAGCGTTTCGAATATCTTGAGCGCGAATCACGCATAAATGGTAGCACAGGCCTATTCAGCCTGGTCAAGGTTAACATTACCTTACGCGAGCTCGTCACCAGCAGGACTGCGCCCGTCACTCGGCGGCGTTTTCCTCCGGCTCGAGCTTGTCTTGCGTGCGCGTCTCGAAGTCGCTGGCGTCGTGGCGTTCGCGAAGCTGGCTGCTGAGCTCGCCGCGAACGCGGTTCACCATCCGCCCGCGCTTGACCGCCGGCCGTTTGGCGATCGCGTCGGCCCAGCGGATGACGTTCTTGTACTCCTCGACCGACAGGAACTCGGCCGCCTCATACTGGTTGCCGCGCACGAGCCCGCCATACCAGGGCCAGATCGCCATGTCGGCGATCGAATATTCGTCGGCCATGTAGTCGTGCTCGGCCAGATGCCGGTCGAGCACGTCGAGCTGGCGCTTGGTCTCCATGGTGAAGCGGTCGATCGCGTATTCGATCTTGATCGGCGCATAGGTATAGAAATGGCCGAACCCGCCGCCGACGTACGGCGCGCTCCCCATCTGCCAGAAGAGCCAGTTGAGCGCCTCGGTGCGCCGTGCCGGGTCGGTCGGCAGAAAGGCGCCGAACTTCTCCGCCAGATAAAGCAGGATCGAGCCCGACTCGAAGACCCGCCGGGGCGGATCGACGCTGTGATCGACCATGACCGGGATCTTGGAGTTGGGATTTATGGCCACATAGCCGCTGGAGAACTGCTCGCCCTCGTTGATGCGGACCAGCCAGGCGTCGTACTCCGCGCCCTTATGGCCCGCCGCCAAGAGCTCCTCCAACATCACCGTCACCTTCACGCCGTTCGGCGTGGCCAGCGAATAGAGCTGCAGCGGGTGTTTGCCGACGGGCAGCTCCTTCTCGTGGGTTGGGCCGGCGATCGGGCGGTTGATGTTGGCGAACTGCCCCCCGCTCTCCTTCTCCCATTTCCACACGTTCGGCGGGGTGTATTCGGTCGTATCGGTCATTGGCGTTCCCATTCGAAGTGAGCCTGTCATGCACTTGGCACACTAATCTGTATCGTCGGACCCGCGGAGGAAACCCGACGGCCAACTTTTTCTTGGCAGGGTAGCGCTCGGGGAGCCTCCGGCCTCAGATCTCTCTAGGGACTCGGCGCCTCAGCGCCCATAGATCAGGCTCCGGATCAGCCCTTATCGAGGGCGTCCATCTTTTCGCGCAAGGCCTTGATCAGCCCGTCGATCGAGCCGCGACGGCGCAGGATCGCGGCGAAATCATCGCGCTGAGTCTGGGCCATCGACAGGTTCTCGATCACCACATCGACGATCTTGAGGCCCGAGCGCGATTTGCGGATCGCCCAGCGCAGCGGGATCGGCGCGCGGCCTTCCCGCAGGACCACGCTGTCCACCGAATAGGCACCGCCGTCGGGGCCGTGCGCCCCGCGGATCACGAATTTCTCGCCGGCATACTGGCTCAAGCGCACCGTGTAGGTCTTCACGATCAGGCGCTGGAAGACCTCGAGGTAAGCCTTGCGCTGCTCCGGCGTCGCCCGGCGCCAGTGGCGACCGAGCACGAATACGCCGATCGTGCGGATGTGGAAGTTCTGCTTGAAGAGCACCGCGAATTCCGCCTCGCGCTTTGCCCTGGTAATCGACTTGTCCGCCAACACCTTGAGCGCCCGCTCGGCCATGTTCTTCACCATGGCCTTGGCGTCGTCCGCCGATTGCGCCTGGGCCGTCGTGGCCGCCGCTACCGGCGCCATCAACGCAAGCGCCACGATCGTCGCCCGCACAATCCGAGAAGCCATCCTATCCGCACTCATTGCAATGCCTCGTTCTTTCGCGTTCCGAAATGCAACGCTCCCAGCGCCCACAAGGCTTTACGCCGGATAACAGCATTGCGTGCCTAAAGTCTGCCTAATGTCCTATGCACGGCGAGCGCCATGTTCAAGCACCCGTGCAGGTTCGCATCCACCGACATACCAAAGCCGCATGGCGCTGGCCTAGACCGCATGGCGTCGGTGGCAATGCATATCAAGACGCAGCGATGTTGAAGGGGGCGCAAATAGATGGAGACGTCAGGTGCCTGAACGCGGAGTTCCTGCTTGTGCTCCGAAGAACACTCCTGACGTCTCCTGGACAGTTCCGCCCGAAGGCTTTCTTGTCCACGTGGATCCGAACCCGAGAGCCCGTCACCACGCAAGTTTGATTATTGCTATTTTTCTTTTAGGCACAACAATAATCGTAAGAGAAAAGCAAATTTCTTGTGGATGAAATGAAATAAAACACACAATCCGCTCACAGTTTATCCACAGTCATTTGTGCATAACTAAGTAAAGCGGCAGAAATCCTCAACATCAGCCGCGCGGTTCCGGCGGCGACACGCCGAGGCTCCTGGCGCTGTCGCACAAGCGGTCCCACAGCTCGTCCGGGATATCGATCCCCGCCTTCTTCCGCCGCGCGGCCTCGCGGTCGCCACGCTCGCCCGGCATCAGGATCTCGTCGAACCCCTCCGCGCGCGGCAGTCCCACGATCGCCGCCGCCATCGCCTCGACCTCTTCGGCAAAACCCGCGCCACCGAGGAAAGCCTCCGGATCGACCGCGATCGCGGCCGCGTTCTGGACGTTGTAGTTCGGACCTTCGCCGCTGAGCGCCGGCGCCACCAGCGGCAGCCCACCAGCCAGGCTGGTCAGGCATTCGATCATCAGCGCAAGCCCGCTCCCCTTGGCGCCCGCGAGCGGCAGCGGCACCTCCGCCGCGTTCGGATCGGTGGTCACCCGCCCCGCGCCGTCGAGCGCCACGCCCGGCGGCAGCGTCTCGTTGTTGGCCCGCGCCTGGGCGAGCTTGCCCCAGGGGATCGCGGCACTCGACATATCGAGTGCGATCGGCGCGCCGTTCGCTCTGGGTGCGGCGATGGCGAGCGGGCTCGTGCCCAGTGCCGGCACCCGGCTGCCGTGATAGGTCATCAGCGGCCGCGAGGCACAGGTGGCGATGCCGATCATGCCGGCCTCGGCCGCCTTGCGGGCGGTGTAGCCCATGGCGCCGGTATGCGTCGTCCCCCGCACCACGACCCAGCCGACGCCGTGCTCGCGGGCCAGGCCGACGGCGCGCTCCATCGCCTGGGTCATCATGTAGAGCCCCGGCGCCCGGTCGGCGTCGATGAGGCAGGTCGCGCCCTTGGAGCGCACGACCTTTGGCTCGGAACGCGGGTTTCGCAGGCCCCGCGCGATCCAGCCGAGATACATCGGCACCCGGAAGAGCCCGTGCGAGGCGAGACCGCGCAGCTCGGCCCAGATCAGCACCTCGGCCTCGACCGCCGCCTCCTCGGCACGCAACCCCGCGGCCGTGAACATGTCTCTTATGAATATCTGCAATGCAGCGTGATCGAACCGTCCAACCGGCATCCCGCCTTCCCCCATACTGTCCGATCCGCTAAATGAACCTGCGCCGGCCGCAAGCGCAACAGCCGACGACAATGAAATCGGGGGAAAACCGGGGGGAAGCGTGGCGCAGCAGAAAGTTACATTCACGTCCGACGGGCTCACCCTCGCGGGCATCCTGCATCGCCCGCGCGCCTTGGCGAAGGGTGAGAAGCGTCCGGCCTTCCTGGTCCTGCACGGCTTCGGCACCAGCAAGGACGGGGCCACGCCAAGGCAGGCGGCGGAGATCCTGGAACGCCTCGGCTATATCGTGCTGCGCTTCGACATGCGCGGCTGCGGCGAGAGCGGCGGCGAGCGCGCCTGGATCCTCTGCCAGGACCAGGTCCGCGACACCTCCAACGCGCTGACCTGGCTGGCGCGCCAGCCTGGCGTCGACGGCAAACGCATCGGCGTCTTCGGCCACAGCTTCGGCGCCGCGGTCGCGGTCTATGCGGGCGGCGTCGACGAGCGCATCGCCGCGGTGATCGGCTGCGGCGCCTGGGGTGACGGGGTCTCGAAGTTCCGCGAGCAGCATCCGAGCCCGGCGCAATGGAAGCGCTTCATTACCAAGCTCGAGGACGGCCGCCGCCACCGCCAGCGCACCGGCCGCTCGCTGATGATCCCGCGCTTTTCGATCGTCGCGATCCCGCCGGCCCAGCGCAAGAACCTCGCTGGCGACTGGATCAAGCGTTTCCCGGCGGAGACCGCGATGAGCATGATGGACTTCCGCGCCAACGACGTGGTCGGCCTTATCGCGCCGCGCCCGCTGCTGCTGCTCCATCCCGCCCACGACACCACGACACCGACCAGCCAGGCGATCGGCCTCTTCCAGCACGCCAAGCAGCCCTGCGACATGCATCTCGTTTCCGGCGTCGATCACTTCATGCTGAGCGACGATCAGGGCGTCGTGCGGGCGATCATGGCCGACTGGCTCGGCCGCTACCTGCCGGTCAAGAAGAAATCGAAATCCGCAAAATCCAAGTCCTCAAGGCGAAAGGCGAACTGACATGAGCGCGCAAACACTGAAGGTGATCGTCTTCCCCGGCGGCTTCAATCTGCCGATCTGGAGCGGCCTGGCGCAGGGCTATTTCGCCGACGAGGGCCTCGAGCTCGACATGCATCTGACGACGAGCTCGAAAGAGCAGCTCGCCGGCATGATCCACGGCGACTACGACATCGGCATGACCGGCATCGACAATGTGGTCGCCTATATGGAGGGCCAGGGCGAGGCGGAAATCCACGCCACCCCCGACCTCTTCACGTTCATGGGCGGCGACGACGCGTTCTTGAGCCTGGTCACGGTCGGCGAGGTCAAGAGCTTCGACGATCTCCGCGGCCGCACGCTCTCCGTCGATGCCATGACCACGGGGTTTGCCTTCGTGCTGCGCGAAATCGTCGAGAAGGCCGGCCTCACCGAGGACGACGTTACTTACGAGAGCATCGGCGGGGTGATGCAGCGCTGGGATGCGCTCAAGGCCGGCGAGCAGGCCGGCACCCTCCTCCTCACCCCTTTCGACGTGATCGGCGAAGCCATCGGGCTCAACGTGCTGGCGCGCGGCCGCGATCATCTGCCCGCCTATCAGGGCGTGGTCGGCGCCACCCGCCGGTCCTGGGCGGCGGAGAACGGCGACGCGCTCACCGGCTATATCCGCGCCTACCGCCGCGCGCTCGCCTGGCTCTTCGATCCCGCCAACCGGGCCGCCGCCGAGGCGATCCTGGTCGAGCGCGTCCCCAACATGTCGCCCGAGATCGCCACCAAGGCCTGCGACATCTTCCTCGATCCCGAGATCGGCTTCGAGCCCAGCGCGGCCATCGACTGGCCCGGTATCAACGTGGTCCTTGAGCTCCGCAGCAAATACGGCGAGCCGCAGAAGACGCTCACCGAGCCCTGAGCAAAGCAGGACGCGGCCAATAGCCGAGGGTCTGGCGAGACGGCGGCGCGGTCAGCGCGTCGGCCGCGCGCTCTTGTCGGCGAAGTCCTCGAACAGAACCAGCTGCTCCAAGCTCGGGACGTTGGAGTTCGCCGGACGCGGCATGGCCGCCTCGCTCAGCCGCGGCTGATTGCTCATGATGTGGAAGACGAACTCCACGGCGTTGGCCGCTTCAGCCATCGGGATTGCCGAGGTATTGGCGATCGCGGCGGCCAGATCGGACTTGTTCATTTATGTGCCTCGTTGGGAGGTGGGACGGCAGGCATCGCCCGTGTCACGGGTTCGCGCATTCCACTCGAACATGGTGAATCCTTCGTTAATCCCGCGGAATCCTGACGGTTTTGAGCCGCCGGGCTGGCCGCCCGTTGGATTTTCATGTCGCAACGGCGAGGCGCGTTCGGCTTACCGACGCCTGGCGAGCCACAGATTATGCCGGGATTCGGCGGCAGAAGCCGGCACTTCACCGGTATATATATGTGTCAGACAAAACCACGCATAAGCATAGATTTGTCTAAAATTGAAGATAATTTATAATCAATTCTTATTAATATTATCTGTTTGATTTGTTTATATTATTTTATATTGTCAAACCTTACTTAAGATGCGAAGCTAATACTGACGCAACCGAGGTTGTTGTTTATTCCCTGGGTCGCGCCGGCCGGCACGCGAACGGGCAAATGAGCCGATATGAGCTCACGCGTGTTCCGGCAACGCCGAGCGGCCCATGCGCCGATGAACGTGCCGACCTTGAGAACCAATATGGGGACCGACATGCGGATCGATGCGGGGATCGAAAAAAGCGCCCAGTCCGTCGAGCAGATCTCGACGGACGAGATCGGGGCGACCGCACTCGAATACGGCTTTTTCGTCGTATTCGTCGCGGCCGCGCTGTTGATCGGTGCCGAAATCCTGGCCGGCGGTGTGGGCGGCATGTACACGCTCGTCAACGGCGTCGTCGAGGACAAGGTCGGCAGCGCCACCAAGTGATCCATCGACAGCGGGTGTCCGCCCGCCGTCCTAAAGACGCCTCCCCCAATTTCCTCACCTACCGTCTTGCCGTTTGTTCGCGGCGGCAGTATCCATTCCGCGCGTCGATGCGTAGTATTCACTCGTGTTTATATCTAAAAATTATCTAAAACTTTTTTAAAATTAAATAAACTTTGTAGTAAAATACAAGAATTAACAAAATAAATATAGTAAATCTGTAATTTATAGTTTGCTTTTGATTGTTAATTTTCATATACTCTACTCATCCATAGTCGTCTGGACCCAGGCGACGCCGCCAAATCGAACCGATCGCCGAACCGAGCTTTGGAGAGAAGATCCGATGCTGACGAAGACCGACATCGAGCGCGTGCGCAGCGGCGGAATGAGCGCCGACATCGCGCCCACGGCTGACCGGCTGGCGGCGGTCTATCGCAGCTCGCCCGAAGACAGCGAAAAGCGGAAGCTGGCCGAGGACATCATCGCGATCTGGCTCACCAAGGCGGCGACCGAGGTCCGCGAGGCTTTGGCCCGCCAGCTCGCCCACTGCCCCTTCCTGCCCCGCGAATTGGCGCTGGAGATGGCGCGCGATCTCGACAGCGTCGCCACGCCGATGCTGCGTTACTCCGAGGCGTTCAGCGAGCAGGATCTGTGCGGGATCGCCAAGGAGCCCGATCCGGCCCGCCAGGCCGCGGTGGCCGAGCGGCGCGAGGTTTCCTACGTTGTGGCCGAGGCGCTGGTCGCCAATGGTGATGAAGACGTCGTCGCCGCCCTGGTGCGGAACGACGGCGCCCGGCTTTCGGAGCGCCTGCTCCACCGGGTCATCGACCAGTTCCTCGACAGCGTGCCGGTCCATGAGGGCCTGGTCGGCCGCGAGGATCTGCCTGTCTCGATCGGCGAGCGGCTCGTCACCATGGTCTCCAACCAGATGCGCGAGCATCTGGTCACGCGCTTCGGGATGCCGCGCGAGCTGCTCGAAGGGCTGGGCGAGCTCTCGCGCGAAGAAGCGACCGCGGCGTTGTTGCCGCCCAAGGCCGGCGCCGAAGCCGCACGCGGCTTCATGAAATATCTGAACGACATCGAACGCCTCACCCCGACCTTCCTTCTGCGGACCTTGTGCGACGGCAAGGTCGGCATGTTCGTCGCCGGTCTGGCCGAGCGAACCAGCATGCAGATCAAGCATGTCGACGAGATCCTGCGCAACGGCTACCCCGAGCAGCAGGCCGACCTTTATCTGCGCGCCGGCATACCCGACCTCTTGCTTCCGGCCCTGCGCGCCGGCGTCGAGGTGATCGTGAACGGTCGGAAGGTCGACGACGAGCGCGCCGTCTCCGAAGTGCAGATCAGCGCGCTCATCAGCCGCATCGTCCAGCAATACGATTTCATCGATCCGATGGATCTCGACACCGTGCTGATGCGCCTCTTCCAGGCCGTCAAGAAGCGTTCGACGCACGAGCCTGCCGGCAAGCACAGCCTGCCCCGCCGTCTCGGGCCCCTGGACGTGCAGTCGATGCCGCGCCCAGACCGGCCGCAGTCAGCCAAGCGACGCCCCTCGCTGCGCACCCCGGACCAAGCGCGTCCGTGCAACATGAAGCACGGCCAGGGCAATGCCTTGCTGATCAGCAAGCCCAAATGCGAGAAAAGCCCGCACTAGAGGTCGGCCGGACCTTTTCCCACTGAGTTTTGACGGCCGACGCGGGGGGCGTCCGCCGCCGTCCGTGATATCCTCCGGAAAACATCATGCGCCGGTGCGCATGCGGCTGGCCGTCCGGCCACGCCTTGAATGAGCGGGGAGGATTTCGATGCGGCTCGCAAACAAGGTTGCCATCGTGACAGGGGCGGCGTCCGGCTTCGGCGAGGCCATTGCCCATCGCTTCGCCCAAGAAGGCGCAAGCGTCATCGTCAGTGACATCAATGACAATGCGGGTCGGCCCGTCGCCGATGCAATCATGCAGGCGGGCGGGACCGCGACTTATCTGCGCGCCGACGTGACCGACACCGACGACGTCGCCGGCATGGTCGCCGAGGCCGAAAGCGCCTATGGCGGCCTCGATATCCTGGTCAACAATGCCGGCTATCCCCAGCGCAACCAGCCGATGCTCGACGTCTCCGAGGCCGAGTTCGACCGCATCTTTGCGGTCAACGTGAAGAGCCTTTATCTCGCCGCCCTGCACGGCGTCCCGGCGCTCAAGCGCCGCGGAGGCGGCGTCATCATCAACACCGCCTCCACCGCCGGTATCAGCCCGCGGCCAGGCCTGGCCTGGTACAACGGCTCGAAGGGGGCCGCCATCACCCTCACAAAATCAATGGCGGTGGAGCTCGCGCCGGAGAAGATCCGCGTCAACGCGCTCTGCCCGGTCGCTGCCGAAACGCCGATGCTCGACGAATTTCTGGGCGGCTCGCGCGACCCGGATGTCTACGCGAAGTTCGTCGCCAGCGTGCCGCTTGGTCGTCTCGCGGTACCCCGGGACATCGCCAACGCCGCGCTTTTCCTGGCCTCCGACGAGGCGGAATTTCTGACCGGTGTCTGCCTTGAGGTCGACGGCGGCCGTACGATCTGAGGCTTTCGCCGTTGACAGCCTGCGCGGCGCACCGCTAAAAATCACCAATAGTGTAAAAAACTGCGATCAACGCAGTTTGGAGTGCGGGTTCCCATGGGGGGAAGTGCGTGTCGGACGCGTCGCCCAAGGATTATGTCGCCCTGTTGCCGGGCGCCTACAGCGTGCCGAACGGCGCCGGCGAAGCGCCGCATCTGATCGGCAGCTGCTGCCGCGCCTGCGGCGCCACCGTATTTCCCAAAATGGCCGTCTGCCCCGCCTGCCGGGCCGACGACACGATGGAGGAGACGCCGATGGGCGCCTCCGGCACGCTCTACAACTTCACCATCGCCTATGTCGCGCCGCAGGGATTCGAGGCCCCCTACTTCCAGGCCTTCGTCGACATCCCCGAAGGCCCGCGCGTCTTTGCCCTGATCAGCGACGACGTGCCGGTCGAGCCCGACGCGCTGGAAGACGGCATGGCGATGGAGCTCGTCATCGAGCCGGTCGGCCAGACGCCCGAGAACCTGCCGATCCTCACCTACAAATACCGGCCTGTGGAGACGCAAGCGCGGTAGAGCATTTAAGGGGACGATCATGCGAGACGTGGCCATCGTTGGCGTCGGCGCCCACCCCGCCGGCAAGTTCCCGGAGAAGGCGCTGAAGGATCTCGGCCGCGAGGCGATCTGGAACGCGCTGCGCGATGCCGGCCTCGGCCCCGAGGCGATCCAGACGGCTTACGTCGGCAACTCGCTCGGCGGCCTGCTCACCGGCCAGGAGGGCATCCGCGGCCAAGTTGTGACGCAGGAAGCCGGCCTCGGCGGCATCCCCGTGATCAATGTCGAGAACGCCTGCGCCAGCGCCGCGACGGCGCTCCGCGGCGCCTGGCTCGAGGTGGCGTCCGGCATGTGCGACATCGCCATCGCGATCGGTGTGGAGAAGATGTTCGTGGGCGACCTCGCCCGCTCGATCAGCGCGCTCGCCGCCGACAGCGAGCTCGAGCTCTCGCAGATGGGCATGCAGTTCACCGCCAGCTACGCCATCCATCCCAAGATCAATCTCAAAGGGCGGATGAAGCAGTATGGCTGGACAAGAGAAGATTTCGCGCAGATCGCGGTCAAGAATTCCCACAACGGCGCGCTCAACCCCTACGCCCAGCACCGGCGCGAGCTGACTGTCGAGGCCGTGCTCGGCTCGCGCATGATCGCCGATCCGCTGACGCTTTATATGTGCTCGTCGATCGCCGATGGTGCGGCGGCCGCGATCCTCTGCCCCGTCGACATGGCGGAAAAGCTGTCTGACCGCCCGCCGATCCGGGTCGCCGCCTGCGCATTGCGCTCGGGCGCCTACCGCTTCCCCGACGACGGCGCGGAGGATTCCGTCACCCTCACCGCGAACGAGGCCTACGAGAAGGCCGGCATCGGCCCCGAGGATGTCGACGTCGTCGAGGTGCATGACGCGATGGCGCCGGCCGAGCTGATGATCTACGAGCGCCTCGGCTTCTGCGGGCCGGGCGAAGGCCCGCGCCTGGTGAACGAGCGCGTCACCACGCTCGACGGTGCCAAGCCCGTCAATCCGAGCGGCGGGCTCTGCGCGCGCGGCCATCCCGTGGGCGCGACCGGGCTCCTGCAGATCGCCGAGCTGGTCTGGCAGCTGCGCGGCGAAGCCGGCGAGCGCCAGATCGGAAACGCCCCCAAGGTCGCCATGGCGCAGAACCAGGGCGGGCTTTTGTTGGGCCAGGATTCGGCCGCCTACGCGGTCACGCTTTTGCAGCAATAACGACGAAACAATTGAGCGGAGGAGGTCGGAGCACCGTGTCGAAACCCAAGAGAAAATCAGTCGTAACCAATATCGAGGAGGCCGTCTCGCGGATCGAGAACGGCATGTCGATCGCCGTCGGCGGCTTCGGCGCCGACAACCATCCCATGGCGGTGGTCCGCGAGATCATCAAGCAGGGCAAAAAGGACCTGACCCTGGTCGGCTCGGCCACGGCGGGGCTCGATCTCGATCTGCTGATCGGCGCCGGCTGCATCAGGAAGCTAATCGCCCCTTACGTCGGCCTCGAGATGTACTGCCCGATTGGCCACAACTTCCGCAAATACGCCGAATCGGGCGAGCTCGAGGTCTGGGAGTGCAGCGAGTACACGCTCTATGCCGGGCTCTTCGCGGGCGCGGCCGGACAAGACTTCATGGCCTGGCGCGGCGGCGTTGGCTCCTCGATCCCCGATCTCAACAAGGACTTCGTCCCCTTCAAGGATCCGGGCGGTGAGGGCAAGGAGTATATGCGCATCCCGGCGATCCGCGCCGATTGGGCGGTCATCCACGTCGCCTGGTCGGACCCGCACGGCAACGGCCAGCATCTGGGCGCTCCCTTCGGCGACCGTTGGCTCGCCCGCGCCTCGGACCGCATCATGCTCCAGGCCGAGCGCGTCGTGCCCAACGCTACCATCCGCAAGAACCCGATGATGACCTCGGTCTCATACGCGGACTGCGTGGTCGAGGCGCCCTACGGCGCCCACCCCTACGCGGCGCACGGCCAGTACAACGAGGACCACGACGGCATCAAAGACTACGTCGCGGCCAGCGCCGCCAACCGTAAGGGCGATGCCAAGGTCTGGGACGACTACATCAAACGGACCTGCCACGACCCGGCGGACCACGTCGCCTATCTCGAGACAGTCGGCATTCGCAAGCTGCTCGACCTTTATCAACATCCCTTGGTTACCTGGTAGGAGGACGAGCAATGAGCGACTTCAGCTGGAAGGAAATGATGGCCGTCCTCTTCTCGCGCGAGATCGAGGATGGCGACCGCATCACCGCCGGTGCGCATACGGAGATCTTCTTCGCGGCCAACATGCTGGCCCAGAAGACCCATGCGCCGAACCTCAAACTGCAGCTCGGCGGCACCTGCTTCCTGGGCAACGTCACCGACATCGAGATCGAGGCGCTGCCGATGACCTCGACCGGATACGGCCTGCTCAAATACGCCGAGACGGTGCACGACCACCCGGAGACCTTCCTCTTCTACTGCCCGCCCGGGCGCGAGAAGTACTACGAGGAAGGCAGCCCCTACCGCGACACCAACCACTTCTGGTTCGCCGACCGCTTCTTCGTCGGCGGCATCCAGGTCGACAAATGGGGCAACGCCAACATGATCGGCCTCGGCGAGCCGGGGAACATCACCTTCCGCGGCCCCGGCACAATCGGCATCAACGACATCGTGAACTCGGTGCGCTGCCCGTACGTATTCCTCACCGCGCATGACAAGCGGCGCCTGGTGGAGGACGTAGACTTCGTCTCCTTCCCCGGCCGCAAGATCTGCCGCGAGGTGCAGTTCCTCGGCAGCGGGCCGAAATGGATCGTGACGCCCAAATGCGTCTTCGACTTCGACCCCGACACCGAGCAGGCGCGCCTGAAGATGCTCTTCCCCGGCGTGAGCGAGGAGGACGTGCGCGAGAATACGGGCTTTGGCTTCGACAACGCGCCGGAGGTCGAGACCATCGCACCGCCGACCGACGAGGAGCTCAAGGTCTTGCGCGAGGAGGTCGACAGGACCGGCGTGCTGCGCGACTAACCACACGACGGATGAGACGATCCCCCTTTTCCCCTCCCCCTCTTCAGAGGGGGAGGGAGACTAGCTGTCCTTCGCGAAAGCAAATCGCCAGCTGCAAGAGGGGTTTGGCCAGATGGGTCGCGCCCGCCGCGCGCTTCGGCTAAAAGAACATCGCCGACTGGCGACCAAGGGGGAAGTCCGCGCTACGCCGCCCGCGAAGGGCGCCCTGCGACGCGGGCCCGACCGATGAGCGACGATTTCAACGCGGATGCGTTCAACACGGTTGTCGACAGCCGCTTCGGCAAGATGATCGTCAACCGCAACGACATCTACATAGGCCAGGCGGTGATCCGCTACGGCGAATACTCGCAGCACGAATTCGCCCTCTTCGAATATCTTTGCGGGGCGGGCGACGTCGTGGTCGAGGTCGGCGCCAATATCGGTGCGCACACGCTCGGGCTGGCGCGCCATGTGGGGCCGGGCGGGCGCGTCGTCGCTGTCGAGCCCCAGCCCGTCGTCTTCCAGACGCTCTGCGGCAACATGGCGATCAACTCGATCACCAATGTCGACTGCCTCAACCTCGCGCTGTCCGATGCGCCCGGCCACGTCACCGTGCCGATTGTCGACTATGGCGGCCAGGGCAACTTCGGCGGCATCTCGGTGCACCACGCCGCCGACGTCGCCGCCAAGGCACCCGGCCACAAGGTCGAGGCGCGGCGGCTTGACGACGTCTTCGACTATCCGCGCCTGAAGCTGCTCAAGATCGACGTCGAGGGCATGGAGGCGGCCGTGCTGCGCGGGGCCAAGGAGACGATCGCGAAGCACCGGCCGATCCTCTATGTCGAGAACGACCGAACCGATAAATCGAAGGCGCTGATCGAGCTCTTGTTCAGCTACGACTATTCGCTCTGGTGGCACCTGCCGCCGCTCTTCAACGCGCACAACTTCAACGGCGTGGCGGCGAACGATTACGCCAACATCGTTTCGATCAACATGCTCTGCGTGCACAACTCGGTGAACACCAAGATCGAGCTCGAGCAGGTCGAGGACAGCGATGCCTACCCGATGCGCAAGGGCGAGCGACCCCGGACCGACGAGGCCTGACGCCTATTCGCCGGCCGCCGCCACGGTCGCTTCGGCATCCGCGCCTGTCAACGCATCCAGCACCGCATCGAGCGGCGGCGTTTCGCCGGCTTCCTTGAAATGCGCCAGCCGCGCATAGAGTTCCGCCGCCGCCAGATGGAAACCGCCGGGCAGGCCCGCCGCGTCCAGCGTCGCCGCGATCTCGCGCATCTCGCCCTCGAAGCGCCAGGCCTTGGCCGTCACCCCGCGAATGCGCTCGGCGACCTGGTTCGGCTTGGCCGCATCCTCGCCGGCCCAGCGCTCGAACAGCGCCCCGCGCACCCCGAGCTCCTCGGCCGCCGCGACCAGCGCGCAGAGCAACGCCGTCAGCCCCTTGGTCTGCGCCGCGTAGCACATCTTGAGCGCCGACGCGCGGTCGGGAGTCTCGTCGAGAACCCGGGCTTCAAGAACAGTTCCCGCAAACAATGCCGCGACATTCGATGCCTCGGCACCGGAAAGATAAAGGCAGGTCGCGCTCGTCGCGGTGGCGGGCGGGCCAATGATGCCGCCGTCGACATACCGCGCACCGGCAGCTTCGACCCGGCCCGCAATGCGCCGCGCGCGCTCCGGGGCGATTGCATTGCCGTCGACGTAGACGCCCTGAAACCCGGCCGCCATCACGGTTTCGGCCTGCTCTTCCGCCGCATCGGGCGGACAGATGCTGAGAATGACCGCGGCCTGACGGCAAACCTCCACCAGAGTGCCGGCATCCTCGAGCCCCGCCGCTGCGGCGCGGTCCGCCGTTGCGGCGCTGCGCCCCTCGGAAGCCCACAACACGCGCGCCCCGCCGGCCCTCGCCGCCGCCGCCACGCTGGCCCCCATGGCGCCAGGATGCAGGATCCCCACGGTCTTGCCGCCCACGGCCTTAGCAATTTTGTCCGAAACCCCTGTCATAACCCCCTCCCACGATGCCGGTCGGTCCGCGCCCCGACGCGGCCTGCCCTTCCACCAAGTATAGCCTAGCGCGCGCCCGAATATGGCCCCGAATGCGCCCGTCCGTCTGGTACGAGCGAAGCTGCCACCCGCCCATTTGACGCCCGATCACCCGCCGGTGTTAACGATTTGGGCAACGCCCGGACGCGGCGCTCATATTTTTCGGGCGAATTTTCACTGCCCGATCAGTGATTTATTGCCGTATCAACGATTTCTTAACCGCCGTTAACCTTCTGTTAACCATTAAATTAGAAAGTATCGTTACCTAAACATTAACCGAGTGATGGTGCGCTTATGATCCTACGAAAGCTCATCCGTAAAACCGCGATCGCCGTTGGCCAGGTCTATGAGCACCTGCGCGATGACACCGCGATCGAAATCGCCACGGTGACATCCGTGCGGTGTGGCCCGTTGGGCATCCCGCATGTGTGTTACGAGCTGGCGGTTATCCAGTCCGGAGGGATCGACGATCTCGGCGGACGCATCCTGACACAGGCGAAATTCAATGACCGCTTCCGCCCGATCCCCCCCGCCCTCGCGGCCTAATAACCTCGCCGCGGCGGCCGAGCCTTCTTGGGCTTTTTCTTCCAGGAATCGAGCTCGGTCCGGCTCCAAGCCACGATATTATCGAGGGGGGCAGTGCCCGCCTCAAATCTTTCATCCAGCCTTAGTTTTTCGATAAAGCGCCGAAACCAGCGCACCCCGAAAAAGATCCCCGCCCCCAGCACCAAGAAGAAGAAGATGTTGAAGTAGGGGATCTGATAGTACCCCTTCGGCACCACTTTCATCGAGGTGATGTTGGGAAACATCGAGAAGAGTTGAATCCGCCAGCCATACGACGTTACGGCAACCCATTGTTCTTTCCGACTTTTTAGAACCGCGGTCGCTTTCGCCGTGACATCGGCGCTGTCGAACTTGAAATAGGGCGGCCAGCCCCAGCCGGTATCCTCGTTGCGATAGACGCGCACCTTGCCGCTTTCGGTGACGGTGTTGATGAAGCGCACATCGCGCGTCACCACCGGCCCGCCCTTCTTCGACGCGCGGTCGCCGCCGTCGTCCATGCGCTTCACATCCGTCCCCGTGACCCGCACCACATCGGTCCCCGGCAGGTAGAAATGCAGGAAGGCCGCGACCACGAGCACGACCGTGAGCGCGAGGATGCGGATGATCCATTTCAGTATCGTCATCGGGCTCCTCCCGCCGTCATCCTCTGGCTTCTCTCGCCTCGCATCGCCGCCTAGCCCAGCTTCGGGCCCCACGGCCCTTCGTGCCAGCCATAGAGCCGGTCCTCGACCGCCGCTTCTGCGCCCGCATAGTGCTTGGCGAGGTAATCCGCCACCAGCGCCTGCTTGGCCGGCGGCCACTCGGCATATTGGTGCTCGAACAGCGCGCGGTTGCAGATATAGCTCTGGCGAAAATCGAACGGCGTGAAGTGCGCGAGCAAGTGGTTCACCAATTCCCGGTCAGCATGGTTCGTTGATCTGACAAGATAAAAGAATGCATCCGCGGGCATCTGCCCGAGCCGCGCCTGGGGATCGTTCTCCAGCGTTCGCACGGCGTCGCTCAACGAACGGAACTCCTGCGGCATCGCATCGTATTGCTCGTAGATCAGCCGCTTGAACGCCTCGTCGTTCAATGCCGTGGCAGTGTCGATCGCGCCGGCCCGCGACAGCGTATCGTAGGCCACGAACCCCGCCTTTTCGCGCAGCAGCGCCGCCGGATCGGCCACCCCTTCGCCGATGAAGGCGATCAGCTTGCGGTCGGCGAGAAACCGCGCGACCTCCGAGCGGTCGGCGATGGCGATATGCTCGACGGCTGGCTTGCCCCCTGTCAGCCGCTCCTCGAAGGCGGGATCGAGGCTGATCAGCGTCGGCGGCTTCGTGTCGAGAAACACGTAAACCCCGCCGAAATGATCGGCGAAATAGTTGGGCTGCGCGTACTCGGTCTTGGTCGGGATCACCGGGTGGCGGCGGATGTCGCCCGTCACCTTGGCGAGATCGACCATCGTGTCGAGTTCGCCAGCTCGCCGAACACCACGTCGCGCGTACTGAGGGCGAACAGTTGTTCGCGGTTGTCGGCGATGAAGCGTTTGAGGATCGTCGCCGAGGAAGTGAACCGCATATCGAGCGCCGGCAGGCGCGCCTGGCCCGTGGTCAGCAGGATGAATTTCTTGTTGACCCCGTGCGGATTCAAATAGAGCGGATTGCCAAGATCCTCGGCCACTTCCGGCGAGAAGCCGGAGAGATCGATGTGGAAGGCCGAGAGCGCCGTCGTCTGCCCGGTCAGCCGTTCCAGCGCGCGGTTGTAGCGCTCGCGCATCGCCCGGTTGCGCACCTCGATCAGCTGGCCGTAGCGCAGGCCCTTGGCCGTCAGCGGATCGAGCGGCGGCTCGGCCTGTCCTTGGGACTTGGTGCTGGGCGCGGTGGTCATGATCCCTCGCCACCCCCGCTATCCCCGCCGCCGCGCTCTTCGGCATAGCGCCTGCTGGCGCTCTCGCGCAGGCGCATTTCACGCACCATCGTGTTTACCGCCGCCTCGTCCGACGAGCCGGCGTAGCGGAACTCGCTGTCGGCATAGCGGTTGATCTCCTGGATCAGCATCTCCGGCGTGATCTCGCCCATCAACTCGGCGATCATCGCCTTCTTGGTCTCGTAGTCCTTGAAGAGGAAGAGGTCGGGCTTTTCCATCCACTCGTCGGGAATCTCGAAGTCCATCGCGCGCAGCTTGGCCGCATCGGTGATGTTCTTGATCGCGCGGCCGGTAAATCGCTCTTCCATGTCCTGGATCGCGTCGAGATAGGTGCCGATCTTCTCGATCGTGTTGAGCTTGCCGTGTTCCTTCTTCACCGCCTCGAAGACGGCGCGCAGCCGCTCGCTTTCCGGCTCGTTGTGACGCTCATACGAGCTGTCGATCACACGGCGGATGTTCTGCGTGGCGAAGAGGTCGTGCTTGCCGAGCTTGATCGAATGCCGCTTGCCCAGCAGCAGCGACAGGATGTCGATATAGTCCTCGCGGGACTGCGGCCCGTCGACCAGATAGCGCGCACCGGCGCGTTGGCGCAGCGCATCGTCGACGTTTTCCGGGTAATTGGAGAACATGCCGAAGGCGCAGTTGCCGCGCACGACGGTGTTGGCGCCCGCGAAGCTCTCCATCAGCACGGCCGTGATCTCCTGTTGGCCCGCCGAGGACTGACGGTCGCCGCGCTTGCCCGCGACCTGGTCGATATCATCGATGGTGCCGAAGCCGATCACCCGCGGGTCCATCACGTTCTGGACGAAGGCCTTGGCGTTCTGCCCCGACTTCCCCTGATAGCTGTCGACATTGTCCATCGACAGGTTCTGATAACGGAGGGGATAGCCGGCGTTGTTGCAATAGTCATAGAGCAGCCCGCCGGTCATCTGGATCAGCAGCGTCTTGCCCGTGCCCGGCTTGCCGTCGCCGATGAAGGTGAAGATGAAGCCGCCGAGCTCGACGAAGGGATTGAGCTGCCGCTCGAAGTCGTAGGCCATCAGCATTTTGGCGAGCTTCATGCACTGATACTTGGCGATGCGGTTGCCTACCACCTGATCGGGCTGCTTGAAGTCCATCACCACGGCGCTCGATCGCGCCAGGCGAGGCTGCGCAAAGCCGTCGATGGTGAAGTCATCCGCCTCGACCCGGTAGCTGTGGCCAAGGAAGCTGTCGAGGTATTTAAGCCCGTCTTTTCTGATGGTTAGCTCGCCTGCGAGCTTCGTGCAGTAGTCGCGCACGATCTTCACCAGCGCCGCGTCGCTGTCGGCCTTCGCCCCTATCTGCTGGTCGAGCTCCCAGAGCGCTCCCTTGATGGCGATCAGCGGGTTCTCCAGCACAATCTCTTGCGCGTCGTCGACGGTCACCGCCTCGTTCTCGGCTTCCACCATGTAGTCGGCAAGCATGAAGGTGACATAGCTCACCGTCGCGAAGAGACCGACCGCCGCGCTCGAGGCGAGCAGATCGCTGAACTCCGCCTGTTTGGCGGTGTTCAGGTCGCCGACGAGGTTCGCTTCCTTCAGCGTGTTGAGCGGCGTGATGTCACCGTAGAGATCGACGATCGCCCGGCCGATCGCGATGCCCCGCCGCAGTACGCGTAGCACATGGTTCTGCACCTCGCTCGGCAGCGGATCGTCGTCCTCGATCGCCGCCACGGTCTCGATCAGGCTCGCATGCGCGGCCGGCCGGCGCTCGCTCAGCGTCGGCGAAACCCCAGGGATCGTGCTGCGAAAGCGCCGGCGCGTGTATGTCGTGCTGCTCGGGGTGGCCGCCTGCCGGGGCGCCAGCTCCTCGGCGTAGCGCGGCGCGTGGTCGATCTCGGACAGGGCCGCATGCGCCGCTGGATAGTGCTTGCGGATATCCTCTTCCTTCAGCTCCATCGCCGTCTTCGCGTCGCTCATCGCGCCTCAGCCCTCATTGCCGCCCCACCTGTCATGACACCCCTCATCCCGCTCAAGTATTCGTCATCACCTCGCCGTCGGCCCCGACGACGAATTTGTGCACATCCGCGAAGCGCTCGGCGCCGTAGTCGAGCAGCGTCTGATAGGCCTCCAGCGGCAGCACCATGTAGCGCTCGACCGCGCTCGAGCCCGCCTCGAAGGTCTCCAGCGTGTGACCATCCACCTGATAGATTTCCTTCTGCACCTGACCGAAGAGCCCCGTGCGGACATATTCGATGCCCTTGGAGGCGAGGCTCTCGACCGTCCAGGCGAGCACCCAGTCATAGCCGGGCTCGTCGGCATGGTCGGTCAGGATCTCCTGCAGCTCGCTCGAATGGTCGGTGAAGGTGTTGCTGTAGAGCGGGCCGACATGGATGCGCTTCAGGCTCTTGGGGTGCACGGTCGGGAAATCCTTGTCGATCCCCGAGGCGATGGTGACCAGCTTGAGCGACGAGAGCGACTGGTTCAGCATCGCCTCGCCCAGCTTCGTTGCATAGGCATCGTCTTCGTGCAGCGGCCGGTCGGCGCTGTCATCGAGCACCATGACATAGATGTCAGGAAGGTTGCGCTGCGTGTCGTAAACCGCCCAATCCACTAGATAACGCCGGTGTCCGTGCGGCGGCCGGGTCGACAGATACTGCAGCGCGGGCGTGTTGCGCGCGAGGAATAACGGCCCCGCCTTCAATGCCTCAAAGTAATATCGCTGTGCCATCGCGAACTGGAGGTCGCGCGGCATGCGCCGGTATTTGAGGATGTGCTCGATCATCTCGCCCTTCAGCTTGGCGCGTGGCGGCAGGTCGAACAGCATCTCGTCGACCAGATCGGCATCGTTCTCCAGCTGCAGGAATTCGCGGAACACCGGAAAGCCGCTGTCGCTCCGATCGATCTCGAACGCCGCCGGCAGGCGATGTTCGACCCGCCCGGTCAGGACATACTTGTAGGCGAGCGCCTTGAAGCTGTTGGCGAGCCGCTCGAGATGGTCGGAGACGATCTCGCTTTCCTGGTCGGCATGTTTGGCCGCACCGGCGCCCCTGTCCTCGGCGATCCGGGTGAAGGCCGCGAGCACGCGGTCGACCTTGGCGAAGTAGCGCTGTGTCAGCGCCTCCTCGGTGAATACCAGCGTTCCGTCGCTCATGGTTTTGTTAGCGTTTGGGTGGCGTTTGCGACGATGCGGATTGCGTCGATCGCTGCCAAGCCGTTACCGCCTCAGGACTGCGCGCCCTCGGCGCCGTACTGCCCGCGGTTGTGCTCTTCGATCACCTTGGCGAAGCGGCGCATGAAGCGCTCGTCGGCCTTGACCTTCTTGGCCTGAATATCCTTGGCGGCGGCCATGTTGCTCGTATGCGCCTCGAGCATCTCCGCGAGGTGCTGGTTGGTCGCCGCGCCGATGGCGGCCATGGAGGCCTGCGCCTCGTGGTCCACGGCCGAGCCGATCTCGTTGATGCGGTGGGCGATGTCCTGCTGCTGCGCGGTCTTCAGCGATTTCGACAGCGCGTCGTACAGCACCACGCGCTGGTTGGTGTCGGTCTGCAGCTTGTCGATCAGCACGAGCTGCGTCGCCACCTGATTCTGCAGCGAGTCGACGAAGCTCTGGCCCAGCTTGATGTACTTCTCGTAGGTCTGGCTGAGCGCGAGCTTCACCTGCTCGTCCTTCACCAGCTTGTTGTGCGCCTCGTTGACCTTCTGCAGCTCCTTCTCGAGCTTGGTGCGCTCGGCCGCATTCTGCTCGACCGCGATCTTCTGCTCGATCTGGATGATTTGCGGATCCATGTCGGTGAGCTGCTTGCGGATATTCTCCAGCGTCTCGACCACCGCGACACGCTCCGACAGCACCTTCTCCAGGTTCTCCGTCACCTTGCTTTCCTGGCTGTTCAGGTCGGTGAGCTGGCCCTGAAGCATGGTGACGATGATGTCGGACTTGGCGATCAGGTCGTTCAGCTTGCTGTCGACGTCGGTGTTGCGCACCCGCGACTCGCGCATCGAATCGGCCTTGTTCTTGGAGAAGATGCCGACGAAGGACTCCCAGCCGGTCTTCTGCCGCATCCGGTCGAATTCCTGGCCGAACGACGCCGTGACCTCGTCGAGCTCGATGATCAGCTCGGCGATCGAGGCGTTGAGCGCTTCCTGCTGCTGGTGAACGTCCTCGAATGTCGCGTTCTCGATGTCGAGGTCGATGCCGAGCTTGTCCATGTTCTGGCTCGCGCGTGCGAGCGTCTCGGTCAGCTTGGATTGGTTCTTCTGCTGCTTTTCGACCTCGGTCTCGATTTCCTTGATTGCGGTTTCGACGCTCATCGTGGGGCACTCCTCCAAAACCGAACCCGACAAGGCTGCCGCGCCACACGCGCCAGCACACGCTCGCCCATGTTACGCGGATTCATAGATAGTGGTTAACAGACTCTGACGCCATTGAAACGCATGGCGTGATTTTGATCGCAGCGGCGAAATAGCCTCGTGACAAAGAGACATTGATTTAGCTTAGTTACTAAGCTATATTCATTTCAATCACCTGGCGGATCGCCGTCGCAACATCGAGACACGGAATGACGCCTGTCATTTCGTGTCGAGTAGCCCGCGACTGCGGGCCGCCGCCTTATGCGGCGGGAGCCAAGAGCGCGGACGCGCTCGCCCGGCGCCTGAGGGAAATAGCGAAGGCGCATAGCGACTTCGCGTAAAAACGAGAGGGAGGTTCCGATGGCGCTTACCGTCAGCCACGCCCCGCCGGCTGCTCCGAACAAGGCGCTCGACGCCGATCTCCGCGGCTATCTCGAGACCAACGACGACGTCGTCACACATATAACGAAGCCGGTCTCGATCGATCACGTGCCGGCGCTGATCGGCCAGAGCGAGCAGCCGATCCTCTTCGAGAACATCACCGAGAAGCCCGGCTTCCGCCTCCTCGATATCCTGGTCAAGCACCGGCATCTGCAGGCGCGCGCACTCGGCGTGCCGCGCGAGCAGTACCTGAAGACGCTCGCCTACCGCCTCCGCAAGCCGCCACGCGGCTTCGTCGACGTCAAGGACGGCCCGGTCAAGGCGGTGAAGCTGAAAGGCAAGGATGTCGACTGGACCAAGCTCCCGGTGCCGATCCCCAGTGAGAAGGAAACCCGGCCCTACGTCACCGCGATGAACATCGTCCGCGACCCCGAAACCGGCTTCTACAACTCCTCGCACGCCGGCACCAACGTCGTCGACCGCAACACGGGGCTGATGAGCTTTGCCACGCGCCACACCCACGCGATCATGCGGAAGTACCGCGAGATGGGCCACGACAGCATGCCGATCGCCCTCGTCTTCGGCCTGCCGCCGGCCTATGAGATCATGGCCAACTTCTCCGGCCTCCACATGGATCAGTGGGGCGAGCTCGAGATGGTCGGCACCATCATGGACCGCGACGTCGAGATGGTGCCCTGCGAGACCATCGATTTGAACGTGCCCGCCAACGCCGAGATCGTCGTCGAGGGCACGGTCGACTTCACGCGCATGGAGCCTGCCGGCATGAATGTCGGGCCGACCTGGTACTACCTGCCCGCCGACATGAAGCTGCCGGTCCTCACCATCTCCGCCATCACCATGCGCGACGACCGGCCGATCTACCGCCACCACCAGACGACGCCCGAAACCGATCACCAGCCGCTTCCGCGGCTCTGCCACGAGGCGATCCTCTACAACCGCTTGACCGAGATCGGGCTCACGGTCCACGACGTACGCTTCCCGACATGGGGCGCGGCGGTCTCCTGCCTCATCCAGGTGGAGGCCCCGCGCGAGGGCCCGCTCAACGACGCGCTCCTGCAGACCATGGGCGCGCCCTGGCTGAATACGAAGATGGTCGTTGCGGTCAGCCCCGACGTCGATCTCGAAGATCCGGGCGACGTTTATCGGTCGATCGCCACGCGCTGCGATCCCGCGCGCGACATCATCACCGTCGGCAACACCCGCGGCTCGCCCTACGACCCCTCGGCGACGCCGATCCCGGGCGACGATTTCTGGCGCACCGTCGGCAAGATCGGCATCGACGCCACCGCCAAGGCGCGCCACCGCCTGGAGGATTTCGAAAACGCCATGCCCCGCTACTGGGGCGAGGTGAAGCTGGAGGATTATTTGGACTGAGCGCATTCACGCGCTGCCCGCACAACGAAACGCCACACCGGAGGAGGAAATCCATGGACGCCCCCGCCCCCACCATCACCATCGAAGCCGACCCGATCATTCCCTACGTCGAGGAAGCCGATTATCCCGACAATCTGCGCCCGATCCTCGAGCCGTATATGTCGCGCATGGGCTTCATCCCGAATGCGCTCAAGCTGCACATGCACCGGCCGGAAATCGCCCAGACCTTGTGGAAGCTCAATTCCAACATCATGCGCGACCCGTCCTCGACGGTGGACCAAGGCTTGAAGCGCAAGCTCTCCGCCGTCGCCTCGACCGGTAACGGCTGCAACTACTGCACCTCCCATTGCTGCGGCATGCTGAAAGCGCAGACCGGCGCGGACGCCGAAGGCTGGGGCATGGAGGAAGCAACCCTGCAGGCGCTCGTCGACGGCACCGGCGGCTGGGCCGACGAGGCCGAGAAAGCCGCCATCGACTTCGTGCGCGAGGCGACGGCCGATCCCGCCAACGTCCCCGCCGAGGTGCACGAGGCCCTGAAGGCGCATTTCAGCCCGCCGCAGATCGTCGAGATCGCCATGGTCGCGAGCTTCTGGAAATTCTACAACACGCTCCACGACTGCCTGAATATCCCGATCGAGAACCACGTCCTTCACGACACCGGCTACACCACGCTCGCCGCCAAGAAGGCCTATGGCGGCTGAGGAAACGCCGCGCCCATGAGTTCCTCCGACCACCCGCTGCCGCCGACCGTCTCCGCCTCCGCGCTCCTGTCGGGCGGCAGCGACGCGCGCTTCCGCCAGATGGTCTACGACCTCTTCACGGTTTCGGTGCGGATGGAGGCGGTGCGCGATGCGCTCGCGGCGGAGCTCGGGGTGAGCGGCCCGCAGTATTCGATCCTGATGGCGATCGCGCGCTTGGGCAACGAGGCCGGCGTTCCCGTCCGCCAAGTCGCCGACCAGCTCCACGTCACCGGCGCCTTCGTCACCGTCGAGGCGGGCAAGCTCGTCCGCTTAAAGCTGGTCGAGAAATCCCCCAATCCGAACGACGGCCGCAGCGTGCTCCTGCGTCTCTCCGCACGCGGCGCCGAACGCCTCGAGCGCCTCGCCCCGAAAGTCTGCGCCGTCAACGACCGCTTCTTCGGCGTGCTCGACCGCGGCGACTTCGAGACCCTGGCCCGCGCCGCCGCCGCCCTCGTCCAACGCTCCGACGAGCCGGTCGAGATCGCGCAATCCCCGTCCGCAACACAGGACGGTCACACCGACCCCGAACGCTCGGAAACCGGCGCCGCCGAGCGATAGCGCCGGCCGGTCGCCTCGCACGCATGCATCCTATGCGCGAGTGAGAATTCAAAACCAAACGCTTTGGATTGAGCCCGCGAGGCGGCATAATCGGCTTTCATGCGCCGTCTTTCGCCGCTTGACCTCTTCTGAAATGCCTGTGATATTTCAGTGAACAACCCGGCTGCGGCAACATCGTCCCGGGCGCCCGCTGCCGACGAAAGGCCGCCGCGCAACGGGCCGGGTCCCGCAACGTGCGCCGGAAAATCGACGGGATCAGGGGAGGATCGCAGATGACCGTGTCCTATTTCGTCCGCTATCAGGGCACGCCGGCCGACCGGACAGCCTTCGACGTGCACTATGCCGGCCCGCACGCCGCCTTGCTGCGCGACTTTCCCGGCATCCGCTCCCTGATCCTTCACAGCCCGCTCGCCGCCCGCGATCCCTTCCCGACGAACGATGCGGGCCTCCATCTGCTCTCGCAGATGGTCTTCGACAACGAAGCGGCGCTGCAGGCCGCACTCGACTCGCCGGCGCGCCAACGCGCCTTCGCGGACCGCGAGAATTTCCCCAGCTTCAATGGCACGATCGCCCACCAAGCGATGCGCGCGGAGGTCATCTTTTGAACGCTACCAAGGACAGAAGCCTGATCCGGCCGCCCGGCCGCGATCCGCACCTTTTCCGGCCCATCGAGTTGCGCTCGGTGACCGCGAAGAATCGCATCATGGTCTCGCCGATGTGCCAGTATTCCGCTGTCGACGGCGCGCCCAACGACTGGCATTTCCAGCACCTCGCATCCCGCGCCGTCGGCGGCGCGGGGATCGTTTTCACCGAGGTCGCGCATGTCGAGGCGCGCGGCCGCATCACGCCCAAATGCCTCGGCATCTGGAACGACGACCAGCGCGACGCGCTTGCCCGCATCGCCGCTTTCATCGATGCGCAAGGGGCCGTCCCAGCAATGCAGATCGGCCATGCCGGGCGCAAGGGCGCGACCGCCCCCATGTGGGAGGGCGGCCAGCCCCTCGCGCTCACGGATGGCGGCTGGCCGGTGATCGGCCCCTCGGCGGAACCGTATGGCGAGGGCTATCAGACCCCAGAGGCGATGAACCAGGCGACCATCGACGAGGTGATCGCCGCCTTCGCTTCGGGTGCCCGGCGCGCCCGCGACGCCGGCTTCAAGCTGATCGAGGTTCATGGCGCGCATGGCTATCTCCTGAACCAGTTCCTGTCGCCGCTCTCCAACCGGCGCAACGACGGCTATGGCGGCGACCTCGCCGGCCGCACCCGCATGCTGATGGAAACGCTCGATGCGATCCGCGGCGAGTGGCCCGACGATCTGCCGCTCTTCCTCCGCGTCTCCGCGACCGAATGGGTCGAGGGCGGCTACGGGCTCGAGGACATGATCGAGATCCTGAAGCTCGTGGCGGCACGCGGCGACGTCGACCTGATCGACTGCTCATCGGGCGGCAACGATCCGAGCCAGACAATTCCGATCTTCCCCGGCTATCAGGTCCAGTTCGCCGAGGCGATCAAGCGCGAGACCGGCCTGATGACCGCTGCCGTCGGCCTCATCCACACCGCAGAGCACGCCGAGGAGATCATCGCCAACGGCCGCGCCGACATCGTGGCACTCGCCCGCTCGATGCTCCACGACCCCTACTGGCCGCTCCACGCCGCGGCGACGCTCAAGGCCGCCGACGTCGCCTGGCCGGTCCAGTACGAACGCGGCAACATTTTCTAGGGGCGGGATCGATGGACGGCGGCAGCACACTCACCCTCACCCTCGACGGCGCATCCGCGGTCACCGCGGGCATCGGCGATTTGGTCATCGCCGGCTGGACCGGCCGCGACCAGGCGGCGATGGAAGCGCATATGGCCGAAATGGAAGCGATCGGTATCGCCCGGCCCAAGACCACGCCGATCTTCTACCGGGTCGCCGCTTCGCTGCTCACCACCGACGCCGAGATCCAGGTCGCCGGCACCGACAGCAGCGGCGAGGTCGAGGCGGTGATCCTCAGCTTGCCCGACGGGCTCCATATCGGCGTCGGCTCCGACCACACCGACCGCAAGGTCGAGGCCTACAACATCACGGTGTCCAAGCAGGCCTGCGCCAAGCCGCTCGGCGCCACCCTCTGGCGCTTCGAGGACGTGGCCGACCGTTGGAGCGAGCTGATCCTGCGCTCCTGGACCACGGCCGGCGGAAAGCGCCGCGCCTATCAGGAGGGCAGCGCCGCCAAGATGCGCCATCCTTTCGACCTGATGGAGCGATATCTAGGGCCGGGCGAGAAATTGCCGGTCGGCACCGCGATGTTCTGCGGCACGCTGCCGGTCATCGGCGAGATCGAGGCCGGCGAGCTCTTCGAGATCGCGCTCGAAGACCCGATTGCCGGCCGCACGCTCACGCATTCCTACGCCACCAAGACCCTGCCGGTCGAAGGCTAGATCGCAAAAGGAGGCACCCCCCATGCTGTTCAACAAGCCGCATCTGGAATTCCACAAGCTCGACATGGACGACGGCTGGGAGACGCCCGAAGGCTACCCCCCGGGCTTCAAACAGAAGATCCTTGCCGCCGATCTCGACGAGGAGAACAAGAAAGGCAGCCGCTCGCGCCTCCTCAAGCTCGAGCCCGGCACCTTCTCCACCGAACCCTTCATCCACGACCATTGGGAGGAGGTGTTCCTGCTCGAGGGCGATCTCATAGTCGGCAACGACGCGCAGGGCAACGGCGGCGAGAAGTTCGTCGCCAAGACCTATGCCTGCCGCCCGCCCGGCGTCTATCACGGGCCCTTCAAGTCGGATGGCGGCTGCGTCATGTTCGAGATCCACTATTACGACGAAGCCGACGCTTGAGCCCCCAGCCCGCAACCGGATCGCGTTCATGACACCCAAGGGCAGAGCCGCCGGCGCCGAGGCGCTGGCCGAAACCGACGCCCCGGCGCGTAGCGGTGGGGCCGCGCGCGGCAAGGCGGCGGCGCGCGCGCCGGCCCCGTCGCTCCGCAACCGGGCTTACGAGGAGATCAAGCGGCGCATCATCACGCTCGACTTTGCGCCCGGCGAGCATCTGAACGAGGCCGCGATCTCCGAGGCGCTCGGCATCGGCCGCACGCCGGTTCACCAGGCGCTCGACCGCCTCATGCTCGAGGGCATGATCGACATCATTCCGCGCAAGGGCGTGATCGTGCGGCCGATCTCGCTTGACGAGCATCTGCAGCTCACCCAGGTCCGCCTGATCAACGAGCCCTATTGCGCGAGCCTTGCCGCCGAACGCGCCGAGCGGCATGAGGTCGACGCCATGCGGGCCCTCCTCGACCGCGCCCATAGCCGCATGGAGGCGCGCGACATCGCCGGCATGATGGACCTCGACCGCGACTTCCATGCCTCGATCTCACGGGCGGCGCGCAATCGGGTGCTGGCCGACCTGCTGCTCAGCCTGCACGAGCGCTCGCTCCGCTTCTGGTTCATCTCGCTCTCCGACGCCCACCACCACAAGCGCGTCCAGCGCGAGCACGAAGCGGTCTACCGCGCCATCCGCGACCGCGACCCCGACCGCGCCGCCGACGCCGCCCGTCGGCATATCGAGTCCTCGCGCGACAACATCATGAAGTCGATTTAGGGCCTTCGGCCCGAATCACGTACCGTCATTCCCGCCAAAGCCGACAGCGGATACCGGATCGGGAGTGCCGACTTAATCCCCGGCGCCGGTGTGGCCCCAGAGCTCGTCCCAAAGCTTACCGCTCAAATCGGTCACACGGCCGTCTTCCTCATAGAATTTGTTCGGCACCTGGAAGATCGCGAGCATAAGGCCGCCCTCCGGAGCCCAGGCCGAATGGCGGCTTCCGGGCTCGCGCCAGATGAACTCGCCCTTCTTGGCCTCGATACCTGCCGCCGGGCCTTCCTTGTCCACCAAGTGACCCTCCAGCATGTATGTCTGCTCGATTTCGACGTGTTCATGGTCAGGCAGCACGGCGCCGGGCGCGAGCTTGAACAGCGTCGTCACCAGCCCGGTCTTGGCATCGAACAGCAGGGTTTTGACTTCGCAGCCGGGAAAGCGCGTCTTCCGCCATTCCATTTCTGCGGGCCGTACTAGATGGGAATGTTCGTCGGCTTTGGGCTTGGCCTTGGGCATCACGGCATGCATGGCATTTCCCCTGGAAACGTAGCTATCGAGAAGCTCCCGTCTGCAGTGTAACCCAGATGCTTCAGAGTCCGAAGATCCGCAGCGCATTCCCGCTGCGCACCTTGTCGCGCAGCTTGGGCTTGAGCGCATCGACCCGCGCGAGGCACCCCTTCATGTCGCCGAAATTAAAGGGATAGTCCGAGCCGTAGAGCAGGTGCTCGTCGCCGCCGACGCCGAGGCACATCTCCAGCGCCTCCTGGCGATAGCAGACCGCGTCGTAGTAAACGTGCCGCAGATAGTCCGAGGGCGGCCGGTCGATATTGACCTTCGCCCGCTTGGTCGTCTCGTAGACCCGGTCGAGCCGGCCCGCCAGATACGGCAGCGTCGCCCCCGCATGCGCGACGATCAGCTTGAAGTTCGGGAAGCGGTCGAGGAAACCCTCGTGGATCATCCGCACCGTCGCCACCGAGGTGTCGATCATGAACCCGATCGAGCCGTTCATCGCGAATTGCGACAGCTCCAGCGCCTCGGCCCCCGCCGGCACCGTCGGATGGAGGAGCACCGGCAGCTTGCGGTCGTCGATCGCCTGCCAGACCGGAGCGAAGCGTGGGTCGACCAGATGCCGCCCGTTGATGTTGCCGAGCGTGAAGACGCCGACCGCGCCGAGCGCACAGGCGCGCTCCAGCTCCGCCACCGCCGCTTGCGGATATTCCCACGGCAAGGTCGCCATCCAGCGCACGTGATCGGGATGCGCCGTTGCCGCCGCGGCGAAATCGTCATTGGCGAGCCGCGCTGCCTCCACGCTCACCGCCTCATCGCCGAAGAAGGCGCTCGGCGCCGACATCGTGATGATCGCGAGGTCGACCTTCGCCTCTTTCATCTTCTTGACGCGCAGGTCGTAGTCGAAATGCCCCTCGTGCAGCGGCCCGAAGGTGCCGCCGCGGTAGTAGAGCGTATTCGGGCTGTCGAGGCTCTCCTTCACCTCGTAGTCCGGCCCACCCTTGGCCCGCAGCAGCTCCAGCCAGCGCGGCGTATACATATGCGTATGAACGTCGATCACGGTCGCCATTCAATGCGGTCTCCCTGCGCAATTGCGGTGGCAGTCAGTTCATTGACGCAATATATAGCGCCAACGACGACGCGCCTTGATCCGGTTCAGTCTTTTTGCACAAACGATGGCCGGACTATCGATTCGATAGCCCTAGTTGGCGGTAGCCTGACAATTTCAGATCGGATGCTCGGCGCTAGTCGTGAGGAGATCAGTAAATTAGCGTCGATGGCCCAACAAAGATCCAGGCTGTGCGGCCTCCACAGGAGACTGTTCAAATTGGGCCGTCTCGGGCTCCTCGCTCTCGTCTACAGGCGGCGATGTTACGTTTTGCCCGCGTGGCTTGGGAGGTGGCGCCTGCCAGGCTCGCAGATGCTGGCCCACTTGGTCGTAGAATCGCGGCACTGCGGCTTCCAGATGCTCAATAAATGTTCGTGAACCCGAAAACTTTCCGGCGAGGTCACGGATTAGCTGTACTTCGAATGAGTGGGGCGCCAGCTTTTGATTCTCGGTCTGCAATATCTCCGGATTCTCACGAACCCGAGCAAGGCTATCTATCGTGTCAGGTGCCCGCGACGGCCATGACGCTTTTACATAGATATCCGGGTCGTCAGTCTTTGATAGTTGCCGCAACAGCCAGTTTACTCGCGCCTTGGTACTCTTCTTGTCGCGCGGCGCTTCCATGCGCATCCCACATGCGACCGAGCGGGTACGAAGATCGACTACCACTGACAGGTCGGACGCCGCATCCGGTATGTGAAAGGCGCAACGAAGCTTCTTTTTCTCCGCCAATATCGAACCGTCGTCCTTTAGCCGATCAAGTGGCGCATCTCGATGCTTTCGCTCGAGTTTCAAGCGAACCGGTCGGCCCAAGTGCCGCGAAAGAATCAGGCACATGTCCCGCTCTTCTTCATGCCAACTCGCCACCGTGTTCTCAATCTCGTGAGCAGACTTCCGCAGAACGGCTCCGCTCTGAACTGCTAACACAACGTCCTTCCATTCTTTGTTCATACGGTCAAAGCCATCGATGCCTGTAGAGTCATGCGACAAGAAGCGGACGATCAAAATCCACATCCAGGGCCAATGATATAGCTTGACCTTACGCGTCATTGTGCGGGGCACTTGAATTGGATGATGGTCCGGACGGGCAGTGAATTGATTGCTGATAGTGATTACCGCGTCGACTTCGCAGTTCTTTGCAAGCTCAACGTAGCGCTCAATTTGGTCTGCGCTTAGCTGTCCGTTGCCGATCTTCACCTCCAAAAAGGCAGACCACGATCGCCGACCAGTCTCGATCACAACGAGCCCATCCGGCCTATCTTTCGACCGACTTACCGAGGAGGTTGGTACCACTTCAGTGAACGCGGACACCACAGAGCGTTTGCCAATCGACTGACCGACACTTGAAAACACAGCATGTGCAAGATCCGGAAGAGCGGTCAGGCTTGCCAACAATACCGACGTTGTACGGCTTTCTCGGTTCGTGTCGGCAACGATCGGTATAAGCCGAGCTTGCTCACCAGATTTCAAATAATGCGGAAGATCGCCCACGATATGACCCTCCCGTAACAGTTGCTGTGTTTGAAAAAGTTTCGAGTATTAATCAGCAATGTCAAGTCCGCATAATTAAGGTCCGGCGGAACAAGGTCCGGCGGAAGGCTGTTTGCTCTCTTTGAGAGATCAGATTGAACAATGTGGCGGCACCTTCGCGAACGCCCATTGACTCCACCGTTACGGCATCGTAATATTTAGTTACGCAACGTAGTTATTATACGTAATCAAAACTGTTCGCATGACCGAAGGCCCTCACAGCACGGATCGAAGCGCCGATGGCGCTTTCCAGCCGCCGCTCAGCGTCACGCGCCCGGAGTTGCTGCGCGTCGGCTCGGATGCGGCGTTCCGCGAGGTCATCTGGGATCTGCTCATCGTCGCCGGTCGCCTGCAGAAATTCCCCGAGGCGTTCGGCCGCGAGCTCGGCATCACCAGCGCCCAATACGCCGTGCTGATCGCGACCGCCCATATCCAGGGCACGCGGGGCTCCGGCATCCGCCAGCTCGCCGACTACATGCACCTGCCCGCCCCCCACGTCACCACGACGGTGGGCCGGCTCGTGGCGGCGGGACTGCTGGCGAAAAAGCCCAACCCCGAGGATGGGCGCGGCGTGCTGGTCTCGTTGACGGCCGAGGGCGAAGCCGCGCTCGACCGCCTTGCCCCTTTTCAGCAACAGGTGAACGACGCCCTCTTCGGCGGCTTGAGCCGCGAGCAATTCGACCGCTTCGCCCGGCTCATTGGGACCATGGTCGGCAATTCGCGCCGGGCGCTCAAGACGGTGGCCGAGCTGCAACAGGACGACGACACATCGCCGCGCGCCGCGGCGGAATAACGGGAGGAGAAGCGACAATGGTTACGGTCAAACCCAAGACCTTCGTGACGATGAAAGTCGGCGGCAAGGGCGTGAGCCACGCCCGCACCGATGTGAGCGTTAGCGGCAAGACATTCACGATCGACGAGCCGGCCGCGCGCGGCGGCACCGATATGGGCCCCTCGCCGACCGAGACCCTCATAAGCGCGCTCATCGGCTGCACCAACGTGATCTCCAACCGCATCGCCGAGCATATGGGCCTCGAGGTCCGCGATATGACGATCGATGCGGCTGCCGATTTCGACCGCCGCGGCGTCATGCTGCAGGAGGCCGTCCGCGTGCCCTTCCCCAAGATCGATCTCACCATCAACGCCAAGATCAAGGGCAGCGACGAGCAGATCGAAAAGCTCAAGGAAGACCTCGCAAAGTTCTGCCCGGTCTCGATGGTGATCCGCGAATCGGGCACCGAGATCAACGAGATTTGGAATATCGAGCGGTTGTAAGCGGGCGGCTTAGCGCCGCTGACCAACGCCAACGGGAGACAGTCACATGCTCAAGACAGGCAAGGAGCATCTGGAGGGGCTGCGCGACGGGCGCACCATCTATATCGGCTCGGAGAAGATCGACGACGTCACCACGCATCCCGCCTTCGCGCACGCCGCGCAGACGGTCGCGGGTATGTTCGACGCCAAGCGCGCATCCGAGAACCTCGACCTCTTCTCCTTCGAGGAGGACGGCGAGCGTTATTCGATGTGGTATCTGCGCGCCAAGTCGAAGGACGATCTGCGCAAGCGCATGCGCTGCCACAAGGCGATCGCCGACATGACCTTCGGCATGATGGGCCGCTCGCCCGACCACGTCTCGGGCTTCGTCACCGGCATGTCGACCAACCCGTCTGCCTTCAAGACCGATGATTACGACTTCTCCGACAATCTGCTGAACTACTACGAGCACTGCCGGAGGAACGACGTCTACTCGACCTACGCCGTGCTGCCGCCCCAGGCCGCGCGCAATCCGGAGTTCTACATCAAGCAGAACCTGCCGGTGCCGACGCTCGAGGTTACCGACGAGCGCGACGACGGCATCATCATCAACGGCATGAAGATGCTGGCGACCTCGGCGACCTTCTGCGACGAGATCTGGATCGGCAACCTGCTGCCGCTCGCCCCCGATCAGGTGCGCCAGGCCGTGACCTGCGCTGTGCCCGTGAACGCCGAGGGGCTCTCCTTGTGGTCGCGCCAGTCGCTCGAGCGCCCCGCCGCCAACCAGTTCGACAGTCCGCTCGCCTGGGCGTTCGACGAAACCGACCTCATGGTCATGTGCGACAACGTCTTCGTGCCCTGGGAGAAGGTCTTCGTGATGAACGACGCCATCAAGGCGCGCAACATCTATATCGAGACCCCCTCGCACTGCTACGGCAACCACCAGTCCAACGTCCGCTTCTGGTCGAAGATGGAGCTGATCGTGGGGCTCTGCTCCAAGGTCGCGCATGCGACGGGCGCCATCGAGGTGCCCGCCGTGAAGGAAGTGCTGGGCGCGATGGCGGCGCTCGAGGCCACACTGTCGGGCATGATCCATGGCCAGATCGAGGCCGCCGAGGAGTGGCCGCAAGGCTATCTCACCTTCAACCGGCGCATGATGTATGCGGCGCTCAACTGGTGCACCCAGGAGCATTCGAAGATCATCGACCAGCTCCGCGAGCTTTCCGGCGGCGGCGTCTTCCAGATGCCGGCCTCCGCCACGGTCATGCACGACCCGGAGATCCGCCAGAAGTTCGAGATGTACTGGCAGACGCCGCAGATGGGCGCGCTCGACCGGATGAAGCTCTTCAAGCTGGTCTGGGACATGGTCGGCTCGGAGTTCGCCGGCCGCCAGCAGCAATACGAAAAATTCTATGCCGGCGCGTCCTTCATCATCCGCAACCACTCCTTCCGCGAGACGCCCTGGGATCACTTCCACGGCGTGGTCGACACGCTGATGGACAGCTACGACGTTCCGGAAGCGCCGGCCAAGAGCGAAGCGGCGGAATAGCGGCGGCGGTCAAACCTTTCGACGAACGAAGTACGGCCAAAAAGCGATATTGTGTCCGTGCCGCCCAAGCGTGGCCGCGCCATTGTCCCGCCTCGGCAACTGAATCGATCGGGCGCGGGAATCACTATCGATTCCAGCCCGTTACGAGAATATGATTAGGTATCGAACCTAGTTATGCACAGTAATCTGTGGATAATTTGTGGGCTAATTGTGTAATTCTACAGTCTTTATCCACAAGAAATCTTGCTTTTACTTGATTTTATTGTTGCACCCAAGTGGCCCATAAGGAAATATACACCTGCGTGGAGACGGGCTTTCGGGTTCGGAGCCACGTGGACCGGGAAGCCCTCGGGAAGAACGGTCCGGAGATGTCAGGAGTATACTTCGGTATACGAGCAGGGACTCCGCGTCCAGGCACCTGGCATCTCCTTTTATTTTGCGCTCCCTGTAATTCTCCGGGTTTTACTTGCAGATCGACAAGCGTCGACCGGCCCGCGAGCTATTCGTAGGGACGGTTTTCAAACCCGCCCCTACAAACAATGCCGTACCCAATCCCCACCCCCAAAACGCTGAAGGCCCGGTGCGATCCGCCTGGGTGGGCGTTTCGCGACCGGGCCTTGCGTCAGGAGTAACTCTCCGCGTCCTTCAGCACCTGTGCGCGCTTGATAGCGCGGCTCTGCCGCCAGGGTCAACTAGATTTTGGGGCTGTGGACAAAAAAAGCGACATATGTTGCGGTTTTAAGGCACCGGCAGCCTTATCGCGGCTCCGGCAACCGCCACGGCGGATCGGTGCGGTTCTTGCCCGCGTGGTAGAGCACGATGCGGTTGCCGTCGGGATCCGCCAGCGCGGCCTCGCGCCAGAGCCAGCGCTTGTCCTCGGGATCACTCTCGAAAACGAAGCCGGCGGATTTGAGCCGCGCCACCTCGCCATCGACGTTATCGCACTCGAAGAACACGGCGGCGCTCGGCCGATCCGGCCGGTCCTCGTGCCGCTCGACCGAGAAGGTCGCCTCGCCGTCCGGACAAAGGAAGCGCGCATAATCAGGATAGTTCTCCACGATCTGCGTCAGGCCCAGCCGCCGATAGAAGTCCGCGGCCCGCGCCACGTCGCCCGAATAGACCGTCACCTGGTTGAGCCGCATCGCGATCGCCCCTCAGAACACGCACCCGTCACGCCCACAAAGATAAGGCGCGATGGTCCCGCCCGACAACGCCCTTGCGCCTGCAACCGCACATCGTGGGTCATATTCATCAAATATTGAACGCTGTTTAATTTTATATACAATCATCAAATCGGAAGATTTCGAAAGCACCCGTCCCATGTCCTATTCCACCCTCGCCTACGAAGCCGACGGCCGGATCGCCCGCATCACCCTCAACCGGCCGGAGCGGCTGAACGCGATCAACCTGGCTATGCCGCAAGAGATCGAGGCCGCCGTCGCCGCCGCCAATGCCGATCCCGCGATCCACGTGATCGTGCTGTCCGGCGCCGGCCGCGCTTTCTGCTCGGGCTACGACCTGATCGAGTTCGCCGAGACCGAAGGTCCCAATCCCGGCGTCCAGGATATGCCCTGGGATCCGATGAAGGACTATGCCATCATGAGCCGCTGCACCCAGCATTTCATGAGCCTCTGGCGCAGCCACAAGCCGGTGATCGGCAAGGTCCATGGCCACGCCGTCGCCGGCGGCTCGGACATCGCGCTCTGCACCGATCTCCTGGTCATGGCCGAGGACGCCAAGATCGGCTATCCGCCGGCCCGCGTCTGGGGCTGCCCGACCACGGCGATGTGGGTCTACCGGGTGGGCGCGGAGCGCGCCAAGCGCATGCTGCTGACGGGCGATCTCATCGACGGCAAGGAAGCCCAGGTGATGGGCCTCTGCATCGAGGCGGTCCCGCCCGCCGAGCTCGACGATGCCGTCGAGCGCTGGGCGGCGCGCATGGCCGGCGTGCCCAAGAACCAGCTCATGATGCAGAAGCTCATGATCAACCAGGCCTTCGACAATATGGGACTCGCGAATACCCAGATGATCGCCACCGTCTTCGACGGCATCACCCGCCATTCGCCCGAGGGCATGGCCTTCAAGGCGCGCGCCGAGGCCGTCGGCTTCAAGCAGGCCGTCAAGGAACGCGACAGCGGCGACTATCTCGACGAGCTCTGGGGGATCGACACCTGAGCGCCGCCGCAACCCAAGCCGCCCCGACCAGCGCCCGCCGCGAAGCCGTCCGCGACTTCAAGCGCCAGCGCATTCTCGAGGCCGCCAAGCGCGTCTTCCACGAAAAGGGCCTCGAGGGGGCGGCGATGCGGGCGATCGCCGCCGAGGCCGGCTACACCGCGGGCGCGCTCTACAGCTACTTCCCCGCCAAGGAGGACATATACGCCGCCATCCTCGCCGATTCGCTGGCGGCGTTGGCCCGCGCGATTCGCGAGGCCGCCGCCGAAGCAGGCGATCCGCCCTCCCGCACGCAGGCCGCCGCGCGCGCCTTTTACGACTACTACCAATCGCAGCCCGGCGAGCTCGATCTCGGCCTTTATCTCTTCCAGGGGATCGGCCCGCGCGGGCTCTCCCCCGCCCTCGACCGCCAGCTGAACGGCCGCCTGATCGCCGCGCTCAACCCGATCGCCGACGCCGTCGCCGCGCTCGGGCATCTCGACCCGCCGCACGCCATTACCGAGACCGTGGCCGCGCTCTGCCACATCTCCGGCGTGCTGCTGATGGAACGGTCGGGGCGCCTCAAGGTGCTGGGCCAATCGGGCCCCGTGTTGGTCGCGCGCTATCTCGACGACATGACGACACGGCTCACAGCCGCCGCCCAATTGTAGGGGCGGGTTTGAAACCCGCCCCTACAAAGCCCCACCAAATATGATCGGCCTTGCCCGTCTCCCTCACGCGCTCTCGCGATACTTCTCGTCGAACGCGGTGACCTCGTCGAAGCCCATCAGCGCGCTGAAATCCTTGAACGGATAGAGCGGCACGTCGACCTTGTCGCTCGAGCCCTGCGCCTTCAACTGCCCGAAGGCGTTGCGCATCGCCTCGCCGGCCGCAAGAAACCCGAGCGCCGGGAAGATCGCGAGCGAATAGCCGACCTCCTCCAGCGTCTTCTTGTCGACCAGCGGCGTGCGCCCGCCCTCCACCATGTTGGCGAGCAGCGGCGTGTCGAAGCGCGCGCCGATCGTCCGCATCTCCTCGATCGATTCCGGGCTCTCGACGAAAAGCACGTCCGCGCCGGCCTCGGCAAACGCATCCGCGCGGCGCAGCGCTTCGTCGAGCCCGTGCGTGGTGCGCGCGTCGGTGCGGGCGATGATGAGGAATTCGGATGACGCGCGGCTTTCCACGGCAACCCGGATCTTTGCCACCATGTCCTCCAGCGGAATCACCCGCCGCCCCAGCATGTGGCCGCATTTCTTCGGGAACTCCTGGTCCTCGAGCTGGATCGCCGCCGCCCCCGCCGCCTCGTAGCCGCGCACGGTGTGCTGGACGTTGAGCAAGCCGCCATAGCCCGTATCGCCGTCGGCGATCAGCGGCGTGGCGCTGATCGACTTCGTCGTCTGGATGCGGCTCACCATGTCGGTGTAGGTCGTGATCCCCGCATCGGGCAGGCCGAGATAGGAGGCGGTGATCCCGTACCCCGTCATGTAGAGCGCGTTGAAGCCGACCGCATCGGCGACCTTCACCGAGATCATGTCGAAGATGCCGGGCGCGACCACGAGGTCCTTACCCTTGAGCTGCTCCTTGAGCGGCGGAATGGATGTCGCCTTCATGACGTGGTCTCCGTCCGGTTGGCGTGTGGATTGTCCTGGCCGGAAATACTGGGCAATCTGGCCCGGTAAGGCAACGATCCGACGGCCAATAAAACCGGGGGGACCACCATCATGACCGACTCGCTTGGCTACCGTATGAAGTTCGGCGTCATCGCGCCGTCGACCAACACCTCGGTCCAGCCCGAATTCGACGACATGCGCCCCGTGGGCGTCACCAACCATTTCTCGCGCATCCACATCCCCGACGACCCGATCGGCGGCGACGACGACTTCAACGAGCTGATGGAGCGCATCATGGCGGCGCAGGACGAAGCGATCGACCGCGTCGTCACCTGCGATCCCGGCCACGTCATTCTCGGCATCTCGGCGGAGACTTTCTGGGGCGGGCTCGAAGCCTCCAAGGACTTGCAGAAGCAGGTCGAGGCGCGCGCCGGCCGCGGCGTGACCATGGGCTCGGAGGCCTGCCAGACCGCGCTCGACGCTTACGGCGGCATCAAGCGGCTCGGCGTCATCACCCCCTACATGCCGGTCGGCGACGAAAACGTGCGCCGTTTCTTCGAGGAGTGCGGCTATGAGGTCGTCAATCTCAAAGGGCTTAAATGCAAGAGCCCGAGCCTGATCGCGCACACGAGTGCGGCCGAGCTGCGCGACGCCATCATCGAAGTGAACGGCGACACCGTCGACGCCGTCGTCCAGGCCGGCACCAACCTCGCCATGGCGCGCGTTGCCGCGATGGCGGAGTTCTGGCTCGACAAGCCGGTGATCGCGATCAACACGGCGATCTACTGGAGCGCGCTCCGCAAGGTCGGCATCGACGACAAGGTCCAGGGCTTCGGCAAGCTGCTCGCCGAGCACTGACGCAATCCGCAGACTTTCCCAAACACATACGTCTGCATGCAGTGTCGCGGAAATCGTGACCGCAAAGCCGCAGTCCGACCGCTTTCGGCGCGCCGCCGGGCGGCCCTCGCTATGATTCCGGTTCCCGCGCCGTATAACCGAAGGGTGGCGAGAGCGCACGACATCGCCCGCGCCACCGCGATCAACTCACCGACCTACCAGGGACCTTGATCCATGCAGCTGCACTGCACCCGCCATCCGTTTTCACTTCTCCGGCTCCTGACGATCCTGGCGGTGGCGGTCTTCGCGGTCCCGGCGGCGGCCGCCGATCTCGATTGGATCGGCCCCGCCGAGCGTGCCCAGGCCGACAGCCCGGCGCAGCTCGCCCAGGCCTGCCCGCGTATCTACCGCCCCGTCTGCGCTTTTGTCCGCGGTCGCTGGCAGACCTTGAGCAATTCCTGCGTCGCCCGCCGCGCCGGAGCGCGGCTCATCCGCCAGGGCGCCTGCCGCGTCAACAACCGGCAGGTATGCTGCGTGCGGGGCAACCGACGCTTCTTCACCGACAGGCGATCGTGCCGCCGCGCCCGTGGGCGCATCGCCTCCGACCGCTATTGCCGCGTCAACCGGCGCGTTTGCTGCCAGCGCGGCCGCCGCAATTTCTATACAAACCCCCGGCAGTGCCGCCGCGCCGGCGGCCGCGTCGTCTCCGACCGCCGCTGCCGCGCGCCCCAGCGCACCTGCCACCAGCGCCGCACGTCGCGCCGGTTCACCCATATCCGGGGACGCAGCTGGCCGCGTGCCTGCCGAACTGCGCCACCGCGCCGCACCTGTCACCAACCCGGAACCTCGCGCCGCTTCCAGCATATCCGGGGACGCAGCTGGCCGCGCGCCTGCAGCGCCGCCGGCGGTGCGCGACCCAAGCCGAAGCCGAAGCCGCGGGCCGGCACACCCTGCACCGGCAAGGGCAGGCACGGCGTCACCTTCCGGGGCCGGATCTTCATCGGCCCGAACGGCATCCCGACCTGCATGGGCGACAGCAGCGGAAACCCGCGGCCGTAGCCTCGCGCCGTCCGCGTATAATGGGACAGATGAGACAGTCGGGACGGTTATTGGGACAGATGAGACAGCCCGGCTGAGACAGGTGGGACACGCGAACGGCCCCCAAACAACGCCACAACGCCGGGCGAACCGGGCTTCGCCCGGATTTACTCCGCTGCCTGGGCTCCCTCGCCCGCCGGCACACCTGCAATCTCGGCGAAGGCGGTGTCGAGGGCGTTGCCCTCGGGATCGGCGAGCGCGGCCGCGCGGGCCTTGGCGATGTCGGCGGCCGTCACCGGCCCGCCCTCGATCGCCGGCTCGATCAGTTGCTCGGTGATGCGCGCGAAGTTGGTCGTCCCGCGCTTATGGGTGTCGCCGTAGCCCTTGATCAGCCGCGCGCATTCGATCACCTCGCGCGCCAACTTCTTGTCCCTGGCGGCGGCACGGCGGATGAGGTCGAGCCAACGCTCGATCGCCGTCTGCTCCTCGCCGTAGCGGTAGCCCATGCGCCGGAAGCGCCGCGCGCCGGCCATCATCCGCAGCCGCAGGAAGCCCCCGATCGTGTCGGTGCGCACATGCATGCCGAAATGAAGCTTCCGCGCCTTGTCCGGGTTTCGGTCCGCCCAGCGCGAGACCGGCCCGCCGATGAAGCGCGGCAGCACCTGCGCGAATTCCTCCGGCCCCGGCTTTAAAAATTCGGTGACGCGGACGAGCTGGTCGGGGGTCGCGCCGACCTCGCCGCGCACCCGCTCGAAGCGCGAGGCGCGCGTCTTGAACTGCGCGACCCGGATCACGTCCTCGTAGGCCATGCGCAGCCCCAGATGCCGCGCGGTCTCCTGCACGATGCCGCCATCGGCGCCCTTGGTCTCGCGCACGGTGTCGAGCCGGTCGAGATAGAGTGCTGCGTATTTCTCGTCCTGGAAGTCGAGGCAGCGCCCGGCCGCTTCCATGACAATGGGTTGCAGCGCTTTCTTGTAGTCGCGCTCGATGCGCTCGCGCAGCGCCTTGGCCGCGCCCTCGAGCTTGGGAGCCTTGGACTTAGCCGCGGCGCGCTTGGTTTTCGGGCGGGCCTCGACGACCTTGCCCTCGGCGTAGGCGCGGCCGGCGGCGAAGCCGGCGAGGTTCGACTTGACCGCCTTGCCGGCATCCTTGATGCCCTGCTCGAAGACCTCGGGGGTGATCGGCAGGATGCCGGTGCCCGCCATGGCGCCGAGGATGACCGAGTTGATGATGCTGCCGGCGTCCTGCGCGGCGCGGTCCATGTCGAATAGGATGCTGCGCTTGGCGATGTGCTTGGCCGCCTCCAGCACCTTCTCGCCCTCGTAGCGGCCGTCGCCCATGTCCATCTTTTCGGCGAGCGAGTAGACGCGGTGGGTCGAGGCGATCAGCGTCGTGCGGTCGGGATTGACGAAGCCTTTCTCGATCACGCGCCCGGTTTCGAGCAGCTCGGTCGCGATCATCAGGTCGATATCGCCCGGCGCCGGATAGAGATCGAGGACCGGCGTCTTGTCCTTCAGCTTCGAATAGGGTGTCGGCACGATCTCGATGTAGTAGGTCGTGGCGCCCGTGCGCTGCGCCACGCCGGGGATCGAGGTCGCCTGCACCGGCAGGTCTTGCGAGCGCGCTGCCTCGACGATCCAGCTCGTCAGCACGCCGCCGCCCTCGCCGCCCATCGCGGCGATCAGGATCTTGACCGGCACCTCGCCCTTAGCGGTGCTCTGCTTGCGCGCGGCCATTGTCTTAAGCCGCCTTCTGGGCGTCGGCCGGCTCGGCCGCTTCGCCCTCATGCACCCCGTTCAGGCGCACCGCCTCGGGCGTGAGCCAGGCCGTAATGACCTTCTGGCGGATGCCTGACAGCCAGAGCTCTAGTTTCGAGGGGTTGGAGACGATCTCGGCCTTGTAGAACGAGGGGCAGAGGATCGCCGCGTGCGAGACCTCGCCGCAGAGCCCGCAACCGACGCAGCCCTGATTGACATGCGCCTTGGGGTCGGTGCGCAGCATGTCGGTCGATGGCTTGATCGTGAGCGACGGACAGCCCGAGAGGCGGATGCACGAATGATCGCCCGTGCAGACGTCGTCATCGATGCCGAAGCGGGGCCGCACGTCGCGCTTGCCGGCCTTCAGGCGCTCGGCGCGCTCGGCTTTCACCCGGCGCTGCTTGGCCAGCATGCATTCGCTCTCGGCGATGATGACCTTCAAGCCATCCTGCGCCGTCGTCATCGCCTCCTTCAGCGTCTTCACCATCTTGGAGACGTTGTAGGTGCGCACCTTTCGCTGCCACTTGACCCCGAGGGTGCGCAGCGCCCGCTCGATCGACATCTTCGAGTCCTCGAAGTTGCCCTTGTTCGGGCTCGAGGGCAGGAACTGCCAGCCGGTCGCCGAGGTGTAGCCGTTCTTCATCACGATCAGGACCGAGTCGTCCTTGTTGAAGATCGACGACGCGACGCCCGTGGTCATGCCGTTGTGCCAGAAGCCGCCATCGCCCATCACCGAGATCACCCGCTTGCCGAAGCTGGGGGCGATGCCGGTGGAGCTGGCGAGGCCGAGCCCGTAGCCGAGCACGGTATTGCCGAGGTTGAAGGGCGCCAGCGCCGAAAACGTATGGCAGCCGATGTCGCAGGAGATATGCGTCGGCCCAAGCTCGCGCTCCATCAGCTTGATGGCGCTGAAGACGGGGCGCTCCGGACAGCCGGTGCAGAAGGTCGGCGGGCGCGGCGGCACCGGGTTGCCGAGATGCGCGACGGCCTTGCCATTGATCGTGAACATCTCCTCGGGCACGGCGCCGGCGCGGTCGGTATCGGCGCCTTCGGGCGCGACCAGTTCGACCCATTTGGCAACGCCCGTCTGCACCACCTCGGCCGTATACTGCCCTGCCATCGGCAGCACGTTCTTGCCGTGGACCACCGCCTGGATATCGGCCTTTCGCAGCGCCGAGTTGATGTGTTCCTCGATGTATTCCGGATTGCCTTCCTCGACGACGAGAACGTGCTTCTTGCCGGCGCAGAACTCGGCGAGCTGCTCGTCGACCAGCGGATAGGTGACGTTGAGGACGTGGATCGGCACGCGCGACGTGCCGTAGAGATCGGCGAGGCCGACCCGGTCGAGCGCGCGCAACACCGTGTTGTAGAGCCCGCCCTGGGTGATGATGCCAACGTCTTCCATGTCGCCGTCGAAGGTCTCGTTCAGCCCCTGCTCGACGATGAAGCGTTTGGCCGCCGGCATGCGCTGCTCGAATTTGTTCTTTTCCTGCGCATAGGTGTTGGGCGGCAGGGCGATGCGCATGAGGTTGTGGTCGGGGGTCTGCAGCTTGTTGCGCCGGGAAATCTTCGGCATCTTGTTGTCGCGCGCGGTGAAGCGGCCCTGCACATGGCAGGCGAGGATGCGCAGCATCACCATGACCGGCGCGTTCGACGCCTCGGAAAGCTCGAAGGCCTTCTCCACCGTGTCGACCATGGTGGTCAAATTGGGGCGCGGGTCCATCAGCCAGATCGACGACTTCATCGCGAAGGCGTGGCTGCGCTCCTGAATGATCGAGGCGCCCTCGCCGTAATCCTCGCCGATCACCGCCACGGCGCCGCCGACGACGCCGACCGAACCGAGATTGGAGAGCGCATCGGAGGCGACGTTGGTGCCGACCACCGACTTCCAGGTGACGAGGCCGCGGATCGGATAGTTGATCGAGGCGCCGAGCATCGCGGCGGCCCCGGCCTCGTTGGCGCAGATTTCCAAATGCACGCCGTATTCGTCCATGATCTCCTTGGCTTCGGAGAGCACGTCGACGAGGTGGCTGACGGGCGAGCCCTGATAGCCGCCGACATAAGAGACCCCGGCCTGGAGCGCGGCCTTGGTGACGGCGAGGATGCCCTCGCCCTCGAAGGTCTCGCCCTCGCCGAGCTTCAGCGATTGGACTTCCTTGGCAAACGATCGTTCCATGGAGCTGCCCCTCCCACCGGGCTGCCGGCCGAAAAATCGGCGTGCTGATCAAGGAGATAGGTCGGGCGAACGGTAACGGCAAACGCGGTTTCATTCAATCGCCAGCGCGCGAGGGGCCTTGCACCATGCAGCGCATGCATGGCGGGATTCGGGCCTATCTGGCCGACTCATGGAATTCGGGCAGATTGAGGCCGACGCGCGGCCCGGATGGCGTCTACCGCGGCTTCCGCGGGGTCATGGGCGAGAAGTCCTCGACCTGGCGATGCTCCTGGCCGGCCAATGGCGCGTCATGGCATTCGACGGCGCCGAGGGTGCGGTAGCAATAGACCGGCTTTTCCTTGGCCCGGCGGCCCGGCACCACCCAGTCGCGGGCCAGCACCCGGCGCTCGTTGGGCCAGGGGCGCGGGTTCTCGAAGACCTCCATGATGCCGTCGGTCTTGCAGGCGGTGAGCGCCGCACAGGCAGCAATGGCAATCAGGAGGGGTTTCGGCAGGCCCATGGAATGCCCCGGATTTGTCTCAAGATTTCACAATCTTTCGAGGACTATGGCCGGGCGACGGCTAAGGAGAGGTTAAG
>JARRKQ010000069.1:0-35954 GCA_037387885.1 Alphaproteobacteria bacterium | reverse complement strand
GTGCATGACGGCTGCGACCTTGTCGGCGATAAAGCCCTGGGCGATGCCGTTCAGCGTCAGCGCCATGCCGGGGCGGAGCGCGATCCGGTCGGCCTCGATCGCGACCTTGTCGAAGCCCACTCGCGTCATCACCGCGGCGATCGTCTCCGCGCCGGGCCCCTCGCGGTCATCCGGCGTCCGGGCGAAGTGATCGGCGTAGAGCCGCCACAGCGGCTGCAGCGTCGGATCGAACGCGCCTCTCGAGGCGCCGTGCACGCGCCGCGCCACCGAGAGCAGGGCGAGGAGATCGGCCGGCGGATCTCCAAGCGCGCCCGTCCGGTTCAGCGCCGTCAGCGCGCTGTCCGGCCGGTAGAGGCTGAAGATGCGTTCGCAGCGGGCGATCTCGGCCAGGCAGTCCGCCACCACCCGCCGCGCCGCCGCGCGGTCATGATGCGCGATGACGATGCTCGCCGGCGCACCCAGCACGACGCCGCGCCAGCGATAGCCGGGCAAGGACGGCGTTGCGTCCGTCCGCAACAGCGCGGCAAGGCCGCCACCGCCCGCGGCCAGTCCCGCGGCGGCGCCGGCGATGCCCAGCATGCGGCGGCGGCTGATCGTCCGCGCGGAGGTCTTTGCGTCATTCGTGTTTGTGGTTGCCATGATCCATACCGCCTTTCATCGGCGTCTTCGTCTGGTGTCCGCCCTCGGCCGTCTTGGGCGTGTCGCCATGCTCTTTGTGACTCTCGTGACCGTCGCCGTCCGTGCCGTAGCTCGGCGCGGTTCCCGCTTCGCCCAGAATGTACTTCCGCGGGATCTTGTCGAAGGCGACGACCCGGCCGCCGAACTTGGCCGCGAAGGCTTTTGCCGCCTCCGCGCCCTTGAACGGCACCGCCTCGGCCGCGCCCATGCCGCCGCGCTTCGTGCTGCCGATCACGTAAACGGCTTTCTTGGCGTCGATCCAGGTGTCCGCGCCCGGGCGGTCCCAGGGCGTGTTGGTCATGTCGTTCACATAGATCGCGGCGATGCGCTTGGATTCCTCGCGCAGCATCGTGAAGGCGACCGTGTCGCGCACCGAGCTGAACCAGACCGGCGTTTTCTTGCCCGCCAGATGGATCTGCCCCTTGGGGCCTTTGTGGTCGAGCACGATCATGCGGCAGTAATGGCCGGTCGCATCGCGGGTCAGCTTGGCCGGCGGCGGCGCGCTCGCCACCTCCGGCTCGTCGCAGCCGGTGAGCGCAAGCGCAGCCGCAGCGGCAAAGGCAAGCATCATGAGGCGCTTCATACCGACCTCCGTTGAAAGGCAAGCGCGGCGAGCCCGAGCGGCACCGCGACCCAGAGCGCCAGCGCACCCAGCATGGCGGCCGGCGCGATCCGCACGGTCTCGCTCAGCCCCGCGAGGCCGGCGAAGGTGCTGACGTCGCCGAAGCTCGCGAGATTGAAGAAGCGGTAAATATCGGCCGGGTTCAGCATCAGCAGCCACGGCACCGTGGCAGAGCCGATCGTCTGGTTCGTGTCGGCGGCGAGGATGCCGAGCAGCGCCATGTCGAAGACGATGACGAAGAAGAGCCAGAGCCCGATGCCGAGCCCGCCCGCCACCGCGCGCTCGCGGGCGACCGCGCTCACCAGCGTGCCGATGGCGGCAAAGGCCGCACCCAGCAGGATCGACGATCCGACCATGGCGAGATAGGGCGCCCAGCCGCCGGCGCCCGTCTCCTGCGTCAGGCCGACGGCGAGCCCGGTCGCGCCGTAGCCGACGAGGGTGGCAAACGCCAGGATCGCCGTGTGCCCGAGGAACTTGCCGAGCACGATCTGCCAGCGCGCCACGGGATAGGAGAGCAGCAAGAGCAGCGTGCCGCGTTCGGCTTCGCCCGCGATGCCGTCGAAGGTGAGGATGAGCGCGATCAGCGGCAGCAGGAAAATGGACAGGCTCGACAGACTCACCACGGTTACCGCGAGCGGGCTCGCCTTCACCGTGCCGGCGGGCGTGCTGCCGAGGAAGGCGAGCGTGAGCGCCAGCGCGGCCAGCACCAGCGTCGTCGCCAGCACCCAGCGGTTCCGCACGCCTTCGCGGATCTCGCGGCCGGCGATGGCGAGCACGGCGTTCATTTCGCTGGCCCTCCGTCGCGGTAATACGCGTAGATGTTTTCCAGATGCGGCGGCCGCACCTCGACGGTCTCGATCGCCTCGAGCGCGCCGACGCGCCGCAGGATCGCGACGTGCTTGTCGGGGGCGCAGACGAGCTCGACGCTCTGGCCGTTGATGCGTTGGACCTCGGCGAGGTCGCCCACCGCCTCGGCCAGCGTCGCCTGCGCGCCGGGGCCCGCCTTGACCCGGATACGCACCGGCAGCGCGCTCGCCTTGCGCAGCGCCTCGAGCGTCCCACAGGCGACGATGCGGCCTTCGCGCAGGAAGGTGATGCGGTCGGCGGTCTCCTCGAAATCGACCATGGCGTGGGACGAGAGAAGGATGGTCGTGCCCGCCTTGCGGCGCTCCTCGATCAGCGTGCGGAACTGCCGGCGCGAGTCGGGATCGAGGCCGCTCGTCGGCTCGTCGAGCACGAGCAGCTTCGGGTCGCCCAGCAGCATCTGCGCGAGGCCGAGGCGCTGGCGCATGCCCTTGGAATAGGTCTTGACCCGCCGCGTCACCGCGTCGCTCAAGTCCACCTGCTCCAGCAGATCAGCGCATTGCGCGCGCGGTGCGCCCTTCAGGCGCGCGTAGAAGCGCAACATCTCGATGCCGGTCAGGTTGCCGGCGAAGGTGACGTTCTCCGGCAGGAAACCGATGGCGCGGCGGAGCTCGACCGCCTGGCTGCTCTGCGGCGACGACCCGAACACGCTGACCGAGCCGCTTGTCGGCTGGATGAGGCCGAGGATGATCTTGAAGAGCGTCGTCTTGCCGGCGCCGTTGTGGCCGGCCAGCGCCATGAACTCGCCCGGCTCGATCGCGAAATCGACGCCGTCGAGCGCGGTGACCGCGCCGTAGCGCTTGGCGACGCCTTTCAGCTCGACCGGGCGCGCATTCATGACGCGCCTCCCCGGAAGACCGGCAGGTGCGGCTTGGGCGGCGCCATCAGCGGCGCGCTGTCGACCACGCCGCCCGGATAGAGCGCCGGGAAGCGCGACTGCGCCCAGCGCAGCATCGTCGCCGCCGGGCTGTTCAAGAGGATCTTGGCCGAGGGATGCGCCCAGACGATGCGGTCGACCATGCTGTTCGGCCGGTAGGCGGCGTCGGCCACCCCGTCGCCGTTCAGATCGAAGCCGGTGTTGTCGGACCAGTAGTTCCCGCGGCCGCCCTTCGACCAGTCGAGCGAGCGCGTGCCGACATACTTCACCTGGGTGCGGTTGCCGATAAAGGCGTTGCCGGTGATCTCGTTGCGCTCCGAGCCGGCGGTGAAATGGATGCCGATCTGGCAGCCGGAAAAGACGTTGCCGCGGTAGCGGTTGCGGTTGGCGTTATAGATAAAGACGCATTTCTCGGGCCCGCCGGTGACCACATTGCCCTCGACGGTCGAGCGATTGGCGTAATTGAACAGAAACCCGTGCTCGCGGTCGTTCTGCGACAGGTTCCCGGTCACCGTGAGCCGGTGCGAGAACATGATCGCGTAGCCGATCGCGTTATTGATCGAGATGTTGTCGGCGACCACCGAGCGGTTCGTATACATATAGTGCACCGCGAAGCGCAGATCGCGCATGCGGTTGCCGCGGAAGACGTTGTTGCGGCTGGTATCGGTGAAGATGCCGTCGCGGCCGTACCTGATGTCGTTGCCGATCACCTTGGAGCCCGGCGTGCGCCAGAGCTGGACGCCGTTGCCGCGGTCGTTCTCGCGCAGATCGCGGCGGCCGATGATGACGTTGTTCCGCACCATCGCATTGTTCGGCCCCAGCAGATAGACGCCGAAGAGATTGCCGGTCAGCCGGTTGCCGTCGACCAGCGCGTTATGCGCGGTCTCGGTGAGGAAGATGCCGGCGTTCATCTTGTTGAGGCTCGCCCCCGAGCGCCGCACATGGAGCCCGCGTACCGTGACCTTAGCCGCGGTGACGGTGATGACGTTGCCCTTGCCGCCGCCATCGACCACGGCGCCCGGCTCGCCTTCCAGCACGATCGACCGGTCGATCACGACCGGCCCCGCATGGACACCTGCTTTCAAGCGCACCGTATCACCGGCTCGGGCGGCGGCGAGCGCCTGCTTGACCCCGCCGCCGCCCGGTTCGACCTCGATCGTCGCCGCACGCGCGCCACCGCCCCAGCCCGCCGCCCCGGCAAACACCAGGGCAGCGAGGACGTTCGGAACGATGGCGCGGCGCGGCGACATATGATCGAGGCTCCTTCGTCTGGCGTCCGCGCTCAAGCGTTACGCGGCTCGACCAGCATCCGGCCGCGCATCTCCATGTGGAGCGCGTGGCAGAACCACTGGCAGTAGTACCAGTGCACACCCGGCCGATCGGCCTTGAACGTGATCGACGAGGTCTGCTGCGGGCCGATCTCCATGGCGACGCCGAAGTTGGCCAGGGTGAAGCCGTGGGTCAGATCTTCCACGTCGTCCTGGTTGGTGATGAACACCGTGACCTCGTCACCCTGCTTCACGGTGAACTTGTTCATCCCGAAATTGGGCGCCTGCGAGGTCATGTACACCCGCACCTTGTTGCCGTCGCGGATGACCTTGTTGTCCTCCTCGATGTCGACGCCGTCCGCCTTTGCCTGCTTCACGGCCTCGGCGAAGATCGGATCGTTGCGGTCCCAGGTGTTGCGCGGATTGATCTTCGAGCGGGAGACCATGATGCAGTCATGCGGCTCGGCGAAGGTCGGGCCGTCATGCACCAGCTTCATCCGGCCGCCCGAGATGTCGATCAACTGCTCGTTCTCCGGCTTCAGCGGGCCGACATTGATATAGCGGTCCTTGGAGAACTTGTTGAGCGACACCAGCCACTTGCCGTCGGCCTCTTTGGTCTCGCCCATCGAGGTGTGGTTGTGGCCGGGCTGGTAGTGGACGTCGATCTTCTCCACCACCGGGTTCACCTTCTTACCCTTGTAGGCCTCGATCGCCTTCTTGATGTCCCACTTGGCCACCTGGCTGTCGAGGAAGAGCGTCGTATAGGCAAAGCCCTTGTTGTCGAAGGCCGTGTGCAGGGGCCCGAGGCCCAGCTTGGGCTCGGCGACCACCGCACCGCGCGGCTTGATCTTGTCGTCGAACAGCGCATCGAACTTGGTCACGTCGAGCACGGTGACCGTCGGCGAGAGCTTGCCGGCGACCATGACATGGCGGCCGTCGGGCGCGGTGTTGATGCCGTGCGGGCTCTTGCCGACCGGGATGTAGCGCGTATAGGGCGAGCCCTTGCGCCCGTCGAGCACCGGCACGCCTTTCATCATGCGCGCCTTGCCGGCCTTCACCGCATCCTCGATGCGCTTGATGTTGAAGACCACGACCCAGTCCAGCTCGTTCTTGGTCATCTCCGCCAGCGTCACCCCTTCCTCGGAGTTGTAGCAGGTGGAGAAGGCGTACTTGCCCTGATAGTCGGCATCGCAGTTGTCGAGGTTGCCGTCGACGATGACCTGCCAGGCCACGTTCATCTTCTCGCCGTCGACGGCGGTGAAGATGGCGTGATATTTCTTCGGCTCGTCGAGGATCTTGCCGTCGTTGGGCAGCGGCACCCGGTGCTCGCCGTTGGCGAAGATGTATCCCGTCTTGGGATATTTCTGCGGCCGCATGCCGTGGATGTCGGCGGCGTTCGGGATCTCGACCATCTTGTCGACCTTCATCACGTCGCAGCGGATGCGGGCGACGCGGGTGTTGGCCTTGTCGTTGACCCAGATGTACCGGCCATCGTAAGTGCCGTCGGTGAACGACATATGCGGATGGTGGGCATCGCCGTTCAGGTAGATGCCGCCCTTGTCCTTCAGGAACTCCTTGGTCTCCGGCAGCATGCCGTCGGTCAGGATCTTGCGCGATTCGTTGGTCGCGCCCCAGCCGGTGGCGCTGCACCGGTTGAAGACCGGGATGCGCATCAGCTCGCGCATCGACGGCACGCCCAGAATGCGGACCTCGCCCGACTGGCCGCTCGACCAGATACCGTAATAGTCGTCGAGCTGGCCCGGGGCCACGGCGGCCGCACCCGCTTCGGCGGCACTTGCCTTCGAGGCGCCCCCGATCGACGAGCCGATCCCTGTGGCTGCGCCGATGCCGGCCAGCGCGGCCACCGTGGCCGTGCCGCCGATCACGCCGCGGCGGCTGACGCCGCGCACCTCATCGCCCTGCGTCTCATCAATGGGCATTTCGTCGTCTTGCTTCACTTTGTCTTCGCTAGACATTTCCTTTTCCCTCCTTCTTCGAGGCCGTTGCTGTCGTGAGTTGAACCAATTGCCGCTCGGACCTGAGTCACGTCCGCGCGGCGCCGCATCCTTTCGCGCCGCACCCTTTCGCTTTGCCGCCGCCGTTCTTCGCCGCGGCGGCCGCAATCACTTCGGGTTTGGAGGCCCGGGCCTGGCGGCGCTCGCGACGCTGGCGGCGCTCGACCATGACCGGGCAGAGATGATCGTCGTAGTAGACCTGCTGGCAGTGCAGGCAGTAGAGGCATTCGTTCGGGTTGATCTGGCCCGTCGGGTGGATCGCCTGGACCATGCATTGCTTGGCGCAGGTCTGGCACGGCGAGCCGCATTCGTTGTAGCGCCGCAGCCACTCGAACATGCGCAACCGTCCCGGCAGCGCCAGCGCCGCGCCCAGCGGGCAGAGATAGCGGCAGAAGAAGCGCTCGATGAAGAGCCCGATCACCAGCAGCGCCACGGCGAAGAGCACGTACCACCATTCGCGCACGAAATGCAGGATGATCGCAGTCTTGAAGGGCTCGATCTCCGAGGCCTGCTCGGCCAGCCCGAGCGAATAAAGCGAGAGCCCCAGAATGCCCATGAAGATGATGTATTTGAGCGGCCACAGGCGCTCGTGCAGGCCCCAGGGCAGCCGCAGCTGCGGCACCTTGAAGAATTTGGCGACCCGGTTGGTCAGCTCCTGCAGCGCGCCGAACGGGCAGAGCCAGCCGCAATAGGGCCCGCGTCCCCAGAACGGCAGCGATCCCGCCACCGAGCACCAGAGGATGAAGGTCATCGGCTCGGTCAGGAAATACTCCCACTTGAAGCCGGTCAGCAGCGAATTGGTGAAGGTGAGCACGTTCACCACCGAAAGCTGGGCATGCAGGTAGAAGCCGAGATAGAAGGTGGTGAAGATGAGGAAGCCGACCCGGATATAATCGAGCCGCTTGGCGCTGAGGACGACCCAGTTCTGGAAGAAGAAAATCGCGGTCAGGACGGCGAGCGCCGCCAGCAGGACCGCGATGTCGACCGTCTTGCGCTGCCACAGGCGCTTCCACAGCGGCGTGCCCGTCTGCCCGTTCTGTGCGGCGGCTGGCGCTGCCGGCTTGGCGGCGGTCTGCGCCTTCGCAGGCTCCGGCTTCAGGAAGTATTTTTTCGGCGGCGTGTAGCCGAGATCGAAGGTCAGGAACGCCTTTTCCAGCGGCGCCACCTCGCGCGAGACCAGAAGCTGGAGGCGCCAGGGCTGGTCGGCCCGGAAGCCGCTCTTGGGATCGATCCGAAAGAGTGCCACTTCCCGGAAGCGCGGCGCGCCCTCGGCCAGCACGTCGGCCAGGCGCTTGTGCTGCTTGTCGTGTAAACGGACGCTGATGTCGCGCTGGATTAGCTGGATGCGGTCGAAGATGCCGCCGCGCACATAACCTGAGCCCTTGAACGAATAGAGCCCGTTGCCGGCGATCAGCACGGCCTGCTGGCCCGGCTTCAGGCGCTTTAGCAGGTTCTGGTATTCGGCGTCGCCGAGCAGGCTGCGTCCGACCGACGGGATCGAGACCAGCGCGGCATAAAGCTCGATGAACGTATCGCCGGGCTTGGCCAGGTCTGCCGGAACCTTCGCGGCCGCGTGGCCGGCCTTCTCGAAGGCGGCGTTGACCTCGCTCACCTTGAGGCGCAGCCGTCGCACCGAGCCGTCGCCCAGCAGCGCCAGCCAGTCCTGCTTGCTCGTCTGCTTTGGGTCGATCTTGAGCGGGGGTGCGGCGGCCGCCCCCGTCGTCGTCTGCCCCGAGAGGATCCGCGCGACCTTGACCGCCGAGTGGATGATCGTGTCGTCGATCACCATGATGGTAACCGTGGCGCCGCTCACGATATCGACGGTGCGGTTGTTACCCGCCGTCGCCTTGGCCAGCGCGAAGGCGTCCTTGCCGACATAGCCCTTGATGAAGTTGCGGACCTTCGCCTCGGGGATGCCGACCAGCACGATCGGCTCGGCGTGGTGCACCAGCTTCACGCCGGTGATGATGCCCTTGGCGTCGATGGCGACGAGGATTTCGATCGGCTTGCCCGAATAGCCGGTCGCGTTGACCCAGTCGGCATTCAGGAAGATCTGACCCACCGGCTTGCCGTCCGCGCCCAGCAGCGGCGCCATCGGCGGGCTGCCCTGGGGCTTGCCGAACGACTTGGCCGCGGGGTTGAACGTCGCGGGCTTTTCCTTGGCCAGGTAGCCCTCGAGCGACCCGGCGGCGCGCGCCGGCGCCCCCGCGGCGAGCACGGCAATCGTGGCCACCAGCGCGGCGACCAACGCGACGGACACTAGCCGTACCGCCGCCCGGGCTGCGTTCCATGCGGGCGACGTTGGACGGCCTTTCGGCCCTGGGTCTGCCAGATATTGCATTGATGTCGCTCGCGTCGTGTCCCGGGTGGGGACGTGTCGTGGCGGGATATTGCGGCGCAGCATAGGCGGATCGCCGCCGCCGCGAATGACCTAAATCAACCGTTGCGAGATCAAGAGTTTCCCCCGCCAGCCGGCCAGAAGCCAGGAATGTCGCCCTCTCAAAAACTACCCGTAACCTTGATTTGCATCAAGGCGGGAAGGGTGGGCGGGACGCTATTTCAATGCTGCCAACACAGCGGGCAGCCGGCGCAATCCCGCGCTCGCCCGAGAGCGGGGAGCGCCGTAATCGTGCTCGAACACTTAAACACAGTGACTCCTAAACGCCGTGACTCCGCGATGCACCGCTAACCGGAACGGAAGGGCCGGCCATGACGACCCAGGCCAAGACCATGACAAATCCCAACACAGCTAAGACAGCCAAGACAGACATGTCCACGACGACCAACGCTGCGGCGCCCACCGTCCGCGCGCTCAGCCCGGACGACCTGGATGCGGTGATCACGATCGACGCGGCGAATGCCGGCCGCGCGCGGCGCGGTTTCTTCGTGACCCGCCTGGCCGCGGTCAAACGCGATCCGACGAGCTTTCTGGCGCTCGGCATCGAGGACGGTGGCGCGCTTGCCGGCTTCGTCATCGCGCGCATCTTCCGCGGCGAGTTCGGCACCGACGAGCCGGTCGCCTCGATCGATGCGATCGGTGTCAGTGTGGCCAAGCAGGGCCGCGGCCTGGGCAGTGCGTTGATGGCCGGCTTCGAGGACGCGATGCTGAAGCGCGGCATCGTCGAGGTGATGTCGCAGGATCTGTGGTCGGGGGCGCCGCTGATGCGGTTCTTCGCGGCCAACGGCTTCGAGCTCGCGCCGCGCTGGGTGCTGGAACGCCCCCTCGACGACGCGATTGATTTCTAGCCGGGCGACTTCTAAGCTATGGACCGATAGGGAGACCAGGATATGAGCCAAGCGGCGGAGAATCAGGGCGTAGCGATGAGCGACGAGGTCGAGCTTGATTTCTCATCCCCCAGCGAGGATGCGGCCGACGCGCTGTCGCGCGATCAGGTCATGGTCCGCTCGATGCAGGCCGACGATCTGCCGGCGCTGCTCGCCATCGACCGCGCGATCACCCACGACGAGGCCCGCGCCGAATACCTGACCCACCAGTTCAACGAGGCGATGGACCATGCGGGCGTTCGCGTCTCGCTCGTCGCCGAGGGCGAGGCGGGACAGCCGGTCGGCTTCATGATGGCCCGCGTCGACTTCGGCGAGTTCGGCCGCACCGAGCCCGAGGCGGTCATGGACACGCTGGGCGTCGACCCGCTTTACGGCCATGCCGGGGTCGGCTCGGCGCTGATGTCGCAGCTCCTGGTTAATCTGCGCACCTTGCGCGTGGATACGGTGCGCACCGGCGTGCGCTGGAACGACTATTCGCTGCTGCATTTCCTGGAAACCTGCGGCTTCCGCCCCTCGCAGCACCTGGCCTTGCGCAAGCGGCTGGCGTAGGGACGTATCCCGCTATTTGTAGGGGCCGGTTTCAAACCCGCCCGCAATCGTTGCCACATAAAAGAAAGGGCGGGTCTGAGACCCGCCCCTACAAATAATCCGCTACCTGGCGGCTGGCGGTCCTACCCGTGCAGCTGCTCGTACTTCTCCTGAAGCTGCGCCTCGCTCTCGTCCCAGTCGGGATCCTTTTCTATGCACATCGCCGGGCAGACGAGCTGGCATTGCGGCTCGTCAAAGGCGCCGACGCATTCGGTGCATTTCAGCGGATCGATGATGAAGATCGGATCGCCTGCCTTGATCGCATCGTTGGGGCAGGGCTCCACGCAGGCATCGCAGGCGGTGCAGGTGTCGTCGATTTTGAGTGCCATGGTTCGTCGTCCTTTTTGATCTCTGCGTCGTCTTTATGAGGCCATAGGCAGCGCCCCGAGCGCGGCCAGCTTCTCGTGCCGGAAGGCGCCCCACAGCGCGGCACCCATGGCGCCGGCATAGGGGCTGTCCTCATGCGTGCGGATGTCGACCTCGAGCTTCTCGCGCTCGGCTTCTTCCCGGAGCGCGGCCACGAGGCCGCTATCCATGGCCAAGCCGCCCGTCACCGTCACAACGCCGTCGCCGGCGCCGGTCGATTTTAACAGCTTGGCAAGGCGCGAGGCCATCGAGAGGTGGATGCCCTTCAGGATGTTGGACGAGCTGATGCCGCGGCTCACCATGTTGATGACGTCGGTCTCGGCGAGCACGGCGCAGATCGAGGAGACCTTCTCCGGATCGTCGGCTTCCTTGGAGAGATTGCCGATCTCGTCCTGGGCGATGCCGAGATAGCGCGCGATGTTCTCCAGGAACTGCCCGGAGCCCGAGGCGCACTGGCTGGTCATCTTGTAGGTCAGCACCTTGCCCTTCTCGTCGGTCTTGATCGCCCGGCCGTGCAGCGCGCCGACGTCGAGCGCCGCCCGCGTCTCCGGGTCGAGATAGAGCGCGCCGCGGGCATGGGTCGTCATCGAATAGAAGTGGCCCGTATGGAAGGGGATCGACTCGCCCTCGCCGGTGGTGGCGATATAGGCGATGTCGTCCTGTTTCACGCCGGCGTCTTCCATCGCCTCGTTGAAGCCTTCCTCGGCGAGCTGCAGCGGGTCGCGCTGGCGGATCCGCTGGGTGACCTTGGCGAGCGGCTTGGCGTTATCGCCGTCGACGTCGAAGATGACGGTCTTGACGGCGCCGGTGCCGACATCGATGCCTGCTGTGATCGTCATGCGTCCACTCCCGCGTCAAGTCCTGTTGTGTCGCCCTCGACCGCGCGGCGGGCGAAGGTCGCCCCGCCGAGCGCGCCGGTATAGATCGACTCCGGATTGATGTTGATGGTGACCTCGCCGTAGTTCTCCTGCACGAGCTTCTTCAGCTCGCGCACCGCCGCCTCGTTCTTGGCGACGCCGCCGGTGAAGGTAAACTGGTCGGTGATGCCGCCCGAGCGCGAGATGATTGACATGGCGCGCAGGATGATGGCGCGGTGGAGTCCGGCCAGGATGTCCTCGCGCTTCTCGCCGAGCGAGAGGCGGTCGCGCAGCTCGGCGCCCGCGAAGACGGTGCAGGTGGAGTTGATGCGCACCGACTTGGTCGACTTCATCGCCATCGGCCCCAATTCGTGGAGCCCCATGTTCATCTCGTCGGCGATGTAGCCGAGATAGCGCCCGCAGCCGGCGGCGCAGCGGTCGTTCATCTGGAAGTTCTCCACGATGCCGCGGTCGTCGACCTGGATACCCTTGGTGTCCTGGCCGCCGATGTCGAGCACCGTGCGCGTATCGGGATACATCATATGCGCGCCCAGCCCGTGGCAGAGGATCTCCGAGCGGATGTGCTCCTTGGAGAACGGCAGCGTGACGCGGCCGTAGCCGGTGCCGACTGTGTAGGTCTCCTCCAGCTCGATGCTGAGCGCGTCCTTGACCGGGTCCTCGACCTTGCCCTTGGCGGCCGCGAACTCGGATTCGTCGTTCAGCACCCGGTTGAGCGCGCGCAGGAACTTGGCGCTCATATCGCCGGAGGGCGGCCGGTTCTCCACGTCGATGATCGATTTGTCATAAACGTTGAGCACCAAATCGAAGGGCAGCTTCGCTTCCTTCGCCACGTCCTCGCCGACATGGAGGTAACGCGAGCCGGCGATGTCGCGGAAGAAGTCGGATTTGCGCTGCGCGCCCGGTGCGAACAGCTCAGGCGCCTCGTCGTGCAGCCGCCTGAAGATCTCCTCGACCACCGCGCGGACCTCGTCCTCGACGCCCTTCAGGCGATCGCCGCCGATATTCTCGATGCACGTCTTCTCCAGATCGCCCAACTGCTCGACGAACTGCTCGAGCCGGAAGTTCCGGTACATGTGGTCGAGGAACTCGTCGAGCTTGTCCTTGACGCCGTCGACGTCGCGGAGCTCCCGGCGCAGCAGGGTCAGCCGCGCATCGACGGTCGCCTCCTGCTTGGCGACCTGGGTCGCCGTCGCGTAGTTCGAGCGCGAGTTGGTGATGCCGCGGCCGAGCACGTCCAGGTTCTCGTCCATCAGGACGGCCTTGGTGGTGGTCGAGCCGAGGTCGATGCCGATGAAGGTTTTCATGCCGCTGCTCCCGTAACGCGCGCGCCGGAACGCTTCTGGTCGACCATCTGGAAGTAGCTCTCTAGGCGGTTCTTGACGTTGGAGGGCGAGAAGTAGCGCGGATCGACGAGGTCGGTCTCGACGAAGGCGGCCGGCTTGCCGGTGCGCTTCTCGACCTCGCGCATGATCATGAGCTCGCCCGCCGCGAACGAATTGCAGCTCTTGATCGAGTTGATCAGCAGCCCGTCGGCCTCGAAGTCGTTGATGTAGTTCGTCAGCATCTCGATGCGCTGGGGCAGGCTGCGGTTCGTGTAGACGCCCATGCAGTAGTCGGCGAGCGTCTCCAGCGGATTGTCCGGATCGTGGCGGAAGCCGAGATCGTAGACGCCGCCCACCTTGGTGTAGGCGCTGGCGACGACGACGGCGCCGTCCTCGTAGAACATCTTCCAGAAGTCGCGGAAGCTCGTGTAGTTGGGCGGGCCTTCGGTGACGAGCCGGTACTTCTCCTCGCCCATCGGGCCGTCCGGCGTGATCGGGCCCAAGCCCTGGCGCACACGCTCCTCGACCTCGGCGCGCAGCATGCCGTAATACTCGGTCGCGTCGGGGGTGCCGCGGAAGGCGCCGAAGATCGGGCCGATGTAATAGATGCCGCCGAAATAGGCGTCGATCGGCGAGGGTTTGTTCTTCGCCGAGTTCAGCACCGCGACCAGGTCTTCCTCGGCCTTGGCCGATTCGCGGAGATATTCGCGCAGGCGGTCGATGTCGAACTTGACGCCGCTCACCTTCTCCAGCTTCGGGATCACGTCCTCCTTCAGCTGCTTGACCATGTAGTCGCGCATGTTCTTGGTGATCTTGCCGGTCGCGTCATAGGGCGTGTGGAGCATGATCGTCTCGCAGCCATACTGCTCGCGCAGCAGCTCGAACCACTTCATGAAGGTGAAGCAGCCGGTGTAGGAGAGCAGCAGCACGTCGGGCTCGGGGAAGGGCTTGCCGTTGGGCGCGATATTGCCCTTGGCCATCATGCCGATGTCGGACTTCACGTAGGTGCAGACGTCTTCGGAGTGGCCCATCTTCTCCGCTTCGAGCACGTTCTGGCCGCTCTTCTTGCGCAGGCCCATCTGGATCGCGTTCGTCTCGGGCAGGTTGTTCACCAGATCGAAGCACATGATGAGCTCGTTGAGGTTGCCCGGCACGAAGGTCGAGCAGACCTTCTTGCCGTTCTCCTTGGCGCTCGTGAGCCGGTCGTAATGCGCCGCCATCATCTCCTTCTGCATGATCATGGAGGCGTCTTTGGCGACGTCCTTGGAGACGGTGCCGGAGGTGGACGGTGGGGCTGCGCTCATCATTCGCTCCATAGCTTGATCGAGTCGGCAAAGGTACCGGCCTGTTCACGGATGGGCTGCATCTGCCCGGAGTTCTCGGCGTATTTGAAGGCGATGTAGGGGATGTTCTCGTCCTTGAGGACGTGCTGCAGCATCGGCCGATCCAGCAGCGCGGGATCACAGAAGCTGGGCGAGGCGAAGATCACGCCCTCGGCTCCGGTCCGGCGCACCGAGCGGACCAGGAACTGGCCCTTTTCCTTCTGGTCCGGCTCGTACTTCGCGGCGGTCGCGGCCGAATGATGCAGGAAGGCATCGGCGAGGTTCCGCAGGGGATCGCCCTCGGTCGGCACGTCTTCGAGCAGCCAGCGCGTCACCAGCATGCAGTCGTCGTCGACCACGTAGCAGCCGGCGAGCTCCAGCGACTTGATCAGGTTGAGCGGCGGCTGCTCGCAGAAGAGCCCGGTCACGACGACGCGTGTGTTGTCCTTCATCGGCCGGTCCTCGTTCTCGACCGCGCCGATATAGTCCTGGATCATCTGCGAGTGCTCCTCGACCGGCAGCACCATGCCGGCGCGGATCACGAGATAGACCTCCGAGGCCGGCACCTTCCACGGCTCGGCCGCGCGCAGGTCGTAGAGCTGGCCCACCAGCCGCCGGTTCTCGTTGTAGACCGCGATCGAGCGGCGGAGATCGTCGTCGGTGATCTCGCGGCCGGCGAGCTTCTCCAAACCCTCGCGCAGCTCCTGCAGCTCGTTGACGTAGAAATTGCCGCCGATGTCGTCGATGTAGTTCTGCGGCACGTCGAAATACTTGACGTAGAGCTCGGGAAACATGAGCTGCCACATGCCCGAGAGATTGCGGATCACGTCGCAGATGCTGGGAAACATCATGCCGTCGACGAAGTCGAGCCGGCCCGAAACCCCCAGCTCGACCGTGGAGCGCGGGATGCGGCAGATATAGCTCTGGTAGTAGGCGTCGCCGTGGATCACCTCGAGCTGGTCGCCGCCGCCGAGCACGCCCATCGGCAGCATGCCGGCCGCATGGATGATCTCGCGCGGCACGTAGATCGGCATGTAGCCGATCACCTTGCGGCTCTCATCCGCCGCCTTCCAGTCGCGCGCAGCCGTGAAGGTCAGGTCCTCGAACAAGGCTTCCGCGCGGCCGATGATTTCTTCTGTCTGTACCATCGCTATTTGTTCTCCCATTTGGCCGAGCGCTTGCTTATGAAGGCTTCCAGGCCCTCGACCGCGTCCTTCGTTTTCATCAGGTCGTCGAGATAAATCTTTTCAACTTCGGCGAATTTCGGCTTGAGGCGCTTGACGAGACCGAGCCGCGCCGCCTTGACGGCGTGGCGCAGCGAACTCGCGCTCAACGGCGCCAGATGCGTCTCGTAGTATGTGAACGCCGCATCCAGCGGGTCCTTGTCGAGCCCGGTCACGAGGCCGATCTCGAACGCCTCCTGACCCGAAATGGTGCGGCCGCTGAACAGCAGGTCTTCCGCCGCCGCCCGGCCGATGCGCTCGGGCAGCAGGCACGAAGCGGCCGGCGCGAACACGCCGATCTTGATTTCCGGCTGGCCCAGATGCGCGTTCGGCGCAGCGAAGATGAAATTGCCCGCCAGCGCCAGCTCGAGCCCGCCGCCCAGGCACTGTCCCTTCACCGCGACCAGGATCGGCACCGGGCTTTCCAGCATGCGGAAGAGCATCTTGTGGAGGCCCTTCAGCATTTTCTCGCACTGCTTTGGCAGATGCTCCTCGACGCTGGCCCCAAAGCTGAAGTTCGGGCCCTCGGCGTCGATGATGACCGCATGCAGATCGGCGTGGTCGAGGTGATGCGCGAAGGCGGCGTCGAGCGCTGCGATCATCTCGGCGTCGACGATATTCGCCTTCGGCCGGTGCAGCTGCACCCGCAGGACGCTTGCGTCCTCCTCGAGCCAGACCTTCAGCGGCGCGGACATTACTCGGCGGCCTCCTGCGCCACGGGCATCAGGCTCTCGATCAGATCCTCCGACCACGGCGTGCCCTTGGCGAGCGCTTGGCGCAGCGCCACGAAGTCGATCTCGCGGCCGCTCGCCTTTGTGCCCTCGTTGAAGGCCCGGAAGCCGGTGCGCGCCTCGTTCATCATGTTGAGCGCGAGCCAGTCGCGGGCGTCCTCCTTGTTGCGGTTCCAGGCCTCGAGCTTGGGCTTGCGCAGCTCCTCGAGGCTCTTGGTCATGCATTCGGGGAAGGTCTCGATCAGCTTGGCGCACAACCCCTCGACCTTCTCGTCGAGCAGGCTCAAATCGACCTCGCCTTCCTTCATCAACGCGCGGCCCTTGGCGAAGTCCTCGCCGGTCTTGAACTCGCCGTGCACGATGCGGCCGTACTCGTCGAGCATGGTGTCGGTGACGACGGTCGGGTTGGCGACGAACTTCCCGTCAACCTTGAGCGCCGGAACGATGTCGCAGGCGATGCCGAGCCGATAGGCTTTATGCGCCGAGAAGGGCTCGCAGAGCGTGCCCGAGACCATCGCCTGCTCGGCGCCGATCATCAGCGGCAGGAAGTCGGTCGCCCCGCCGATCGCAGCACTGCCGTGCTTGGGGCCGGCCTGGCCGAAGTTCGCCAAGTCCTGCGCGATCGTGAAATCGCAGGCCATGCCGATCTCCTGGCCGCCGCCGATGCGCATGCCGTTCACCCGGCAGATCACCGGCTTGTCGCAGCCCAGGATGGCCGAGACCATGTCGTTGAAGAGCCGCATATACTGCCGGTATTCCTGCGGATTGCCGGCGTAGTATTCGGCGTATTCCTTGGTGTTGCCGCCGGTGCAGAAGGCCTTGTCGCCCGCACCCGTGAAGACGACGGCGCTGACCTCGCGGTCGCACGAGGCACGGCGGAAAGCGAGGATCGCCGCCTTCACCATCTGCGTCGTGTAGGAATTGTACTGGCCCGGATTGTTCAGGATGATCCAGGCGTTGGAGAGGCCCGCGGCCTCGCTGCCGTCGAGGCGTTTCGCCGGCCGCTTCTCGTAGAGCACCATGCCGCCCGAAAGCTCCTCGACGCTCGCTTCGACGAGGTTGTGGTCGACCAGCGCCTGGGGTGCGTTACGTTCCATGATCTGATGTGTGGTGGCGGTCATCGCTGCCTCACTGTTCCAAAAGTTTTCTGTTCACTGACCATTCGGGACGAGGACGGCGCGCCGCGTGAGCTCGTGGGCGTGCGCTGCCTCGAAGACCTTGTTGATGTCGTCGAGCGGGTGGCGCTCGACGAAGGGGCCGACCTTGACCTTGCCGTCGAGCACCAGGTCGAGCGCGCCCGGATAGAGCTCCGGCGGGCAGCCCCAGTTGCCGAGCGCCCGCGCATGGAAGGCCATCAGGTTGGAGAGCCGCACCTCGACCTTGTCCATCGTGAAGCCGACGACGCAGAGCGTGGCGCCGCGGTTCAAAAGCCCGTAGGCCGTCGTCTGTCCGGCGCCGGTGCCCGAGCACTCCATGACGATCCACTCGGTTGTCTTGCATCCCTGTTCGTGCGCGAAGTCCTGGGCCGCCTTCTTGAGCGCGCGGCCGTCATGCTCGCGGGCATTCAAGGTCAGCGCAGCACCGTATTTGGTCATCGCGTCGAGCTTGGCCTGATCGACATCGATCGCGGCCACCGTCGCGCCGAGCGCGGCGGCGATCTGGACCGCATAGCCGCCGACCCCGCCGGCGCCGATCACGACCACGAAGTCGCCCGCCGTGATGCCTGCCTGCACGGCGGCCTGATAGGGTGTGGTCATCGCGTCGGCCACCACAGAGACATCGGCGAGGCTCAAGCCCACCTTGGCGAGCCGATCCTCATCGACCGCGCACAGCCCGTGCGAGGGCACGACGACATGGCTCGCGAAACCGCCCTGGATGTCGTTGCCGGGCATCTTCTGGTTGGGACAGATGGTGCCGCGGCCGCGCTTGCAGGCATCGCATTCGCCGCAGGGGATGACCGCCGGCACGATCACGGTCTTGTCCGCCCAGGCCTCCGCGCCGGCGCCTGTGGCGACGACATGCCCGCTGATCTCGTGACCCAGCGTCAGGGGCAGCTCGTGGTTGGGCCGCACCCCGTCATAATAATAGCCGAGATCGGTATGACAGACGCCGCAGCCCGACACGGCGACGACGACCTCGCCCGCGCCCGGGGGGAAGGGGTTGAAATCGACCCGCGCCAGCGGCGCGTCGGGGCTGGTCATCTGCCAGCAAAAGGCGTCTGCACTCATCGTCCCGCACTCGCGTAAAGCCATACTCGGCCACGAAGATGCGGATGCGCCCCGGCGCCCTCCATGATCTATGTCAATCACGCTATGCTGCGATTTCCATAGTCTTTGCTGCGCTGCGAAAAATCGTGGCAAACGGACGACCAATCGAAGGTTAACGGGATGACGACCTCCGCGACGGAAAGAACGAGCGTTGTCCTGGCCATCAATGGCAGCGGCGGCGCTGGCGCCATCACAGCCGGCAGTATGCTTTTGAAGGCCGCGGCCCGGGCCGGGCTTTATGGTCTCTTGACCCGCGCCGTCGGCCCGCAGATCCGCGGCGGCGAAGCGGTGGCGATCCTGCGTCTGGCGACCGCGCCCGTCGAGTGCGCGGCCGACCGATGCGATCTTCAGATCGCCATCGACTGGATGAATGCCGACCGCTTCGCGGCCGAGCTCAACCTGGGTCCCGAAAGCCTCGTCATCGGCGATGCCGCGGCGGAGGAGGTTCCCGAGGCCATCGCCGAGTCCGGCGCGCGCATCGAGGCGCTGCCGATCGCCGAGCTGGCCAAGTCGGTAAAGGGCGGGCGGCCCAACATGGTGGCCCTCGGCATCGCCGCCGCCGCCATCGGTCTGCCGGCCGAGGCGTTGGAGGCGGAGATCGTGGAGACGCTCTCTAGCAAGGGCGAGGCGGCCATCGAGGCCAGCAAGGCGGCGCTCGCCGCCGGCATGGAGGCCGCGAGCGGGATCGACTTCGCCGCCAAGCTGACGCCGCCCGATAAGAAAGAGAAACGCTGGATCATCAGCGGCAACGAGGCCGCTGGCCTCGGCGCGATCCGGGGCGGCGTGCGCTTCGTCGCCGCTTATCCGATCACGCCCGCGACCGAGATCCTGGAATGGATGTCGCCCGCCCTCGTCAAGGCCGGCGGCTCGCTGGTCCAGGCCGAGGACGAACTCGCTTCGATCAACATGATCATCGGCGCCTCCTACGGCGGCGTGCCGGCATTGACGGCGACCTCCGGGCCGGGTCTCGCGCTCATGCTCGAATCGGTCGGCCTCGCCATCGCTTCGGAAGTTCCGGTCGTGATCGTCGACGTGATGCGCGGCGGCCCCTCGACCGGTATCCCGACCAAGTCCGAGCAGTCCGACCTCAACATGGCGCTCAACGGCTGCCACGGCGATGCGCCGCATATCGTCGTCGCGCCGACCTCGGTCGCCGACTGCCTCTTCACCACGCAGTGGGCCGTGCATCTGGCCGAGGCCATGCAGGTGCCGACGATCGTGCTGTCGGATCAGTTCCTCGGCCAGGCCAAGGCGGTGATCGACCGCCCCGCCGACGTGGCCTTCATCGCCAACCGCAAGGTCGAGACCGCGCCGGCGGAGGGCTATCGCCGCTATGCGATCACCGCCGACGGCGTTTCGCCGATGACGGTGCCGGGGATCGCGGGCGGCCAGTACACGGCCGACGGGCTCGAGCACAATCCGCGCGGCACCCCCTCGACCGCCGCGGGCGATCATGCGAGCCAGCTCGACAAGCGCGCGGACAAGCTCACCAAGTTCGACTACGGCCAGCACTGGGCCGAGATCGACGGCGACGGCCCGCTGGCCGTCATCACCTGGGGCTCCAGCACGGCGCCCGCGCGCGAGGCGATCGAGATCGCCCGGGCGCAAGGGATCGACGTCAAGCTGGTCGCGCTGCGCCTGCTCGCGCCCAGCCGGCCGGATGCCTTTGCGGAGGCGCTCAAGGGCGTGGAACGCGCGCTCGTCGTCGAGCAGACGCATTCGGGCCAGTTTCTCCGCCATCTGCGCGCCGAATACGATCTGCCCGGCGAGATCACGCATCTTTGCCGTCCGGGCCCGCTCAACTTCCGGGCCCAGGACGTGCTTGCCGCCATCAAGGAGGCCAAATGACCATGGATGCGACACCCATGAGCGAGGCCCTGACGCCTCGCGACTATAAGTCTGACATCAAGCCGGTCTGGTGTCCCGGCTGCGGCGACTACTCCGTGCTGGGCTCGATCACCACCGCGCTCGCCGAGCTGCAGCTGCCGCCGGAAGACGTGGCGGTGGTCTCGGGCATCGGCTGCTCGTCGCGCATCCCGGCCTATGCCAACACCTACGGCTTCCACGGCGTGCACGGCCGCTCGCTCGCGCTCGGTACGGGCTTGAAGGTCGCGCGGCCGGAGCTCACCGTCATCGTCGCCAGCGGCGACGGCGACGGCTTCTCGATCGGCGGCAACCATTTCCTCCACGCCTGCCGGCGCAATATCGATCTCACCTATATCGTCATGGACAACCGGGTCTATGGCATGACCAAGGGCCAGCCCTCGCCGACCACCGAGCCCGATTGGGCGGAAAGCGCGCTAGCGCCGGGCGGCACGGGGCTGCGGCCCTTCCATCCGCTGGTGATCGCGCTCGCGTCCGGGGCGAGCTTCGTCGCCCGGGCCTTCTCAGGCGATCTCCTGGGCACGGCTGCCCTGATCGCCGAGGCGATCCAGCACGAAGGTTTCTCTTTCGTCGAGATCTTAAGCCCCTGCGTCACCTTCCGCCCCGACGAGCGTGAGTGGCGCAAGCAGGTTCACCCGTCCCCGGTCGAGCCGACCGACGATCCGGCACGTGCGGCGCGGCGGATCATGACCGACGATGGGTTCAACACCGGCATTCTCTTCAGTGGCGAGCGCTCAGCCTATGCGCCGGCGAGGCCGGAGGGCCCTGTGGTCGAGCCGGCATATTTCGAGGCGGAATTCGCCGTGTAGACATATGCGTAGAGATAGTGGGCTTCGATGAACGGAGCCCGGGAGGCCGAATGATGAACGAACCCAAGAAGATCACCGTCGAGCAGATGTTGGCGCGCGCCTTCGCGATCGAGCGCGAGGCCCAGGCGCGCTACGCCGATCTTGCCGACCAGATGCTGGTGCACAACAACCAGGAGCTCGCCGAGCTCTTCGGCAAGCTCGCCGAGATCGAGGGCAAGCACGCAACCAAGATCAAGCAGCGCGCCGCGGGGGCGGAGCTCCCCTACATCTCGCCGCTCGCTTATCGCTGGCCCGGCAGCGAGGCGCCGGAGAATGTCGATATCTCGGTCGCGCATTACCTGATGACGCCGCACCACGCGCTGAAGATGGCGCTGGCGGGCGAGCAGCGCGCCGTCGACTATTTCGAGGACATGGCCAAGGTGGCCGCCGATGGCGCCGCAAAGGCGCTGGCCGAGGAGTTCGTCGAGGAAGAGCGCGAGCATGTCGCGCTGGTCAAGGCCTGGCTCGCGAAGTATCCGGAGCCGCCTGCGGGATGGGACGAGGACGACGACCCGCCGATGCTCCAGGAATAGCGGCAAGACGACAACTCACACCAGGATACAAGGCGCCCTGCCCATGAACGCGATTCTCCCCGAAGGCTGGAAACGCCCGATCGGCTATTCGAACGCCATCGAGAGCAAGCCCGGCAGGCTGCTCTTCGTCGCCGGCCAGGTCGGCTGGACCGAGGAGGAGGTCTTCGAGAGCGAGGAGATCGCCCCGCAATTCGAGCAGGCGCTGAAGAACATCCTCACCATCGTTAAGACCGCCGGCGGCAAGCCCGAGCATATCTGCCGCATCACCGCCTTCTGCATCGACAAGCCGGCTTATTTGAAGGCCCGGCCCGAACTGGGCGCCATCTGGCGCAAGCTCATGGGCAAGCATTTCCCGGCGATGAGCATGATTTTCGTTGCCGATCTGCTCGACACGCCGGGCAAGATCGAGCTCGAGGCGACCGCGGTTATCCCGGAGAGCTGACGCGCGCCTCCGGTTCGGCCGGCATGTCTATCTGAGACAGGATTGTTTCGACCTGGGCGGCCGGTGCGTCGTCCGGCGCCAGCGTGATCGCCTCGTCCGTATAGTCGCGGTCGCGCAGCTCGCGCTCGATGCGGTGGCGCATTCGGTGCAGCTTGATCGCGTAGCGGAGATGCTTCGCATTGGTGCCGACGAACTCCACCAGCCGGTTGAGATTGAATTTCAGGAACGTATCCCGCGGATAGCCGGGCCGCCGGTCGGCGCGGCGCTTGATGCGGATCAGCCCGCCCTGCAGCGGATGCACACCATCGTAACGTGGAATGCCGGCATAGGCCCAGACCTGCTGCACCAGCCGCACCGGCTTCATGCCGCAAGCAATTGCCCGCTTTATCAATGTTTCTATATGCGCGTCGGTGTAATAAAGCTCCCAGGCCTCGTGATAGATCGCCTGCCATTCCTCGCGCGACATGCGCGGATGGTCGGTCACCACATGCTCGGCATCGCCCTTGTTGAGGTCGGGGTCGATCCAGGTTCCGCCCTCATACATGCGCTTGTGGTCGGCGGAGCCGGGCGCGGGCGACAGCACGAAGAACTCCAGGAGATCGATTGGGATTTCGCGCTGAACCGTGGCGATATCGCGCCGGATCGAGGCCGGCGTGTCGGCGGGAAAGCCGAGGATATAGCCCGCGATCGTCACCACCCCCGCGCGCTTCCAGTCGACCAGCATGCGGCGGTATTCGGCGATCTGGTTCTGACGCTTGTTGGCGGCGGCGAGGTTCTCCGGGTTGACGCTTTCAAGGCCGAGGAAGACGTAGCGGCATCCCGCCGCCACCGCCTTGTCGATGAAGCCCGGCACTTTGTGCGACATCATGTCGGCCTGGATGATGAAGGTGATCGCCAGGCCGTCGGTCTCACGCAGCTTGATCAGCCGGTCGAGGATCGGCTCCCAGTTGCGGTTGCGCGCGAAATTGTCGTCGGTAATGAAGTATTTGGTCACGCCCTGGGCGGCGTTGGTGCGCACCACCGCCTCGACCCGGTCCGCCTCGCGGAAGCGCGATACCCGGCCCTGCACGTTGATGATGCAGCAGAAGCTGCAGTTGAACGGACAGCCGCGCCCGGCATCGAAGCTGGTGAAGCAGCCGGAGGTCCGGCGCAGCATCTTCAGCGGCAGGAACGGCGTCGGCTGCTCGCAGAGCTCGGGCTTGTCGTCGACATAGTTGTAGATCGGCTCGAGCGTGCCCTCGTAGGCGTCGACGAGCAGCGCGTCGAGCCGGCCCTCGGCCTCGCCGGCGAACAGCGTGATGCCGCGCTTCACCGCGACGCCCAGCTCCAGGGTCAGTTTGTCGAGCATGGCCAGGCAGCCGCTCACATGAAAGCCGCCGATGGCGACCTGGATGCCTTCGGCTCTGAATTTCTGCGCCAGATGCATGGCGCGCAGGAACTGATTCGACTGCACGCCCACCATGCAGACGAGTCCGTTGCCGCCACCCTGCTTGATGCGCCGGATGATGCGGGCGACCGGCACGACCGTATTGGTCTCGTCATGCGCGTTGACGACGATCTCGGTGTCCGCGCCCAGAACCTGGCGCTCCGCCGCGTCGAGGACGAGCCCATAGACGCAGGCGAGCGAGTTCGACGACGGCAGCCAGCCGCGCCGCCACTGGATGACATAGCCGTCATCGTCGTAATGCGAGGGCTTGATCAGCTCCACAAAGAATGGCGAGGACTTCGAGGAGGGGGACTTCCGGCCGATGGCGTCCGCCTTTCACCGCGTGCGCGGATATCATTGAGGGCGCCGCCGCCTCTTCGGGCGCGCACGACCTCGGCTCGATGCTCCGTCCTTCAATCGCGAGTGTGGTCCCGCCTCCGCGGCCGTCGTCGTCGTGCAGGATGCGCTCGGCGGCGCCGTCCATATCCTCGAACTGCCCCGACTTGAGCGCCCACAGGAAAGCCGTGAGGCCGACCGCGCCGAGGAAGATCGCGATGGGGATCAGATAGACGAGGACGTCCATCAGCCGCGCGCTCCCGGTTGTCGGCGCATGCGGGCAAGCCGCAATGCATTGCTGATCACCGCGATCGAGGACGCCGACATGGCGAGCGCCGCGATCAACGGCGTCACCAGCCCGGCCACGGCGACCGGAATGGCGATCAGGTTGTAGCCGAAGGCGAGCGCGAAGTTCTGGCGGACCAAGGCGCCGGCGCGCCGCGCGGTGGCGAGCGTCTCCACGACGGGGCCGAGCTTGGCGCCCTGGAACACGGCGTCCGCCGCAGTCTGGCTCAAGTCGGCCGCGCTCGATGGCGACAGCGAAACATGGGCAGCCGCCAACGCCGGCGCGTCGTTGAGCCCATCACCCACCATCAGCACCTTGCGGCCTTCGTCGGCAAGCGCGGCTAGCCGCGCGCATTTGTCGGCCGGGCTCTGCGCCGCCCGCCACGCGGCGATACCGAGCCGCTCGGCAATCGCTTCGACCGTCGCCGGCCGGTCGCCCGACAGTAACTCGACAGCCAGGCCCTTTGCTTTGAGCTCGGCAATCACCGCCTCGGCGTCCGCGCGCAAGGTCTCGGAGAAGCCGAAGCGGGCGGGCTCGCGATCGGGCCGGGCGAGCCACAGCTCGGGCCCGCTCTCGCCCGTCTCTTCCACGCCGCACCAGACCCGGCTGCCGAGCCGCACCGCGCCGTCCTCGGTTTGCAGGCTGAGCCCGCGGCCGGGCTCCTCGCTCACACTGGCGGCGACGGGCACGTTCGGCACGGCGCGGGCCAAGGCGCGCGCCAGCGGATGGCGGCTGGCCCCGGCGAGCGATGCGGCGAGGCGCAGCGTCTCGTCGTCGATGGTCGGGTCGCGCGTGAGCGCCGGCGTGCCGGTCGTGAGCGTCCCCGTCTTGTCGAAGACGACGGTATCGACCTCCGCCAGGCGCTCGAGCGCCGTCGCGGATTTGAGCAACACGCCCTGGCGCAGCAGGCGTCCGCTCGCGATCACCTGGACCGCCGGCACCGCGAGGCCGAGCGCGCAGGGACACGTAATCACCAACACCGCAACGGCGATCAGCAGCGCCGGCTGCCAGGCGAGCCCGCCGACGAGCCACCAGCCGAGGAAGGCCGCGAGCGCGAGCCCATGCACCACCGGCGCATAGAGCCGCGCCACCCGGTCGGCGAGTGCGACGTAACGCGCGCGCCGCTGCTCGGCCGCCTCCATCAGCCGCGCGATCTCGGCGAGCAGCGTATCCTCGCCGGCCTCGCTCACTTCAATGGTAAGCGCGCCCGAGCCGTTGAACGTGCCGGCGAAGACGCCGTCGCCCGGGCCCACCGCCTGCGGCAGCGCCTCGCCGGTGATCAGGCTCTGGTCGATCTCCGAGGCGCCCTCGATCACCCGCCCGTCGGCGCCAATGCGCTCGCCCGCGGCGACCAGCACCGTCATGCCCGGCGCGATCTGTTCGGGCGGTAGCGGCCTGCTGACGCTATCAGGGCCGATCACCGTCACTGCCTTGGCGCGCAGCGCGAGCAGCCGCATCCCCGCCTCGCGTGCCCGTCCGCGTGCCCGCCGGTCGAGATAGCGGCCGACCAGCAGGAAGAAGAGCAGCGTGATCGCGCTGTCGAAATAGGCGTGCGCGCCGCCGGTGATGGTCTCGTGCAGGCTGACCCCGCCCGCGAGCAGCACGGCGAGCGAGATCGGCACGTCCATGTTGGTGCGCAAGGCCTTGAGCGCCTGCCAGGCCGAGCGGAAGAAGGGCCGGCCGGCATAAAGAATGGCGGGCAGGGCGATCAGCGCCGAGAACCAGTGCATCAGCGCGCGGGTCGCGACACCCATGTCCTGGAACTGCCCGGCCCAGACCGAGACCGAGAGCAGCATTACGTTTGCTGCGGCAAAGCCCGCTACCGCCATGGCGCGCAGCAGGTCCTTTTCCTCACCGGCGTCTGCCTGCGCCTGGCGTTCGGGATCGAACGGCACGAGGCCGTAGCCGAGCTTTGCCACGCTCGCGGCCAAAGCATTCCCGCGTTCCGTTCCGCCCGTCCATTCGAGCGCGAGGCGCCGGGTCGAAAGATTGACCCGCGCTTTCGTCACGTCGGGCTCGGCGGCGAGCGCGCGCTCGATCTTGGCGACGCAGCCGCCGCAATGCACGCCCTCGACCATGAAGTCGAGCGCATGAGCGTTCGATGTCGTGTCATGAATGTAGGGCTCGAGCGCGAAGGCCCCGCCCTCGTCCGGCGTCGCAGTCGGAGCGCTGACGCCGTCGGGGCTCATTTGAGCTCAAGGTGCTGGTTGAGCCGGTGCCGCGCCGCACCGCGCCGGGCAATGATCTCCGCGCGCCACTGGCCGCGCAGCGGGAAGGCGAGGTCGGCCGCATAACGCCCGTCGCCGAGGGGCTTAAGCGGTGCTGTAAAATCGTCGCCGGCATTGGTCGGCCGCACGATGCGCGCGCTGACGTCGAGCGAGAGCAGCTGCTCGCCCTTGCGATCCGTAAAGACCACCATGAGACGGCCCTTGCGCGGCCCGGTCTGATCGAAGCGGACATTGGTCTGCCAGCCGCGCGCGCGTTGTGCCGCCTCGGCTTCGAGCGCCTTGTTGTAGGAGACCCCGCGCCGATAGTGGTTGGCGGTGGAAAGCCCGGTGAAGGTGCTGAACGCCGCGGTCATCATGCCCGCATTGACCGCGACCACGACGACGAAGAAGCCGACGAAGCTCCACGGGATCCACCAGCCCGGTTTTCTCGGTGTGCGTCGTCGCATCATGGCCTCAGCGCTCCGGTCCGTAGAAGAAGCTGGTGCGGCGCGCCACCGCGCCGGTCTTGGAATCGGTGAGCAGGAACTGGATCTCGGTGCGCGCCGCTGTCAGCGCCCGCGCCGGCGCCTTCAGGTAGATCTTGTATTCGGCGACCTGATCGGGTTTCGCCGCCAGTACCACCGCGGCCCTCGCGTCGCCCGACTGGCCGACCACCCGCATCGTCGCCCCCGGCACGCCGGATACGGTCAGGCTGAAGAAGCGCGGCGCCCCCTGCTTGTTGAGGATCTTGATCGCGTAGCCGTTGCGGACACCGCCATCGGACAGGCGCACGAAAAGCGGGTTGCGGTCGTGCAGCGCATTGATCTCGAGATCGGTGCGCGAGAGGAGCGCCACCAACATCACGATCGCCACCGCCGTCATCAGCATCGCATAGAGCACGGTGCGCGGCCGCAGGATGCGGTAGCCGAGCGGCTTGCCTTCGGCGCGCGCCTCGGCGCGGCGCTCGGTGTCGTAGCCGATCAGGTTCGCCGGCCGCCCGACTTTGGTCATCACCGCGTTGCAGGCGTCGATGCAGAGCGCGCAGGAGATGCATTCGAGCTGCTGGCCGTCGCGGATGTCGATCCCCGTCGGGCAGACGGCGACGCAGGCGTTGCAGTCGACGCAGTCGCCGCGGCTCGACCAGTCGGGCTTGGGCGTCATCTTGCCGCGCGGCTCGCCGCGCCAGCCCTGATAGGTGACGATCAGCGTGTCGGTGTCGAACATCGCCGCCTGGAAGCGCGGCCACGGGCACATATAGGTGCAGACCTGCTCGCGCGCCCAGCCGGCGAGCATGTAGGTCGTGAAGGTGAGCAGGCCGATGAAGAAACCGGTCGTGAGACTGATCTCGCCCTTGAACAGATTGCTGACCAGCGTCGGCGCGTCCTGGAAATAGATCACCCAGGCGCCGCCGGTCAGCGCCGCGATCACGATCCAGGCGGCATGTCGAGCATGATGCGCTAGTTGCGGTCGCCCTCGATCAGCCGCTCGACCCACATGTAGAGATCGGTCCAGACCGTCTGCGGGCAGGCATAGCCGCACCAGACGCGGCCGACGAGGCTGGTCGCCAGGAAAATGCCGAGCGCGGCCAGGACCAGCAGGCCGACGGCGTAGTAGATCTCCTGCGGCCAGATCTCGATCCAGAAGAAATAAAAGCGCCGCCCGTCGAGATCGACCAGCACCGCCTGGTCGGGCGCGTTCAGCCCGCGGTCCCAGCGGATCCACGGCGTGCCGTAATAGATCGCGAGCAGCACGAAGAGCGCCGCCCATTTCATCTTGCGGAACGCGCCCTTGACCTTGCGCGGATAGACGCGCACGCGGCTGGCGTAGAAGGGCATGTCCTCGGCCGGGATCTTGGCCTTGTCCTTGCCTTCCCGCGCCTCGGCCTGAGCCCGGACCGAAACGGCGTTCTCGACTTTGACGGCGTCGTTCATGTCGTCCTCTTCGCCGCGCCGCGGATCTTGCGGTGCGGGCGATCTCCCGTAGACGTCGAACGCTTCCTTCCCGCTTTCCTCTTCTTATTTGCCGCCGCCCAGCGAGTGGACGTAGACGGCGAGCATCTTGATCGTCTCCGCGTCGAGCCGGCCGGTCCACGACGGCATGACACCATGTTTGGGCTTGGAGACCTGGGAGACAATGGCTTTTTTGTCGCGGCCGTAGAGCCAGATCGCATCGGTCAGATTGGGAGCGCCGACGCCGGTATTGCCCTTTCCCTTGGCCCCATGACAGGCGGCGCAGTTCTCGGCGAAGATCTTCTTGCCGGCCTCGCTCGCCGTGCCCTGGCCGGAGAGCGAGAGCACATAGTCGGCGACCGCGGAAATCTGATCGGGCTTCAGCGTATCGTCGGCGGCGAAGGCCGGCATGTCGCCCGAGCGCGCCTCGTCGTGGCCGCTGCGGATGCCGTAGCGGATGGTCTGGTAGATCGCCTCGATGGTGCCGCCCCACAGCCAGTCGTCGTCGGCGAGCACCGGCGCGCCGGGCCGGCCGCCGCCGCCGGGGCCGTGACAGGGCGCGCAGTTATCGGCGAAGGCCGAGCGGCCGCCGGCGATGGCGAAGGTGCGCAGCTCGTTGTCTTTCAGAATGGCGGCGGGCGTGGCGGCCTTGATCTTGGTCCGGTACTTGGCCTGCGCCGCGCGGGCATCCTTCAGCGACTTGTCGAGCGTCACGCGCTGGGAGTAGCCGAGCACGCCCTTGAAGTAGCCGGTGAACCACGGCACCGAGGGATAGAGCACGAAGTAGACCGCCGACCAGACGACGGTGGCCCAGAACACATAGACCCACCATTTCGGCAGCGGCGTGTTGAGCTCCTTGATGCCGTCCCATTCGTGGCCGGTGGTATCGGTCCCGGTGACGACGTCTTTTTCCACCTTGGTCGGCATTGCGCTATTTCCTCTTCTCGTCGTCTTCGCGGAACGGGATTTTGGCGTGGTCGTCCATCTCGGCCTTGCGCTTCGGCCAGTAGGCCCAGACCACGATGCCAACAAAGATCATGATGAGCCAAACGACCCAGAGCGACTTCAGCGTGGCATAGAACTCGGCCATCTCCCGTTCCCTATTGCTGCAGCTGGCCGGTGCCGTATTTGGTGAAGTCCACCATGCGGCCGAGGATCTGGAGATAGGCGATCAGCGCGTCCATCTCGGTGAGCTCGCCCGGCTTGCCGTCGAAAGCGCCGACGGCTGCCTTGGGATAGCGCTTGAGCAGCGCTTCATGATCGGCCTCGGGATTGGCCTGAGCGGCCAGATCCTTCAGCGCATTCTTGATCATCTCGTCGGTGTAGGGCACGCCGACGGTGCGGTTGGTGCGCAGATGCGCGGCCGCGTCCTTGAAGTCGAGCTTGCGCCGCGCCAGGAACGAGTAGGGCGGCATCACCGATTCCGGCACCACGCTGCGCGGGTTGATGAAGTGGCTGACATGCCAGGCGTTGGAATACTTGCCGCCGACGCGCGCGAGATCCGGCCCGGTGCGCTTGGAGCCCCACTGGAAGGGGTGGTCGTACATCGACTCCGCCGCCAGGCTGTAATGCCCGTAGCGCTCGGCCTCGTCGCGGAACGGGCGCACCTGCTGGCTGTGACAAACATAGCAGCCCTCGCGGATATAGATGTTGCGCCCGGCGAGCTCGAGCGGCGTATACGGCCGCACGCCCTTCACCTTCTCGATCGTCGACTCGATCGTATAAAGCGGGATGATCTCCACCAGGCCGCCGATCGACACCGTGATCAGCGTCAGCGCGATCAGCCACCAGACGTTCTTTTCGGCTTTATCATGCATGGACATCGCGGCGGCTCCCTCAGGCGGCGGCTGGCGTGGCGGTCGGGACCGGCGTTGCGGCCGTGCTGCCGCGTGCGGTCTTCACGAGGTTGACGACCATGATCAGCGCGCCGATCAGGAAGAGCAGGCCGCCGGCGGCGCGGATCAGATAGTAGGGGTGCATCGCCTCCACGGTCTCCACGAAGGAGTATTGCAGGAAGCCCAGCTTGTCGTAGGCCCGCCACATCAGGCCCTGGGTGATGCCGGAGATCCACATCGAGGTGATGTAGAGCACGATGCCGACGGTGGCGATCCAGAAGTGGTACTCGACCAGCTTCAGCGAATAGAGCCCCTCGCGCTTCCACAAGCGCGGCACCAGGAAGTAGAGCGCGCCGAAGGACACGAAGGCGACCCAGCCGAGCGCACCCGAATGCACGTGGCCGATGCCCCAGTCGGTGTAGTGGCTGAGCGCGTTCACTGGCTTGATCGACATCACCGGCCCCTCGAAGGTGCTCATGCCGTAGAAGGCGACGGCGGTGACGAGGAAGCGCAGGACCGGATCGGTGCGCAGCTTGTCCCAGGCGCCGGCCAGCGTCATCAGGCCGTTGATCATGCCGCCCCAGGACGGCATCCACAGCATGACGGAGAAGGTCATGCCCAGCGTCTGCGCCCAGTCGGGCAGCGCCGTGTAGTGGAGATGGTGGGGTCCCGCCCAAATGTAGAGGAAGATCAGCGACCAGAAATGCACCACCGACAGGCGGTAGGAATAGATCGGCCGCTCGGCCTGCTTCGGCACGAAGTAGTACATGATGCCGAGGAAGCCGGCGGTCAGGAAGAAGCCGACCGCGTTGTGGCCGTACCACCACTGGGTCAGCGCGTCCTGCACCCCCGACCAGAGGATATAGCTCTTGGCGCCGGTCCAGCTCACCGGCACGGCGAGGTTGTTGACCACGTGCAGCATCGCCACGGTGACGATGAAGGCGAGGTAGAACCAGTTGGCGACGTAGATATGCGGCTCTTTGCGCTTGGCCACCGTGCCGGCGAAGACCACCAGATAGGCGACCCAGACGACGGTGAGCCAGAGATCGACGAACCATTCCGGCTCGGCATATTCCTTCGACTGGGTGATGCCGAAGACGTAGCCCAGCGCCGCCATTACGATGAACGCCTGATAGCCCCAGAACACGAAGCCCGCGAGCGCGCGGCCGCCGAAGAGCGTCGTCCGGCAGGTGCGCTGGACGACGTAGAACGACGTGGCGAACAGCGCACAGCCGCCGAAGGCGAAGATCGCCGCCGAGGTGTGCACCGGGCGCAGCCGGCCGAAGCTCGTCCACGGCAGGTCCAGGTTCAAGACCGGGAAGGTGAGCTGCAGCGCGATGAACACGCCGACCAGAAACGCCGCTACGCCCCAGAATACGGTTGCGATTACGAACTGACGGACCACGCGTTCGTTGTACGCCGGATGCCCAGTAGCATCCGCCGCGGTTCCGGCAATCGCCATAGATCGTCCCCCACTGCGCCCAATCGTTTTGCCGGAGCCGTCCGGCCAAGGTGTCGCTCGGGATATCTTGGCGGTCGGCGGCGCGGCATTGACTTAAATCAAGTCCCGCGCATACGGCTGCATTTTGCCCCGCGATTCGGCCCCGAATTCGTGCGACGTAGCCCTGTATTCCCCGACACTCGAAGTCCTTCTTCTGTTACTTGACTTAAGTCAATTCTGCAATTGTGATTGACTGATATTGCGTTTTGTTACGTGAATTGCGCGCCGCGCCGCTGGATGAAGGGGACGCCCCAATGTCGAATTCCACAACGGTGCCGCCGCACGAAGCGGCACATGCCACGCCGTACACCATCGCCGAAGTAGGGGTCGACCGGCCCTGGGTTTGGCTCGCCAAGGGCTGGGCCGACATGCGCGCCGCGCCGGGGGTCAGCTTCGGCTACGGGCTGTTCTTCGTCGTCTTCGGTCTGATGCTGACGGCGCTGCTCTACCTCCTCGATGTCTTCTATCTGGTGCTGCCGTTGGCGGCGGGCTTCATGTTCATCGCGCCGATCGTCGCGGTGGGGCTTTACGAGGTCAGCCGCCGCCTCGCCCGCGGTGAGCCCGTCGACGCCTCGACGCCGCCCCAGGCTTGGCGCCGCAACTTCAGCCAGTTCGCGATCCTCGGCCTGGTGCTGATGCTCTTCCTGCTCGCCTGGATCCGCATCGCCACGCTGATCTTCGCGCTCTTCTTTCCCTACACGCCGCTGGAGTTCGGCAGCTTCATGGCCCCCGTCTTCTTCTCCTGGGACAGCGTGCCCTTCCTGCTGGTGGGCTGCGGCATCGGGGCGGTGCTGGCGGCGCTGGTCTTCGGCATCGCGGCGATCTCCGCGCCGATGCTGCTCGACCGCGACGTCGGGGCGATCACCGCGATCGCCGTCAGCGTGCAGGCCGTCTTCCGCAACTGGAAGACGATGCTGTTCTGGGCGATCCTGATCGCGCTCTTCACGGCCGCGGGGCTGGTGATTTTCTACATCGGCCTGGCGCTCACATTACCGCTGATCGGCCACGCCAGCTGGCACGCCTACACCGATCTGGTGGTCGATAAGGGATAGGGGCGCTTGGGCGCGGGAAACTGGCGCGCCCGGCAGGATTCGAACCTGCGACCTCAGGATTAGGAATCCTGCGCTCTATCCAACTGAGCTACGGGCGCTTGTCGCGCGGCTTCGCCGACGCGGGATGATAAGGCGAGACCGCGGCCTAGCCTAGCCCATGCGCTGTCTCCGATATCGGGTGCAGTGCGCGGGATTCAACGACATCCAATCCCCACGGAGGCGCCCTCAGATCGCTCGCGTCTTGAAGCTCTCGGTCGAGCGGATCAGCGAGGCCCTGATCCCCGGCTCCATCGCCGAATGCCCGGCATCGGGGATGACGATGTACTCCGCCTCGGGCCAGGCCTGGTGCAGCTCGTCGGCGGTGACGATCGGGCAGACCATGTCGTAGCGGCCCTGGATGATCGTGCACGGGATCTGCCGCACCGCCTCGACGCTGTCGAGCAGGTGGTTCTCCGGCAGGAAGATCGCGTGGCGGAAGTAATGCGCCTCGATCCGCGCCAGCCCCAGCGCCACCCGGTCGTCGGCGAAGGCGGCGACGGTCTCCGGGCTGGGCAGCAGCGTCGAGCAGGCGCCCTCGTAGCTCGACCAGGCGCGCGCGGCGGGCAGGTGCACCTCGGGGTCCGGATCGGTCAGGCGGCGGTAGTAATGCTCCAGCAGATCGGAGCGCTCCGGCCCCGGCAGGTGGCTGGCGAAGCGTGACCAGGCCTCGGGGAAGACCGAGCGCATGCCGTAGAGGAACCAGTCGATCTCCGGGGTCCGGCAGAGGAAGATGCCGCGCAGCACGAAGCCCGTGCAGCGCTCGGGATGGGCGATGCCGTAGGCCAGTCCCAGGGTCGAGCCCCAGGAGCCGCCGAAGACCAGCCATTTCTCGATGCCGAGGTATTCGCGCAGCCGCTCGGTATCGGCGACCAGATGGATCGTCGTGTTGGCCTCGAGCTCGCCCAGCGGCGTCGAGCGGCCGGCGCCGCGCTGGTCGAACACGACGATGCGGTAATGCTGGGGGTCGAAGAAGCGGCGATGCGCCGAGGTCGAGCCGGCCCCCGGCCCGCCATGGAAGAACACCACGGGCTTGCCCTCGGGATTGCCGCTCTGCTCCCAATACATGCGGTGGCCGGCATCGAGATCGAGAAAGCCGCTTTCGTAGGGCGTGATCTCGGGGTAGAGGTCGGTACGCGACATTCGGGGGCTTTCATCCATGGTGCTTTGGCATGTTGCTTTAGCGGGCCGTGATGGGCGGGGCGCGAGGCCCCGACCGATCCGCCAGATAATTCCCTTATAAGCGGGCGGGCGGCATGAATACAGCGCTTCGGCGGAGCTTATTGGCGGGCCTCGTTCTCGTCCATATGGGCGGGCCGCCTACCGCCTATCTAGTGCGCGCCGAGCTGGTACGGGACGGCGCCGGCCTTGTCCGCGAAGTCGTCGATGGCGACACGGTGATCCTGGCCGACGGCCGCGAGATCCGCCTGGTCGGCATCCAGGCGCCCAAGCTGCCGCTCGGCCGGCGAAACTTCCGCGAATGGCCGCTGGCGCGCGAGGCCAAGGCGGCGCTCGAACGCCTGGTCATGGGCAGGCGCGTCACCCTCTCCTTCGGCGGCCGGCGGCGCGACCGCTACCGGCGCTGGCTCGCCCATCTCCATCTCGAGGCGGGTGCAGATCAGAGCGGCAGTGGAGCGCCCCGAAGGCGCTTCGACAACGCGCGCTGGGTACAGGGTGCGATGCTGAGCGAAGGCCTGGCGCGCGTCTACAGCTTCGCCGACAATCGCAGCGCCATCGCCGAGATGCTGGCGCGCGAGCGGGCGGCGCGCGCGGCGCGGCGTGGCATCTGGGGGCACGCATATTATCGCATCCTCGATCACCGCGAGGCCGGCCGGCACATCAACTCGTTCCAGCTGGTCGAGGGCCGCGTGCTCACCGCCGCCCCGACGCGGCGCCGCGTCTTTCTCAATTTCGGCCAGAACTACCGCACCGACTTCACCATCGTCATCGAGCGGCGAAACCTGAAACATTTCGCGGACCGCGGCCGCCGGCTGGTCGAACTCGCCGGCAAGCGCGTGCGGGTGCGCGGCTGGCTGAAGCGCCGCAACGGCCCGATGATCACCGTCACCCATCCCGAGCAGATCGAGATTTTGGAGCGCTAGCGCACCGCCGCGATCAGACTGTCCATGAAGGCGCGCGCCTCCTCGGTGATGCCGGGGCTCTGGCTTTCGCGCGGCCGCGCCTCCTCGGTGATGCCGGGGCGCTGGCTTTCGCGCGGCCCCGCCACGTTGAGGGCCACGATCGCGTGCTCGGCGATCCAGGCGAGCGTCACCTTGGGCTCGCCGGTGAGCGACCCCGGCCGGTCGAGCCGCACGATCCGGCAGGGCTGACCCATCACCTGGGCGAGCTGCGCCGTCAGCGCGGTGCCGCCCGAGACGCCGCCGCGCGCGAGGATCAGCGTGCCGTCGCTGTCGCGCACGTTCCATTCGGTGCGCTGGCGGTAGCGCTCGCTCGGCGTCTCGTCGAGCGGATAGGTCCGGGGGATCCGTCCGTCCTCGGCGCGCCGTCCATGCGGGCACCAGCCGCCCGCCTCGAACCCTGCGGCCAACGCCGCATCGAGTGCTGCCCGGTCGACGCCGGTCTGCCCGCCAGAGACGATCTTCTCAAGCATCGCGGAGTTTAGCAGGCGGCGACTACCTCACCATGCTGCATCGCTAGAAGTAGAGAACCCGCTGCCAGAACAAATAGATAATCAGTGCAACTAGCCAGGCAAAATGGATTGTCAGGAAAAATACAATCGAGCGAGTGGGCAGGTTGTCGGGTGGTTTGTTGGCGTCGTTCCTTCGCTTATTGAAGCGGATATGAATGAGGTCTTTCCAAAAAACGATGTTGATTTCCCCAATGAGATAGACGGCAAGCGCGGGAATTAGATGATTTTGGATGGCGCTCGTTAGCGTTCCGGCGAACAACAGCAACAATGAGAATACAAAAGCCACGCCGGCAAATGGCAACACCCAAATGCCCTTAAAACCGAACAAGAATTTAGCCAACCTATCGACCACTGAAAATCGACCGGTGTACGTTTCGTAGAATGCCGACCATGTTAGTAAGCAAAGCTTGTGCAACTCAACAGTTATTCGCGTATAGCTCCATCTATCACCTTACGCGAGATTGGGCACGCTGATCTCTGCGCGAGTACCGCCGAGTTTCTAGAGTTGACCGTTAAGAAGCCCGTTTGAGTCCTGGCGCGGGCCCGATCGTGGCGAAGAGGGCGGCCAGGATCAGGCGCAAGAGCACCCTCAGCCATTTGAGGATAAGACGGAAGTTATAGCCGACGGCGCTGAGCACGGCGTTGGCGTGGTCGCCGTGCCGG
>JARRKQ010000068.1:7007-21451 GCA_037387885.1 Alphaproteobacteria bacterium | reverse complement strand
TTCTGGTTCACCACCTGCGGCTGGATGATGTGGAACTGGCTCGTGACGGGGCTCGCCTCAGAGGCGACGCTGCTGCTCTATGACGGCTCACCCTTCTATCCCGACGGCAACGCGGTGTTCGACTTCGCCGACGCGAACGACATGACCTATTTCGGCACCTCGGCGAAGTTCATCGACGCCTGCAACAAGGCGGGGTTGGAGCCGATCAAGACGCACAAGCTGACCAATGTACGCGCGATGGGCTCGACCGGCTCGCCGCTGGTCCCGGAAGGCTTCGACTACGTCTATGGACACGTGAAGTCGGACATCCATCTGGCCAGCGTGTCGGGCGGCACCGACATCCTCGGCTGTTTCGTCGGCGCCAACCCCTTCGGGCCGGTGTGGCGCGGCGAGATCCAGGCGCCGACCCTCGGCATGGCGGTCGACGTCTTCGACGAGGCCGGCGCGCCGGTGCGCGGCGAGAAGGGCGAGCTCGTCTGCACGCGGCCGTTTCCGTCGATGCCGGTCGGCTTCTGGAACGATCCGGGCGACGTGAAATACCGCGCCGCCTATTTCGATAAGTTCGACAACATCTGGTGCCACGGCGACTGGATGGAGGTGAGCCCGCATGGCGGCTACACGATCTACGGCCGCTCGGATGCGACGCTCAATTCAGGCGGCGTGCGCATCGGCACGGCGGAGATCTACCGCCAGGTCGAGCAGATGGACGAGATCGTCGAGGCCCTCGTGATCGGCCAGGACTGGGACAACGACACGCGGATCGTGCTTTTCATCCGCCTGCGCGACGGCGTGGACCTGGACGAGGCGCTCACCGACAAGATCAGGAAGCAGATCCGCGCCAACACGACGCCGCGCCACGTGCCGGCGCGAATCCTCGCCGTCCACGACATCCCGCGCACCAAGTCGGGCAAGATCGTCGAGCTCGCCGTGCGCGAGGTGGTGCACGGCCGCCCGGTCAAGAACATCGAGGCGCTTGCCAACCCCGAAGCGCTGAAGGAATTCGAGGCGCGGGCTGAGCTGCAGGCATGAGCGAAGGAACGGATGTACGGGCGACGGGTCACTGCCTCTGCGGCGCGGTCGCCTTCGAGGTGCACGGCGAGCTCACCCCGCCGACGGCGTGCCATTGCAGTCAGTGCCGGCGCCAGACGGGGCATTACATGGCCAGCAGCAATGCCAAACGCGCCGACTTTCACGTCACCAAGGACGACGGCCTCGCCTGGTACCGGTCTTCCGACTTCGCCCAGCGCGGCTTCTGCAAGGACTGCGGCTCGACGCTCTTCTGGATCGCTGATGGTGCCGATTACGTCAGCATCGCCCTGGGCGTCGTGGACGCGCCGACCGGGCTCAAGATCGCAAAGCACATCTTTGTCGGCAGCAAGTCGGACTACTACGATGTGCCCGACGATATCCCGGTATTCGACGCCGACGGCTAACCAGACGTAAGAGGCAGGCACATGACGGATGACATTCGGGCACGAGGCCGCTGCCTCTGCGGCGCGGTCGAGTTCGAGGTGCATGGTCCGCTCCGGCCGGTGGTCGCCTGCCACTGCGGGCAATGCCGGCGCTGGTCGGGGCATTTCGCGGCGGCGACGGGCGCGCGGCGCGGCGACATCCACTTCATCGCGGACGAGGCGCTCACCTGGTTTCGCTCGTCGGCCAAGGCGAAACGTGGCTTCTGCCGGATCTGCGGCTCCTCGCTCTTCTGGTCGGAGGACGACTCGCCGAACATGATGATCATGGCCGGCGCCCTCGAACCGCCTACCGGGCTCCACACTGTCGTCAACATCATGGTCGAGCATAAGAGCGACTATTACGAGCTCGAACCGGACGTGCCGCATATCGAGGGGCATGATCACCGGATCGCCGTGCCGGAGACATGACCGCGCCGGAATAACAATCGCAACGGTTCGCGGCTTCCCTTTCAACGACCGCATCACGACATGAAAAGCAAGACCAAGGCCATTCTCCTGGGCGCGGTGATCGTCGTGCCCATCGTCACGATCATCGCGGGGCTGATCATCATCTACACCCCGATCGGCATGCACACGACGCCCTTCTATGGCGCCAGCTTCAACAAGGACCGCTGGCGCACGGCCTATCTGGGCGAAACGCCGAAGGAGATCGACAAGAAGCTGGCGCAATGCATCCGCGGGCCCATGTTCGGCGATTTGCGGAACCGATATCTGCGCCCCGGCACGGCCAAGGCACGGGTGATCGAGCTGCTCGGCACGCCTGATTTCGGCTCCGAGGGCGTCAAGGACGGCAATAAATGCCAGCGCTGGCACCTCGGTTACTGCTCGGGCTTCAAGATCGATCTCGACAGCCTCAACGTCTGCTTCGATGCGGCCGACCGCGTGACCCACGTGTTCCGTCTGCAGCATTGAGGGCAGAGTTCCGCCCTCCCTATTCGTAGGGGCGGGTTTGAAACCCGCCCCTACAAGTATTCTGGGCCGCTGGCCCCGCGTCCCCATCCCGGCTAAGCTCGCGGCAGGCGGATCAACCAAAGGACCGGGGCGTGGCGGCGGGGATCACACGAACAGTGCTGATCACGGGCGCGGCCTCGGGCATCGGGGCGGCGACGGCGCGACGCTTTGCCGAAGACGGCTGGTTCGTCGGTGTTGCCGATATCGACGCCAAAGGCGCCAAGGCGTTGGCAGAAGATCTGGGCGCCGATCACGCTTTGGCCCTGGCGCTCGATGTACGCGATGAGGCGGGCTGGGCGCGCGCGGTCGAGAGTTTCAGTGACGCAAGCGGCGGCCGGCTCGATGCGCTGGTCAACAATGCCGGCCTGCTCGCCTCGGGACCGCTGGCCGACATGCCGGCGGACAAGCTGCGCGCCATGGTCGACGTCAATCTGACCGGCGCTGTGCTGGGGGTGCAGGCGTGCCTGGCGCTGCTCAAGGCCACGCCCGGCGCACGCATCGTCAATGTCGCCTCGATCGCGGGGCTGCGGGCGATGCCCGAGGCGGCGGTCTATTCGGCGACCAAGTATGCGCTGCGCGGCCTGTCCCAGGCCTTGCGCGATGAGCTTCGGCCCCACGACGTGGCGGTCAGCACGGTCTATCCCGCTTTCGCGGCAACGCCGATGCTGGCCGGCGGGGTCGACGCCAAGCTGCTCGCGCGTCTCGAAGCCGCGGGTTTCCGGCACTACACAGCGGAGTCGATCGCCAAGGCAATCTGGAAGGCCGTAACGCGCGGCCGCGACGAGGCCGGCGCCGGCGGCCAGGCACGGCTGATGCGCCTGCTCGCCGCGAGCTGTCCGCCGTTGCTCACGCTTGTGTGGCGGCTCGGCGGATTGCGCGCGGGTCGTGCCGCTAGAGCAGGGCGTGAACCCGCGCCCGCAGATCGGGCAGCGCCTCGGCCTCGAACCACGGGTTCTTCTTAAGCCAATTGGTGCTGCGCCAGCTCGGATGCGGCGTCGGGAAATAGTCGGGCGCGAAGTCCCGCCAGTGCGCGACCGTTTCCGTCAAGGTCTTGCCGCGGCGCTTGCCGAGGTAGTGCCACTGCGCGTACTGGCCGACGAGGAGGGTGACCGCGATCTTCGGCATCCGCTCGCGCAAGGGCTCGTGCCAGAGCGGCGCGCATTCGGGGCGGGGCGGCAGGTCGCCGCCGCGTTCGTGCCGCCCCGGATAGCAGAAGCCCGAGGGCACGATGGCGATGCGGCGCTCGTCGTAGAAGGTGTCCTTGTCGAGATCGAGCCACTCGCGCAGGCGGTCGCCCGAGGGATCATTCCAGGGAATGCCGCTCTCATGCACCTTGGTGCCCGGCGCCTGGCCGACAATGAGAATGCGCGCCGTCTCGCTCGCGCGCAAAACGGGGCGCGGACCCAACGGCAGATGCGCCTCGCATTCGCGGCAGGCGCGGATGCGGACCAGCAAGTCGTCGAGCGTTTCCCCGGATCCCTCGCTCACCAGAGCCCGCCCGCGGGAACCTGCCACCCGACCGTCAGAAGCTCGTCGACAAAGGCCGGCACGATCTCCGTTGCCTTGCCGTAGCGCGTGTCGGCGAAGACGGTGGCGCCTTCCGATGGCTCCAGGTTGAGCTCGACCGTATGCGCGCCCGCCATCGCCCGCACCTCTTGTACGAAGCCCGCTGCCGGATAAACGTTCCCCGACGTGCCGATGGACAGGAAAAGATGGCAGCGGCCGAGCTCGTGCTCGATGCGGTCCATGTCGAGCGGCATCTCGCCGAACCAGACCACATGGGGGCGCATGCCGCCGGTGTGCCCGCAGGCGCCGCAGCCGAGCTGAAGCGTCAGCGTCTCGGTCCAGTCGATGACCGTCTGGCAGATGTCGCAGCGCGCCTTGGCCATCTCGCCATGCATGTGGATGAGGTTGGTCGAGCCGGCGCGCTCGTGCAGATCGTCGATGTTCTGCGTGACCAGCAGCACCTCGTCGGGCCATTCGCGCTCCAGCCGCGCCAACGCCTCGTGCGCCGCGTTGGGCTGGATGTTGTGCCCGACCATGCCGGCGCCCCGGTCGTTGTAGAAGTTGAGCACGTTCACCGGATCGCGCTTGTAGGCATCGTAGGTGGCGACATCCTCGATGCGCACCTTCGACCACAGCCCATCCTCGTCGCGGAAGGTGTCGAGGCCGGATTCCTTGGAGATCCCCGCCCCGGTCAGGATCACGATCCGCCCGTCCTTGCGCATGTTTGCCGCTCTCTTCAGCATAGTTTGGAACCGCCGGTCTGCAGCTTATGATAGCGCCGTCGATCGAGATGGGAAAAGGAAGCCGATTTGGTTGGAGTTCTGTTTGTTTGCACCGGGAACATCTGCCGCTCGCCGACTGCAGAGGGCGTGATGCGCAAGCTCGTCACCGACCGCGGATACGGCGAGCAGATCATCATCGATTCGGCCGGCACGCACGGGTATCACGAAGGCGAGCCGCCGGATGCGCGCAGCATCGAGGCGGCGTTGGCGCGCGGCGTCGATCTCTCTCAACAGCGCGCGCGGCGCATCCGCGAGGACGACTTCAGCGCATTCGACCTCATCCTCGCAATGGACCGCGGCCATGCACGCATCTTGAACCGCGCGGCGCCGCGAGGGGCCGAAGCGCGCATCGCGATGTTCCTCGACTATGCGCCGCATCTGGGCGCGACGGATGTGCCCGATCCTTACTACGGCAGTGGCGGCGGGTTTGAGCTCGTGCTCGACATGGCCGAGGCCGGGGCGGCCGGGCTGCTCGACGCGATCGAGCAGGAATACATGCTCGACTGAGCGGACGCGGGTTTTACGGAGGAGACCGCCCATGCCGACGCCTACCATGTACGACTATGTGATCGTGGGCGCGGGCTCGGCGGGTTACGTGCTGGCCAACCGGCTGTCGGAAAACCCCGAAAACCGCGTCTGCCTGCTCGAAGCGGGCAAGCACGACCAGAGCTTCCTGGTGCGCATCCCAGCGGCCGTGCCGCTGATGGTGGCCTTCAAGCAGCGCAATTGGGCCTTCAAGACGGTGCCGCAAGCGGGGCTCGGCGGCCGCAAGGGTTATCAGCCGCGCGGCAAGACGCTGGGCGGGTCGAGCGCCACCAATGCGATGATCTATATCCGCGGGCATCCGACCGACTATGACGGCTGGGCGGCGGCGGGTAATCCCGGCTGGGGCTGGGCGGACGTGCTGCCCTACTTCCTCAAGGCCGAGAACAACGAGCGCCTCGACGGGCCGCTGCACGCCAGGGGCGGGCCGCTCAACGTCGCCGACGGGCGCTCGCTCAACCCCTTCGCCGCGCGTTTCGTCGAGGCCTGCCGGGAGCTGCAGCTGCCGATCAACGAAGACTTCAACGGCGAGACCCAGGAAGGCTTCGGCACTTACCAGCTGACCCAGATCGATGGCGAGCGCATGAGCGCGGCGCGCGCCTATCTCCATCCCGCGTCCGACCGGCCCAACCTCGACATTATCACCGACGCACAGGCGACCGCGATCGCCTTCGAGGGCAAGCGCGCAGTGGGCGTCGACTACCGCAAGGGCGGAAGCGACCACGAGGCGCGCGCCGAGGGCGAGGTGATCCTGTCCGGCGGGGCGATCAACTCGCCGCATCTCCTTCAGCTCTCCGGCATCGGCCGGCCCGAGGAGTTGCGCGCGCACGAGATCAATCCGCGCCACGAGCTGCCGGGCGTCGGGCGCAACCTGCAGGACCATGTCGACTACGTGCATGTCTACAAAACGGGGTCGCGCGAGGCGTTCGGCTTGTCGCTCGGCGGCACGCCCAAGACGATTGCCGCGATGCGCGAGTTCAGGAAGCACCGGCGCGGCATGATGACGACGAACTATGCCGAGGCGGGCGGCTTCTGGAAGACCGACCCCGGGTTGGATGTGCCCGACGTGCAGTTCCATTTCGTCGTCGGCATCGTCGACGATCATGCGCGCAAGACGCATTTAGGCCACGGCTATAGCTGCCATGTCTGTCTGCTGCGGCCGAAGAGCCGGGGTGAGGTGACGCTCGCCTCGGGCGATCCATTGGCGCCGCCGGCGATCGATCCGAAATATTTTGCTGAAGAGGACGACCTCGACGTCATGGTCGAGGGGTACCGGTTGCAGCAGCGCATCATGGATGCCCCCGCCTTCAACGGGGTGCGCAAGAAGCAGCTCTACGAGGTCGACGCGGAGGACGACGCGGCGGTGCGGGCGATGATCCGAGACCGCGCCGACACGGTCTATCACCCCGTCGGCACCTGCCGCATGGGCGACGACAGCGACGCCGTCGTCGATTCCAAGCTCAAGGTGCGGGGCATGGACTGCCTGCGCGTGGTCGACGCCTCGATCATGCCGACCATCGTGGGCGGCAATACCAACGCGCCGACCATCATGATCGCCGAAAAGGCCGCCGACATGATCCTCGGCCGGGGCTGAGCGTAGGGTCGGTGGACGCCGCGGGACGCATCGAGGCCGCGATCGGCCGGCGGCCGGTGCGTCTGTCACCGCTCTCGGGCGGCTGCATCGCCGAGATCTACCGCGCCGATTTCGAGGACGGCGAGCGGCTCGTCGCCAAGCTCGCGGGGGCGGACGGCGATCTGACGCTCGAAGCCTACATGCTCGAATACTTGGCCGAGCACTCGGCGCTGCCGGTGCCGGCGGTCGTTCATGGCACCGCCGATCTGCTGATCATGGATTACATCGAGACATCCGGCAGCCTCACGGCGGGCGCGGAACGCCACGCGGCCGAGCTGCTGGCCGCGTTGCATAGCGTCACCGCGCCCGCCTTCGGGCACGAGCGCGACACGCTGATCGGGCCGCTCCATCAGCCGAACCCGCAAACCGCCTCCTGGCGGGATTTCTTCCGTGACCAGCGCCTGCTCCACATGGCGCGCGTGGCGATGGAGGCGGGACGGTTGCCAGGCACGACGATGGCGCGGATCGAGACGCTGGCGGGCCGGCTCAACCAATGGATCGAGGAGCCGGACAAGCCCTCGCTCATTCACGGCGACATGTGGGGCGGCAACGTGCTGGCGCGGGACGGGCGCATCGCCGGCTTCGTCGATCCCGCGATCTATCATGCCGATCCCGAGATCGAGCTTGCCTTCTCCACGCTCTTCTCGACCTTCGGCGCGCCGTTCTTCGAGCGCTACGACGAGATCCGGCCGCTCAAGCCCGGCTTCTTCGAGGTCCGGCGCGAGCTCTACAATCTCTATCCGCTGCTGGTGCATGTCCGCCTCTTCGGCGGCGGCTATCTCGGCGGCGTCGAGGCGACGCTCAAGAAGCTCGGATGCTGAGCGGGGCGCTCAACCACCGTCGAGCGGATAGACCGCTTCGGGCGTATGGATCGCGCCGGAATGCGAGAGGAAGCTCGAAAAGAGCGAAAAATCAGTCACTTGAAACGGCTCCGTCTGGAAGGGATTATGCGCGGCGACGAATTCGCCGACGCGCCCCGACTTGGCCGTCTTGACACGAGCCAGGGTCACATGCGGCGTGAACTTGCGGCCCTCGGGCGGCAGGCCGGAGCGGACGAGCGCCGATTCGATCTTGCCGTGCAGATGATCCAGCGCCGGATTGCGTGTCACGCCGGCCCAGATCACCCGAGGCTTGCCGCCATTGCCGAAATTGCCGATGCCGTCGAGGCCGAGCGAGAAGGCGGGCGCGTGCACCCCGGAGAGCGCCGCGTCGATATCGCCGAGCGCCGCCTCCTGCACTTCGCCGATGAAGCGCAGCGTCAGGTGCATCGTCTCCGGCGACAGCCAGCGCGCGCCGGGCACGCCGCCGCACAGCATGGCGAGACGCTCGCGAATGCGCTCGGGCAGCTCAATGGCGACGAAGAGGCGGAGCATCGGGCGAAGTCCAGGCGCCGACGGTCAAATCACAGAAACAGCAACAATACCCCGGTATACCCATAAAGCCGGTCGTGGGAAATCTCGCCGTTGCCGAAGAAGCCGGCGAGCGGGAATTCGCCGAACGCCTCGCGGATCGCGGTGAGCTCGTGCCCCGGCGGCTGGAACAGGTTGGGCCCGCGCGCGATGCAGGAGAAGTAGAGCCCGCCCTTGGGCTTGCCGCCGGCGCGCAGCTTCAGATCGTCGAGCATGCGCTGCAGGTCCTTGGCCGCGGCTTCGGCGTCGCGGCGCACGAAGAGAAGGGTCTCGCCCGCTTCGGCCGGCTCGCCGATGACGACTAGCCCGGCCTTGGGCTCGATGCCGACCAGGTTGCGCACGAGATAGTCGGCGGTGTCGGTGCCGGGGATCAGCTTGGCGGCATGGATGTTCTGCAGCCAGGGACGCGGATCGGCGCCCTCGGCGACGCCGACATCCTCCAACAGCACCTCGAGCGCCGGGCGACCGTCGAGCGCGATGACAATACTCTCCTCGGCCTCGGTCACCTCGTGCAACGTGCCGACCGGCGAGCAGCCCTGGCTCAAGCCGACCGCGACCGGCACGTCCTGGGCGATCAGCACGCCGGAGACGCCGCCATCGGTGATCCCGCCCGCGACCTGCGGCTGCAGCCCGTCGGAGGCGCTCAAACCGCCGACCAGGAAGGCGCCACGTTCGGCCGCCAGCGCACGCACGATGTCCGGTGTCTGTTGATTTCGCGGATCGCCATGGACGATGCCGAGGCCAGCCGCGAAGGCCGGTCCCACACCGTCCTTCGCCCCGTCCGGCCGGTTGATCAACGGGATCATGCGGTGAGCGCCGTCAGGCAGGTCCGCGGTCATCACGCTGAGCGCGGGCTTCTCGAAATGCTCGGTACCGGTGGCGCAAACCCCGAGCCCGACCGTGCCGACCCAATCCTCGATGCCGGTCGCCTTGCGCAACACATCGACCACGCTGCCGAGCGACGCCGCGACCTGCGGCGTCACGTAGACGAAGCCGAGCGTGTGGCCGCGCGCGCCCAGCTTTTCCGCGCAGCGGGCGGCGAGCGTCGCTGCATCGGCATCGGCCGCCTCGGCGAATGCAAAATCGGTCATGGAACTCCCGGAGCCTGTCTGTCGTCCGCCGCACCGCCCGTCATAACAAGGCCGACCGGAAGTCCCAACAGAAAGCGATGGCGAAATTGGCGTCGATGCGGGTTTAGGCGAATTATTCGCCCTTTTGGGCTTTTGCGATAAGCCGCTTCATATAGGGCGCGATGCGCGCGGCGATGATCTTCACGCCTTCGGCATTGGGATGGATGCCGTCTGGCTGGTTGAGCTTCGGGTTCGCCGCGACGCCGTCGAGGAAGAAGGGATAGAGCATGACGTCGTGCTTCTTGGCGAGCGCGGGGAAGACGGCGTTGAACTCGGCGCCGTATTCCTTGCCAAGATTGGGCGGCGCCAGCATGCCGGTGAGCAGCACCGGGACCTTCGCTGCCTTCAGCCGGCGCAGAATGTCGTCGAGGTTGGCCTTGGTCTGGCTGGGCTCGAGGCCGCGCAGGCCGTCATTGCCGCCGAGCTCGATGAGGGCGACGTTGGGCTTTGCCTGAAGCGCCCATGATAAGCGCGCCCGGCCGCCCGCGCTGGTGTCGCCCGAAACGCCGCCCTGCTGGACCTTGGCTTTGATACCGAGCTTGGCCAGCGCCGCCTCGAGCTGCGGCACGAAGCCCTGTTCGGCCGGCAGGCCGTAGCCCGCGACCAGGCTGTCGCCGAGGGCCAGAATGCGCACGGGCCGGGCCTCGGCTGCCGCCGGGCCAATTCCCGAAAAAACGACCGCATTGAAAACCAGCGCCGTTAGTACATATCGGAGGGAGGCGAAAAACCGCCTCCGCCCGCCGCTTCCTCTCGCCTCACGCCCGGGTTTCATGGATTCCGCCAGTCCTGCCGCACCGACCGAAAGTTCTGCCGGACACGACATGGTCGTGCTCGACGACGTCCGGCTAACACTTGGGAGCGCGGCCGGCGAGGTCAACATCCTGCGCGGCATCGACCTCAAGATCCGCGCCGGCGAGGCGGTCGGCGTGGTCGGCCCCTCAGGCTCCGGCAAGACCACGATGATGATGGTCGTCGGAGGGCTCGAGCGGCCAAGCGCGGGCAGGGTCCTGATCGACGGCCAGGATTTGGGCCAGCTCGACGAGGATGGGCTGGCGCGCTTCCGGCGCGACCGCATCGGCATCGTCTTTCAGAACTTCCATCTGGTGCCGACCATGACGGCGCTGGAGAACGTCGCCATCCCACTCGAATTCGCCGGGCGGCGCGATGCCTTCGAGCGCGCCCGCGAGGGCCTCGCCGCCGTCGGTCTCGCCGAGCGCGTCACCCACTATCCGGGCCAGCTTTCGGGCGGCGAGCAGCAGCGCGTGGCGCTCGCCCGCGCAGTCGCGATCAAGCCGAGCCTGATCATGGCGGACGAGCCGACCGGCAATCTAGACCGCGACACGGGTCAGGCGGTGATGAAGCTCCTCTTCGGACTGCACGACGAGCTCGGCACGACACTTCTCCTGATCAGCCATGACGAGGCGCTGGCCCAGCGCTGCGACCGCGTCATCCGCATCGCCGACGGCCAGGTCGCCGCCTCATGACAACCCTTGCCCTCGCGTTCCGGCTGGCCCGGCGCGAGCTGCGTGGGGGCCTCAAGGGCTGGCGGGTTTTTCTGGCTTGTCTCGCACTCGGCGTTGCCGCGATTGCGGCCATTGGCGCGCTGTCCCAGGCCGTCCAGGAAGGCATCCGCGCAGACGGCAAGGTCATTCTGGGCGGTGACGTCGCCTTCCGCACGGTGCACCGGCCGGCGAAGCCGGAGCAGCGCGCCTTTCTCCAATCCGCGGGAACCGTCTCGTCCTCCGTTGAGATGCGGGCGATGGCGCGCGCGGAAGCCGGCCCCAAGACCGCGCGCACGCTGGTCGAGCTGAAGACCGTCGACGGCGACTATCCGCTTTACGGGCAGATTGAGCTTGCGCCCGCGCAGTCGATCTCGGCCGCATTGGCAGTGAAAGACAGTGTGCCGGGCGCGGTGGTCGGCGCCGATCTTCTGCAGCGCCTGAAGCTCAAACTCGGCGACCGCATCCGCATCGGCGACGCGACCTTCGCCATCCGCGCCGCCATCGCCAGCGAGCCCGATCGCGGCGGGCGCGTCTTCATTCTCGGGCCGCGCGTCATCGTCTCCGCCGATGCGTTGGCAAAGACCGGCCTCATGCGCCCAGGCAGCCTGGTTTACTACCACTACCGGATGAAGCTGCCCGCGGGCACCAATCTCAAGGGCTGGGTCGAGGACGTGCGGGAGCGCTTTCCCGACGCGGCCTGGCGCATTCGCGATGCCTCGGGGGCGGCGCCCGGCATGCGCCGCACGGTCGCCCGGGTCACGCTCTACATGACCTTCGTCGGCCTGACGGCGTTGCTGATCGGCGGGGTGGGCATCGCCAATGCGGTCGGCGCTTATCTCGGCGGCCGGCGCGAGACCATCGCCACGCTGAAATGCATGGGCGCCTCCGGGCGGCTCATCTTCGCGACGTATCTGATCCAGGTTGCCGCGATTGCCGCGGTCGGCATTGCCATCGGGCTCGTGATCGGCGCCGCCGCGCCGTTCGCCTTGGCGGGCGTCGTCGCGGACGAGTTCCCGGTGCCGGTGCGCACGGGGATATATGCGGGACCGCTCATCTTCGCAGCGGTTTACGGCGCCTTGGCAGCGCTCGCCTTCTCGATCTGGCCACTCGCCCGGGCGCGCGAGATCCAGGCGGCCGCGCTGTTCCGCGACGTGGTGGCGCGGACGCGCCGGCTGCCGCGCTGGTCCTACGTGCTGGCGACAGCGGGCTTGGTCATCGCGATTGCCGGCCTGGCGATCTGGAGCGCGCCGAGCCGCTATCTGGCCACCTGGTACGTGATCGCCGCGGCCGGCTCGTTCCTCGCCTTCCGGCTGGCCGGACGCCTGCTCGCTGTGATCGCCGCGCGCGCGGGCAAGGCGGCGCAGGCGAGCGGCCGTGCGCCGCGCCTGCGCCTGGCGCTTGCCAATCTCCATCGGCCGGGCACGCCGGCGCCGAGCGTCGTGCTCTCGCTGGGTCTCGGTCTCACCGTGCTGGTGGCGATCGGCCTGATCGAGGGCAACATCACCAACCAGATCCGCAACCGCATGCCGGCGGCCGCTCCCACCTATTTCTTCATCGACATCCAGTCGAGCCAGATCGCCCAGTTCGATGCGGCGCTCAAAAGCGTGCGCGGCGTGGAGAAGGTGGTGCGCATGCCGGCCTTGCGGGCGCGCATCGTCCGGATCGGGGGCGTGCCGGTGCGTAAGGCGCAGGTCGGCCCCAGCGCCCGCTGGGCGGTGCGCAGCGAGCGCGGCCTCACCTATTCGAAGACGCCGCCGCCGGGCACCCGTATCGTCGCCGGCCGCTGGTGGGATGCGGACTATGCGGGACCGCCGATCATCTCCTTCGATGCGCGGATCGCGGCGGGCATGGGCATCGGCGTCGGCGATACGCTGACCTTCAACATCCTCGGCCGCGAGATCACCGCCAAGATCGCTAATCTACGCGAGATCGACTGGCAGAATCTGGGCATGAATTTCACCGTGATCTTCGCGCCGGGAACCTTGGAAAAAGCGCCGCACACCTTCATCGCGACCGTACGCGCGGCGCCCGGCACGGAGACGGCGGTGATGGCGGCGGTGACGAGCCGGCTCGGCAATGTCTCCGCGGTGCGGGTCAAGGACGCGCTCGATACGATCGGGCAGATGCTGCAACGCCTCGGCGGCGCCGTGCGCGCGACGGGTGCGATCACCATTCTCGCCGGGCTACTGGTGCTGGCCGGCGCGGTCGCGGCGGGACACCGGCGGCGGGTCTACGATTCGGTCGTCCTCAAGGTTCTGGGCGCGCGCCGGCGCGACATGCTGCGCGCCTATCTCATGGAGTTCGGGCTTCTGGGCCTGGCGACCGTCGGCATCGCGGCCATCCTGGGCACCGGCGCGGCCTGGGCCGTGATCACACAGATCATGCGCGCGCAGTGGACCTTCCTGCCCGCGCCCGTACTGGTGACGGTGGCAGCAGCGACCGTTGCCACCATGATCTTCGGCTATGTCGGGGTGTGGCGGGCGCTCGGGCGCAAGCCTGCGGAGTTCCTGCGCAACGATTGATGAGGCCCCTGGAACGCACGAAAGCGGCTTTGGCGCCGATATTTCTCAAATGCTCGCGGATATCCCCGGTTTTCGGCGCTTTTTGGAGATGGATTCGACGGGATTCCGCTCCGCCAACCGTTGATTTCTTAACCTAACAACGCCAAATATAAGCACGGGTTTCAACCACTATAAGGACGAGGCAATCAATGGTCGACTTTCGTACGCAGGGCGGGATCGTCAGCCGGCCGGGCACCGCCGTAGACGTCGATGAGGGTCTGCGCAAGCATATGCTGCGCGTCTACAACTACATGACCCTCGGGCTCGGCCTGACCGGTGCGGTGGCCTTCGCCGTCGCGACCGTGCCAGCCCTCCGCGATCTGTTTTGGGTCGTTGCTCCCACTGGCCGGATCGCTCCGACCGTGTTGGGTCTGGTCGCGATGTTCTCCCCGCTCGCCTTCATCCTGGTGCTTTCCTTCGGCATCGAGCGGCTGAAGGCCTCAACCGCGCAGGTGCTGTTCTGGGTATTCGCAGGCGTGATGGGCGCGTCGCTTTCCAACATCCTGCTGATCTACACCGGCGTCAGCGTCGCGCGCACGTTCTTCATCACCGCCGCGGCCTTTGGCGCGCTCAGCCTCTACGGCTACACGACCAAGCGCGACCTCTCGCCGATGTACAAGTTCCTGTTCATCGGCCTGATCGGCCTGATCGTTGCGATGATCGTGAACATCTTCCTGCAGGCGCCGGCGTTGCAGTTCGCGGTATCGATTATCGGCGTGCTGATCTTCGCGGGTCTCACCGCTTTCTACACGCAGGCGATCAAGGAGATGTACCTGGAAAGCGACAGCCAGGAGATTGCCGAGAAGAAGGCCGTGATGGGCGCGCTCAGCCTCTATCTCGCGTTCATCAACATGTTCCTCTTCTTGCTGCATCTCTTTGGCGCACGCCAATAGCACGCCTGCAGTAGATAGACCGACAGATGGAGCCGCCCGGACCAAGGTCCGGGCGGTTTCTT
>JARRKQ010000068.1:0-6999 GCA_037387885.1 Alphaproteobacteria bacterium | reverse complement strand
CCCGCGAAAGCGGGAATCCAGCGATGACAGACACCGAATCCGCCATGAGCCATGGACCCCCGCTTTCGCGGGGGTGACGGAATTTAGTACCGGGTTGGCTAAACCGCCCGGAACGCCGTGAGGCCGTAATAGCCCTTGTCGTCGGTCCAGGTCTGAATCGCCTTGAAACCCGAATTGGCGAAGCGCTCGTGCAGGACCGGCAGGTCGAACTTGCGGCTGATCTCTGTACGGATGGTCTCGCCGGAGCCGAACTCCACCGTGAGATCGAGGTCGGCGAGGGTGACCCGTTGGACGCGGTGGCTCACCAGATGCATCTCGATGCGGCGCTCGGGCGCGTTATAAAAGGCGTGGTGCGAGAAGGCGTCGAGATCGAAATCGCCGTCGAAGCGCGTGTTCAGATGCCGCAGCATGTTGATGTTGAACTCCGCGGTCACGCCGTCGGCGTCGTTGTAGGCGGCCTCCAGGATATTCGCCGGCTTGTGCAGATCGGTGCCGACGAGGAAGCATTCGCCGGTCTCGAGCGCCTTGCGGACGCGGGCGAGGAACACGTCGGCCTCGTCATCGGTGAGATTGCCCATCGTGCTGCCGAGGAACATCGCCATGCGCCAGGGCAGATCGCGCTTGGGCAGATGGGCAAGCGCGCTCTCGTAAGTGCCGACGAGCCCCCAGAGCTCGAGCGACGGGAACTCCTGCAATAAAGACTCGGCGCTCGGCTTCAGGATACCGTCGCTGACGTCGATCGGCAGATAGCGGATGCGGTAGCCGCCGTCGAGATAGGCGCGCAGCAGCGCCCGCGTCTTTGAGGAGCTGCCGCTGCCGAGCTCGATCAAATCGCAATCGCCCGTCAGCGCCGCGATCTCGCCCGCCCGCTCGCGCAGGATCGCCTCCTCGGTGCGCGTCGGGTAGTACTCCGGCAGCGCGGTGATGTCCTCGAAGAGATCGGAGCCGCGGTCGTCGTAGAAATAGCGCGCGGGCAGGGTCTTGGGCGTCGCCGTGAGGCCGGCGACGACATCCGCGCCGTCGTCGCCCTGCGACTGATCCGAGGCGATCTCGGTAATCCGGAAGCGGGTGCCGAGATCGGGATGCTCGAGGACCGTGATGTCGGACATTGCGCGTTACCTGTTGTGGTTTCGGGTGCGGGGCGGGAAAGCTCAGCCGGCGTGGAGCGCCTAACGATCGGCGAGGCCGTCGCGGGCAAGCCGAAAGCCCGCCAGGATCTGGCGGATCTGCGGCTGGTACCAGTTGCGGAAACTGGCGCGCACCGCCCAAGGCCGCGTCGCCCAGCTGCCGCCGCGCAGGACCCGGTGGGCGTCGTCGAAATAGATCTTCGAGTATCCGTCATAGGGCCAGGACTCGAAGCCGTCATAAGCGGCGAAGGTCGAGGCCGTCCATTCCCAGACATTGCCGATCATGTCCTCGACCCCGTAAGCGCTGCGTCCGGCGGGATAGCGGTCGACGGCCGTGGTGCCGCGATGGACGCGGTCGCAATTGGCGGTCGTGCGGTCCGGCAGCGCATTGCCCCAGGGAAAGGCCGAGGCGCGCTGCGTCGCGGGGTTCCAGGCGGCGGCCTTTTCCCACTCGGCCTCGGTTGGCAAACGCGCGCCCGAAAACCGCGCGAAGGCGTCGGCCTCGTAGGCGCTGACGCCCATGACGGGCACGTTGGCGAGCCCCTCGCGCCAGTAGAGCGGCTTGGAGACCTTGGCCTCGGAAAGCCAGGTCCAGCCGTCGTCGTCCCACCAGCGACGTTCGCGGTAGCCGCCGGCGTCGATGAAACACGCGAACTGGGCCTGCGTGACCGGGTGCCTGGCGATGCTGAAATTGCCCAGCGTGACGGTGTGCACCGGCCGCTCGTTGTCGATCGCCTCGAGGCCGTCGCAGCCGATGGTGACCGGCCCGGCCGGGACCGGGACCCAGTCGAGCGGCACGTCGGTGCCGTTGGCCGGCGCCGCCGGGCGCTCGCCCATCAGATGGCGCAGGAAGGTGATCGTCTCGCCGTGCTGGGCCTCATGCTGCAGCACGAACTGCCAGACGCGGCCGTGCTGCGCGAAGACCTCTTCGTCGAGCTGGCCGATGATGCGCGCCCGGATGTCCTGCGCGTAGTCGACCACCTCGTCCTTGGGCGGCAGCTTTGAGGCACGCTCGGGCTTGGCCAGGCCGTCGACGTCGAAGGTCGTCTTGAGCTCGGGATAGGGCAGCGGCTCGCCCGCGCAGTGGCAGAGCAGCCACATCGCCTCGGTATAGGCGACATGGCCCAGATGCCAGCCGGGCGGGCTGAACTCAGGATGCGGCTGGGTGCGGAAATCGTCGTCCGCCAGATCCTCGAACAGCGCGTACGTCCCCGCCCGGCACGCGAGATAGGCATCGCGCAGGGCGAGATGCGCGTCAGGCGGCGAGGGCGTCGACGGAGATGGTGCGCTTGCGGTCAATGGAGATCAGGCTCCCTTCGGGGATCAGGGTCCAGGCCGGGTCGTCGAAGAGCGGCTCGGAGGCGATCAAGACGGCGTCGGGAAATTCGTCGTGCCCCGCCAGGCTGTAGAGCGAGGGTGTGGCGACATTGTGTGCCAACCGCGAGGCGACGACCTGCTCACCGTCGCTGACGATGAAGTTGAGCGTCATCTCCGCGCGCGGGGCGAGCGCCATCAGCGAGGCGAGGCCGGCGTTCAATCCGGCACGCAGATCCGCCGCACCGCGTAGATGCTGCAGCAGCCAGGCAAAAAGATGCTCGGAGTCGGTGGTGCCCTTGATCGCCGCGTAGCTCTCGTCGTCGAGGGATTTGCGGATCGGGCGCAGAAGGGAAGCCTTGAAGTCGGTGACGAAGCCGTTGTGCAGCACCGAGAGCGCGCCGGAAACGAAAGGCTGGGTGTTGGCGGCGGCGAGCAACTGGCCCGGGGTGGCGCTGCGCACATTCGCCATCACGCAATCCGCCTTCACGAACGCGCAGAGATCGGCCAGGTTGTCGTCGTTCCAAATCGGCAGCACGCTACGATAGACGTAAGGCTCGGGCCGCTCGGCGCGGTCGTACCAGCCGAAGCCGAAGCCGTCGGCGTTCACGACGCCCGAGGTCATCTCGCGCGGCTTGTAGGCCTGCTCGACAAGCGAATGCGCCGGCTCAGTGATCAGACGATCGAGCCGCACAGGCGGGCCCAGATAGGCAAGGAGGCGGCACATAAAGCACGCGCGCCATCGTTAGAGGCGCGCCATCCGTGGTTCATCGACCATCGCGATTGTTCCACACCCGTACGCGATAATCAAATTGCCGCGCGGAAGCCTACTGACAAAGGGTGTCAGGATGGTTTGCGCAACACGATTTTGCTGTTACCCCGGCCGATGAGCCGGGGTCCATCCGGAGTTGAATAAAGGAACGGTCAGCGCATTCCATGCACAGCCAATGGACCCCGGATCAAGTCCGGGGTGACACTGAAGGAAGTGGCCGGGGCGGGCGGCCTAAACGTCGAGGTTGGCGACTTCGAGCGCGTGGGTCTGGATGAATTCGCGGCGCGATTCGACGTCGTCGCCCATCAGCGTGGCGAAGATGTCGGTCGCCTGGTGCACGTCGAAGGGCGTGACCTCCAGGAGCGTGCGCGAGTCCGGATCCATCGTGGTTTCCCAAAGCTGCTCGGCATTCATCTCGCCGAGCCCCTTGTAGCGCTGGATCGAGATGCCCTTGCGCCCGATCGCCAGGACGGCTTCGACTAGGTCGGTCGGCCCGGCGATGGTGATCTCGTCTTCCTTGTGGACCAGCGTGCCGTGGCCGGCATAGGCGGTCTGCAGGTCCGCCGCCTTCTCCGTCAGACGGCGCGCCGCGGAGCTCTTGATCACCTTGGCGTCGATCCGGTGCATCTCGGTGACGCCTCGGAGCGTGCGCCGGAAGACGAGCCCGCCATCGGCCGAGGCCTCGCCGGTCCAGCCGCGCTCCTCCTTGGTCGCCAACGCATCGAGACGGCGCGCGATATAGGTGGCGATCTCGGCCGCCTGCGATCCGTCGGAGAGGTATTCAGGCGCCAGCGCGCCCAGGATGGCCGCCTGCTCGACCACCGGGCGATAGCCGACATGGGCGATTAGCGGCTCCATCAGATCGCGCGCCTCGATCGCCTGGCCGATGAATTCGGCAAGGTCGCGGCCGGCGATCTGGCTGCCGTCGTGCAGCGCCAGGATGCAATCCTCGAGCGCCGAGTCGATCAGGAACTTCTCGAGCGCCGGGTCGTCCTTCAGATAGACCTCCGAGCGGCCGCGCTTGACCTTGTAGAGCGGCGGCTGGGCGATATAGAGGTGGCGGAAGACGCGGCCCGTTCCGTTCTCCTCCGCGCCCTCGGCCGTCTCACTGTCGGCCTCCGGCACGCCGGCCGCCTTGCCCGAGCCGTCATGCTCGATCAGCGCGCCCATGTGGCGGTGGAAGAAGGTGAGCAGCAATGTGCGGATATGCGCGCCGTCGACATCGGCGTCGGTCATGATGATGATCTTGTGGTAGCGCAGCTTGCCGATATCGAAGTCGTCGCGGATGCCGGTGCCGAGCGCCGTAATCAACGTGCCGATTTCCTGCGAAGATAGCATCTTGTCGAAGCGCGCACGCTCCACGTTGAGGATCTTGCCGCGCAGCGGCAGGATCGCCTGGAACTTGCGGTCGCGGCCCTGCTTGGCCGTGCCGCCGGCGCTGTCACCCTCGACGATGAACAGTTCAGACTTCGCCGGATCACGCTCCTGACAGTCGGCGAGCTTGCCGGGCAGCGAGGAGATATCGAGCGCGCCCTTGCGGCGGGTGAGCTCGCGCGCCTTGCGGGCCGCCTCGCGCGCAGCGGCGGCTTCGGCGACCTTGGCGACGATCTTCTTCGCGTCGGCCGGATGCTCTTCGAACCACTGGCCGAGCTTGTCGTTGACGAAGGTCTCGACCGCGGGCCGCACCTCCGACGACACGAGCTTGTCCTTGGTCTGCGAGGAGAACTTAGGATCGGGCACCTTGACCGACAGCACGCAGGTGAGCCCCTCGCGCGCGTCGTCGCCCGACAGCGTCACCTTCTCCTTGCGGGCGATGCCGCTCGACTGGGCGTAGTTGTTAACCTGCCGCGTCAGCGCGGCGCGGAAGCCGGCCAGATGCGTGCCGCCGTCATCTTGGGGAATGTTGTTCGTGTAGCACAGCATCGTTTCGTGGTAGCTGTCGTTCCACTGCAGCGCCACGTCGATGACGATATCGCCCTGCTGGCCGGTCACGGTAATCGGCTCGCCGTGCAGCGGCGCCTTGGCGCGGTCGAGATATTCGACGAAGGCCTTGATGCCGCCTTCGTAATGCAGCTCGACCGACGTGTCCTCGACCGCACGCGCGTCGGTGAGCACGAGGGTGACGCCGGAATTGAGGAAGGCGAGCTCGCGGAGGCGATGCTCCAACGTGTCGAAGTCGAACTCGGTCTTCGTGAACGTCTCCTTGGACGGCAGGAAGGTGATCTCGGTGCCAGTGACGTCGGCCTTGCCGGCCGCCTTCAGCTTGCCCTGCGCCTCGCCGTGGGCGAATTCCATTTCGTGTAGCTGGCCGCCGCGCCAGATGCGCAGGGTCAACCATTCGGAGAGCGCATTCACCACCGAGACGCCGACGCCGTGCAGGCCGCCGGAGACCTTGTAGGAGTTCTGGTCGAACTTACCGCCGGCATGGAGCTGGGTCATGATGACCTCGGCCGCCGACACGCCTTCCTCTGAATGGATGTCGACCGGAATGCCGCGGCCGTTGTCGGACACGGTGACCGAGCCGTCGGGGTTGAGCGTCACCTCGATGCGGTCGCAGTGACCGGCGAGCGACTCGTCGATCGAGTTGTCGACCACCTCGTAGACCATGTGGTGCAGGCCCGAGCCGTCATCGGTATCGCCGATATACATGCCCGGGCGCTTGCGCACGGCTTCGAGCCCGCGCAGCACCTTGATCTGCTCGGCACCGTAATCGTCGCCATTGCCAGGCGTCTTGCTCGCCGTCGGCGCGGGCCGGGCGGCAGGCCGGGCAGGCTTTTTCGTCTTCTTGGCCGGTGGCGGGTCGGCAGGTCTCTTCGATTTGCTCATGGTCGGTCCTAAAGAGATGCGGCCGGGCGCACAGCGCCGTCGGCAACATCGAGAAACTGGGCGCGGTCCCCGAGGGCCGCGAAAAGCGCGTGGTCGGTGCCGGTGAGCCAGGCCTGCGCACCCAGCGCCACCAGCTCGTCGAACAACGCCGCGCGGCGCGTCTCGTCGAGATGGGCAACGACCTCGTCGAGCAGCAGGATCGGCGCCGCGCCATGTTCGAGCGCCCGCAACCGCGCGGCCGCGAGAACGAGCGCGATCAGCAAGGCCTTCTGCTCGCCGGTCGAACACTGCGCCGCCGGCGCGCCGCGGGCGGCGTGGGTCACCTGTAGGTCGCTGCGATGCGGGCCCTCGGCGGCCCCGCCGGCCTCGGCGTCGCGGCGGCGGCTCTGGACGAGCGCCTCGCGGAAGCGGTCTTCGGCGGCCAAGGCCGGGCCGTCGCCGAGCCAGGCCTCGACCGCGCCGTCCATGGTCGCCTGCGGCCGCGGGAACGGGCCGATGCCCGCTTCGCTCGCCTGGTTGAGCCGGGCCACGAGATCGCGCCGCGCCGCGGCGATGGCGACCGCGGCTTCGGCCATCTGCTGTTCCAGCGCCGCCAGCCAGGAGGGATCGGCACCGCCCTCGCGGAGCAGCCGCGAGCGCTCGCGCATCGCCCGCTCGTAGGCCGAGACGCGGCTCGCATGATCGGGCACAAAGCCGTAGACGAGGCGGTCGATGAAGCGGCGGCGGCCGCTGCTCGCCTCCAGGAAAAGACGGTCCATCTCCGGCGTCAGCCAGGCGACCGAGAGATACCGCGCGAGGTCGCCCTGGCCCTTGGCGGGCTTGCCGTCGATCTTCACGATGCGGCGCTCGCTTTCCTGGTCGCCGCCGGCAGGGCGCACGACCTCTCGGGCGGTGCCGATATCGACCGGTCCATCGGGCGTTTCGACATGCGCGGCCACCGCCCAGACCTCGTCGTCGCCT
>JARRKQ010000067.1:0-16159 GCA_037387885.1 Alphaproteobacteria bacterium | reverse complement strand
CTCGGCGGCGGCGCGGTTCATGCCACCCAACCGGGCGACGGCCTCGAAAACCCTGAGGTCAGCAGCATCCATGATCGGCTCATAGCTATCCGTAAATCAGATAGATAGCATGACATGATTTCAGATTTATGGATAGCGTAAGTTGCATGATGATTGTCATGCATTTTTTGCTCTTCATTCCCGCGAAAGCGGGATTCCATGGCGGCAGGGGATCGACATGGACCCCGGATTAAGTCCGGGGTAACGGCGCGGGAACGGGCCTCAGACCGGCCGCTCGCCGGCGAGGGTCACCCGGTGCATCAGACGCTTCTTGCCGTGATAGTCGTTGATCGCATTGTGCTGGGCGGCGCGGTTGTCCCAGAACGCGACCGATCCCGGCCGCCAGTGGAAGCGGCAGGCGAATTCCGGGCGCTGCTGGTGCTCGTAGAGCACGTCGAGAATGGGCGCGCTCTCCTCCGGCGTCATGCCTTCGAACCCAATGGTGTGCGCGGGATTGACGTAGAGCGCCTTGCGTCCCGTTTCGGGATGGGTGCGCACGACCGGATGGGTTGCCCGCATCTCATCCGCCGGATCGCGCTTGGCGCCATCGCCGATGCGGTGTTGGCGGGTCGCGGCGGCAACCGGGTTGGTCGAGCTGTTGATCGCTTTGAGGTCCGCGATCAGGGCTTTCATGCCCTCCGATAGGCTGTCATAGGCGGCATACATATTGGCGAACTCGGTATCGCCGCCTGCCGCTGGCACCTCGCGCGCGACCAGAACGCTCCCCATCGGCGGAGTGTCCAGATAGGCCGTGTCGCTGTGCCAGGCGCCGCCGAAATTGGCGTGCTCGTGCTCGAGCTTCACCACCTCGACGATCTCCGGAAAGCCCTCGAGCCCATTCAGCATCGGGTAGTCCGCCGTCTCGCCGAAGCGTCGGGCGAAGGCGAGATGCTGGGCCGGCGCCCCGCCGACCTGCCGGACTTCGATTGCCTGTTTGCCCATCGCCGATCACTCCGCTGACCGTGATGATGCTATTGGACACGCCCTCGGGGCGCGGCGCAATGCATAACGGCTGTATCGGCCGGGCGACGCCCCGTTGCAATCGCCGGGCGGAGCCATCTTACTGGCGCCAACAGGCCGCGCGCGGCCCGAGCCAGGAGGAGCAGATCATGGCCGACTACGAGAGCATCGCCGTCTCGATCGAGGACGGCGTCGCCCGGATCACCCTCAACCGGCCGGAAAAGCGGAATGCCATGTCGGCCGCCTTCTGGCGCGAGTTGCCGGCGGCGGTCGCCGCGATTGGGGACACGCCGGAGGCGCGCGCCGTCGTCATCGCCTCGACCGGCCCGCATTTCACCACCGGCATCGACCTCGCCATGCTCGCCGGCTTCGTCTTGTCGGATAGTGGTATCGAGGACGGCCGCCGGCGCGAGAGCCTCCGGCGCACGGTGCTGGAGCTGCAGGAGAGCTTCAACGCGCTGGAACGCTTACATCTGCCGGTGCTGGCCGCGGTGCAGGGCGGCTGTATCGGCGGCGGCATCGACATGATCACGACCTGCGACATGCGCTACTGCACCGAGGACGCGTACTTCGTGGTCAAGGAGATCGAGGTCGGCATGACCGCCGATCTCGGCACGCTCCAACGGCTGCCGCGCGTGATGCCCGACGGCCTCGCCCGCGAACTCGCCTATACCGGCCGGACGATGGATGCGGCCGAGGCCAAGGCCTGCGGGTTCGTGAACGGTGTTTTCGCCGATCAAACCGCAATGCTGGAGCAAGTCACGGACGTCGCGCGGCGCATTGCCGGGCACTCGCCGCTGGCGATCGCCGGCACGAAGGAGATGCTGAATTACGGCCGCGATCATTCGGTGGCGGACGGGCTCAACCACATCGCGACCTGGCAGGCGGGCATGTTCCTGTCGGAGGATTTGCGCGAGGCGGCGACCGCGATGCAGCAACAGCGCGCGCCGGTCTTCAAGGATCTGGCGCGGGCTTCGGCCTTACCGAAATAGCTAGCGCCGGCACGCCTACTCCGCCGCGACGGCCTGCTGCTCGGCCCGGATCATGCGATCGAGCGCGCGGCGGGCGAGGATGCGGGCGCGGTCCGACTTGATGTCGACCAACACCTGCTCGGGGTCAGCCTCCAGGCAGGCCTGCTGCGCGTTCAGATAGTCGAGATCTTCGGTGAAGGTGTAGGCGATTTCGTCGTAGAGCGCTTGCGTCGCCTCGGGCTCGTCCTGGCGATAGCCGTTGGCGGGCGTCCAGAAGTAATGGCAGCTCCGCTCGGTCTCGGGCGTGGCGCCGTGATAGAGGCGCAGCGAGAAGCCGCCCGGCTGGTCGCGGTTCTCTTCCGCGCCGCGGCCGACCTCGAGCGCGCCCGTCCACTGCACCACGCTGCCCGGCGCCACGTATTCGAAGTCCTGCCAGCGGTCGACCAGCGTGTCCTCCGAAAACCCCGCGGCGCGGCAGTAGGTCGGCGGGGGCACGATGCCGAGCATCCAGCGGATGTAGTGACAGCCGGTGTCCGTCTTGTTCACGTCCATCCGCGCGTTTACCTGGCCCATGCGGTTTCCGCCGCCGATGGTCTTGCGGTGGATGTAGGGGATGTGCGTCAGGTCCATCAGATTGTCGATCAGCAGCATGTAGTTGCAATCGACATGGTACATGCCGTGTTTGTGCGGCCAGTTCGCGTGATCGTCGTTCCACGGGTAATCGACGATCTTCGTTTCGTCGGCGAGCGCCGGGTCGCCCATCCAGATCCAGATGAACTCCTGGCGCTCAACGACCGGATAGCTGCGCACGCGCGCCTGCGGCGGCACGCTATCCTGACCCGGAATGAAAACACAGGCGCCGTCGCCGCCGAAGATCAAGCCGTGATAGCCGCACTGCAAACCTTCCGGCACGACCTCGCCGAGACGTAAAGGTGTGGCGCGGTGACAGCACCGGTCCTCCAGCGCGTGCGCGTTCCCGTCCGCGTCGCGGAACAGGACGATCTCCTCGTTCATGATCGTGCGCGCGAGGGGCTTGCTCTCGCCGTCGGCGCCTTCGTCATCTGCACCGACCTCGTGCGACCAATCGGCCTGATACCAGGCATTGCGGATGAACGGTGCTGTGGCTTGCTCGGCCATCGGAACCTCCCTCGCGGCGGCATTGTTCGGCCAGACGGCCGGTGCGCTTTTCGCCAATCATCCTAAGTCAGAAATTCTATAAATCAATAGAATTTCCGCATTCCGATATTTTCAGGCCTCGGCCGCCGCTTCCTCGCGGTAAAGGCCGAGCGCCGTCAGCACCGGCATGTCGGTCACGGAGAAGAGGATCGCATCGTCCTCGTCCGAGGCGTTCTCATGCGCGTGCCAGCGCCAGCTCGGCAGTGCCAGCACATCGCCTGCCTGCCAGTCATGCGCCTCGCCGTCGATGACGGTGCGGCCGCGTCCTTCGGCGACGACATAGACGGCGCATGATGTGTGCCGGTGGCTGCGTGTCCTTGCGCCGGGCCGCAGGCGCTGCAGGAAGCAGGCCATGGTCTGGGTGCAGGGGCCGCCGTTCGCGGGATGGACGTATTCCAGGATCATGTCGTCGAAGGGGCTCGCCTTGTCCTCCGCGAGACCCATCAGCGCCGGCCGTGCCGTGGCGTATTGGTACTTGAGCAGCGGCGAAGCGGCGCCGTTGGTCGGCCGGTCCCAGGACGGAAGCAACCCCGTATTCCCGAAATTGGCGAGCGAGGCCTCGTAAGGCTCGGTCTCGGGGTGATGCTCGCCGGGATAGGGCTCGAAGAACGAGGCGTCGAGCATCTTCACCAGCGGAATGTCGAGCGCATCGAACCAGATCGCCGGATCGTCGCCCGGATTGCCATGACTATGCCAGCCCCAGCTCGGCCCCAGCACCAGATCGCCGAAGGCCTGCGACATCTTCTCGCCCGCCGTCATCGCATACGAGCCCTCGCCCTCGATCATGAAGCGCACGGCCGTCGGCGTGTGGCGATGGGTGCTCGTTTCCTCGCCCGGCAGGACGAGCTGGAGATCGGTGAAGAGGGTGGGGGTCGTCGCCGGACGGCCGTCAAGGCCCGGATTGGCGAGCACGAGCACCCGGCGCTCGGCTTCCTCCGCCGGCACCAGCTCGCCGGCGAGCGTCAACTGGTGCTTCACGTCGGAATAGCGCCACAGACATGGGGCGGCCGCGGAGCTCGGCTCGGGCGGGACCTCGCGGGCCAGCACCTTCCAGCCGGGGATCAGCTTCCAATCGTCAAGCTGGTCGATATAGGCGTCGACATTCTGCGGGGTCGCCTGGTCCGCGGTCTGCTGCTGCGCCATCGTTTCCTCCCTCGACATCCAATCCGCCGCCGCTATGCCCGGCCGCGGGATTGCACGCCCATCTTACACATGCGCGGCCGGGGAACCGAATGGCGCGGGCGCGAGGGTTAACGCCGGGGGTCGCCGATCAGCGCCGCTTGATGCGAACACCGCGGCCGCTGCCGCGCTCGACCTGGAATTTGCCGCTCTTTTCGACCACGGTCACCAGATTGTCGCAGCCATAGGTCCGCGGATCGAAATCGGGCGCCAGGTGGTTGAGGCGCTGGCCGATCGTGCCGAGATTGACCCAATCCTCGTCGTCCCAGGCCTGCTCCATCGCCTTGCGGATCAGCGGAACGGCCTTCGAGGGCGGCTCCTTCTTCGCCTTGGTCCGCGGTGCGGATTTCGCCGTGGACTTCGCCTTGGTCTCTTCCTCCGGCGTATCGACCAGGTTCTCGATATAGATAAAGCGCGTGCAGGCGTTGCGGAATGGTTCCGGCGTCTTCTTCTCGCCGAAGCCGTAGACCCGCGCGCCGTTCTCGCGAAGGCGCTGGGCAAGGCGGGTGAAGTCGCTGTCCGAGCTCACCAGGCAGAACCCGTCGAGCCCGCCGCGATGCATCAGGTCCATCGCGTCGATCACCAGGGTGATGTCAGCGGCGTTCTTGCCGGTGGTGTAGTTGAACTGCTGCGCCGGCACGATGGCCAGCGGCTGCATGACGTCGCGCCAGCCTTTCAGCCGGTCGCCGGAGAAGTCGCCATAGATCCGCCGGACATTCGCTTCGCCCAGCGTGGCGATCTCCTCGAAGATCGCCCGGGCATGGCGCGCGCTCGTATTATCGGCGTCGATCAGGATCGCCAGGCTCAGTTCCCGTCCGTCGGTCGTCATTCCTCACCCCCGCGGCGCTCGCGCCGGAAGTCTGCCGGATACACTAGGGCTTACGGCGTGGTCTGGCTATCGATCTGGGCATGACCTTCTTCGTGGCCCCAAGGCAGGCTCCGCGGGGTTGCGACCGCTACATTCGCCGTTCCTCTGATCGACGAAAGCGCATGCATTCAATATGCATAAACAGATATGTGGTTGCTCATGTATGCGCGCGCCGTCGAACCGGGCGCCGCATACGGCTGCGGCCAATCGGGCACCGCCGGCACAGTGGCGACCTCGTGACGCCTAAGTAAATTTTCCTAGCAATTTGAAGCTCTTACCGCAGCCCTCATGCGTATGAATACGGCCACAATTTAGCGAATGTTTATGGGTTTGGGCGAAGCTGCCGGGTGCAAATCACCTCGCGAGAGCGTTTCATGCCGGCCCCGAAGCGTACGCATTCCGCGCAGCAGCGCGATCTCGAAACATTGTGCGGCCGGCTATTCGAGCAAATGAGTAGCGGCGTTGCGATCTATGGGGCGGTGGATGACGGGCACGACTTTATCTGTCTCGACTTCAACCGAGCCGCCGAGCGGATCGAGAGCGTCAAGCGGGACGCGGTCGTCGGCGTGAATGTCTCGCGACGGCTGCCCGATATCGAAGGGGCAGGCCTGCTGAGTGTCTTGCGGCGCGTCGGGACGACCGGCGTTGCGGAGCATTATCCGGCCGTCTCCGATGATGACGATGGCATCGCCGATGGGCGCGATACAGACGGGCGCGACATAGATGGGCGCGGCTCTTGCGGGCGAGAGACATATGTCTTCAAGCTGCCGGACTCCGGAAACGTCGTCACGATATTCCACGAGCCCATCAACCTTCGCGGCATCCTCGATAGCCTGTTCGGTTTCGTCGGCATATTCACGCCGGACGGTATCCTTCTCGACGCCAATCGCGCGCCGCTGGAGGCGGCCGGTCTCACACGCGAGGCCGTCATAGGTCTGCCGTTCTGGGACACGCCATGGTGGTCACACTCGACGGCCGCGCAGGACCAGGTGCGCGCGGCCCTGACGCGGGCTGCGGCCGGGGAAACCGTGCGCGATGACTTTATCGCCAGGCGCGGCGAGGACGAGTTCATGGTGGTCGATGCGTCGTTCGGCCCGCTGCGTGACGCAGACGGCCGCATCGCGCGCCTGATCGCCTTTGGCGTCGAGGTCACCGAAAAGAAGGAAGCCGAAGCGGCGCTCAAGGAAAGCGAAGCGCGGTTCCGCGATCTGACGGAAGGATCGCTGCAGGGCATTCTGGTGATGGACGAAAACGCCAAGCCGCTGTTCGCCAATGCGGCCGCGGCCGAAATGTTCGGATATGACAGTCCCGAAGCGATGTACGGGGTGGCGTCTATGGATGTCCACCTGTGCGACCACGAGCGTGACCGCATCGCCGGTTATCGCGACGACCGGTTGACCGGCCGGTACGCCCCCAACAAGTACGAGATCGAGGCAACGCGAACTGACGGCTCAGCCTTCTGGTATCAGATCTTCACCAGGACGATCGACTGGTGGGGGCAAAAGGCGGTTCAGACAACCCTTCAAGAGATCACCGAGCAAAAACAGGCCGAGGCGGCCCTCAAGCGCAGCGAGGCCAACCTCGCCGGCGCGCAGCGCTTGGCGCATATGGGCAGCTGGGAATTGGACCATACGACCGGAACAATGACATGGTCGGATGAGCAATATCGCATTTACGGATACGAGCCCGGATCGGTGGAACCAAGCACCGAACTCGTCCATGCGCGCATCCACCCGGATGACCGGACCGATTTCCTCTTGAACGTTCAACACGCCTATCGGGAAGGCTGCGGCGAATATGTGAACGAGTACCGTGTCGTCAGGAGCGATGGCTCGGTGCGCTACGTTCAGTCGCGGGGCGAGGCGGAGTTTGACGAGGCGGGCAACCCCATAATCCTCAGGGGCACGGCCCTCGACATTACAGATCGGAAACTTGCGGAAATCGCTATCGACCAGACTTTGCAACGGTTCAAGGATTTCGCCAGATCCGCGTCCGACTTTTTCTGGGAGATGGACGAAAATCTCCGCTTTTCCTTTTTTTCCGAACGCTTCACCGAAGTTACCGGGGTCGATCCTGAGGAGCTGATCGGGAAAACCAGGGAAGAGACCGTCATACCCAACGTGGACCCGGTAATGTGGGAGCGGCAATTGGCCGATCTGGCGGCGCGCCGTCCGTTCCGGGGGTTCGTGCATCCGCGCAAGCGGCCCGACGGAAAAGTCGTAACCCTCTCCATCAACGGCTCACCCATCTTTGACGAGCAGGGCAATTTCAAAGGGTATCGCGGCACCGGGAGCGACATCACCGAGCGAACGCGTGCGGAAACCCTCGTTGCGCGATTGGGGCGGATCATCGAGGGATCGAGCAACGAAATCTACGTGTTCGACGCCGACACACTGAAGTTCACGCTGGTCAATCAGGGCGCGCGCGACAACCTCGGCTACACGATGGACGAGCTGACCGAGCTGACCGCCGTCGATCTCAAACCGGAGCTGACGCTCGAGACCTTCGAGGCCAAGGTTAAGCCGCTCCGCGAACATGCCGAGAAGCAGATAACCTTCGAAACGGTGCATAAGCGCACGGATGGATCGCTCTATCCGGTCGAGGTCAGGCTGCAATTGATGGACGCGGAATCGCCGCCCGTTTTTGCCGCCATTATCGTCGACACGACGGCGCGCAAGGAGACGGTCGCTCGGTTGAAGCAGGCGAAAACCGAGGCCGAGCTTGCCAACCGCTCGAAGTCCGAGTTCCTCGCCAATATGAGCCACGAGCTCAGAACACCGCTGAACGCCATCATCGGATTCTCCGAGCTCATGCGGAACGAGGCGTTTGGGCCTTTGGGCGACGAGCAGTACAAGGTCTACGCCGAGGACATTTTCGACAGCGGCAGCCATCTCTTGAGCCTGATTTGCGAAATCCTCGATCTTTCCAAAATCGAGGCGGGCAAGCTGGAATTGAACGAAGAAGAAGTGGATGTGCCCCACGCCATCGGCGTGTGCCGGCGGATCATCGACGTTCGTGCCGAAGAGGCCGGGCTTGTGTTGCAAACGCGGCTCAATCGAGATCTACCGTATCTTCGCGTCGATGAGCGCGCCTTCAAGCAGATCGTCCTCAACCTCATGTCCAACGCCGTCAAGTTCACGCCGCCGGGCGGACGTGTTTCGGTCGACGCCCGGGTCGACGATACCGGCTGTTTCGTGGTCGAGGTTTCCGACACGGGTATCGGGATCGCCGCCGCGGACATATCCAAGGCGTTGACGCCGTTCGGTCAGGTCGAGAACCTCCTGACCCGGGAACATCAGGGCACGGGGCTTGGCCTGCCGTTGGTCAACTCGCTCGTCGAGCAGCAAGACGGAACCATGACGATCGAAAGCGAGCCCAGCCGCGGCACGACCGTCACGATCGTCTTCCCAGCCGAGCGCGTCATCGACAAGACGCCGGTAACGCGGGACCTTGGCACGAAGGCCGGCGCCGCCTGACGCGGATTTGCGATCCGGATTGGTGGCGGGCGACCGGTCACCTCACCATGAGACGCTTCAACGCCGGTCCCACCTCTTAGATCAGCCCCACTTCTCAGATCGGATAGTCCCGCTCGGGATCGACGCCGCAGGTCTCGATGAATTTGCGGACTTGCATGACCTCGTCTTTCGGCAGGCTGTGCTTGGCGTGCGAGAAGTTGGCGCTGTGGCCCTTGAGCGTGACGTGGATCTTGCCCGAATGTGCCGCGTTAATCTCGCCGCCCAGCTCGCGCAGCACGCTCTCGACGTCCTTGACGGCGATGTTCGAGCTGACCGGATGTGCGAAGAGCGCGTGTAGCACTTTGCGATGATGATGGTTCATATCGTCCCCGTTTGCCCTCGGCGATGATCCGCGGCAATGCCTGGACTGCCGCGCCGATCGCCGACGTCCCGTTTACATCCATACGAATAGATCGCGGCAATGCGGATCTCACCTTGACCCAGGTCAAGCCGGGGCCCGTCCATCCGGGACCCTCGACGCGGACTTGTTGGGACGGCCAACTTGCGGGTGGGACGCCATCCAGCCTAGGGTTTCGAGGTGGCCGGTCCATTCCCCCGTGATCCATCGAGAGCACGCAAACCCCAGAGCGAGCGGACCTATGAGCATTGGCGACATACGCGCCCTGACCTTCGATACGGGCGGCACCATCCTCGACTGGCATTCGGGATTCTCCGCTGCCTTCGCCGCGGCCGGCAAGACGCACGGCATCGAGAAGGACTGGCCGGCGATCACCAACGAGTTGCGCCGGCGCTCGCTCAAGGCAATGCTGAACCAGGGCGAGCACGCGCCGCCCGAATACACGATCGACGGCGCGCACCGCTTCACCGTCGAGGCGCTGGTCAAGGAGAACGGCCTCGATGCCTTCACCGAGGACGACATCCACGCCATCGCCTACGCGGCGCCGCACGGGTTCCAATGCTGGCCCGATTTCCCGCCGGTGCTGCCGGCGCTGCGCAAGCACTACACGGTGGCGTCCTTCACGATCCTGTCCTACCGCCTCATCATCGACACGGCGAAGGCGAACGGCCTCAGCTGGGACGCCGTCTTCTCCTGCGAGGGGATCGGCAAGTACAAGCTGCTGCCCGAGGCCTACCGGACGGTGGCGCAATACCTGCAGCTCGATGTCGGCGCGTGTTGCATGGTGGCGTGCCACAACTTCGATCTCGACGCCGCCAAGGCGGTCGGCTTCAAGACCGCCTTCGTGCGCCGGCCCGGCGAATGGGGCGCCGAAGGCCCGCCCGACCCCGAGCCCAACCCCGCCCACGACATCATCGTCGACGACTTCCCCGGGCTCGCAAAGGCGCTGGGCGTAGACGTCTAACAATCGCGGCGATGGCCTAGAGCTTGGCCGCCACCGCGTCGACCGCGCTCCGGGCCATTTCGACGACACGGTCGATCTCGGCCTCGGTGATGCAGAGCGGCGGCGCGAAGCCGAGGATATCGCCCTGGGGCATCGCGCGCGCGATGAGCCCGCGTTCGAGCGCGGCGGCGGCGATCTGCGGGCCGACCTTCAGGGCCGGATCGAAGAGCGTCGGACCGTCCTTGTCGGCCACGAATTCGAGCGCCGCCATCAGGCCCTCGCCACGCACGTCGCCGACGATCGGATGGTCGTCGAAGGCATCGTGAAGCGCGCGCTGGAAATAGGCGCCGACGGTCCTCGCGTTCTCCACCAGGCCGAGCGTGTCGATGAGCTCGAGGTTTGCGACGCCGGCGGCGGCGCAGAGCGGATGCGCGGAATAGGTCCAGCCGTGGCCGATCGGCCCGAAGCGGTCGGAGCCCTGCTCCAGCGTTTCCCAGACCTTGTCGCTCACGATCACGCCCGAGAGCGGTGCATAGGCGCTGGTGAGGCCCTTGGCGATGGTGATGAAGTCGGGCTTCAGACCATAATGGTCGGAGCCGAACATCGAGCCGAGCCGCCCAAAGCCGGTCACCACCTCGTCGGCGATTAGCATGACGTCGTGCTGGGCGAGCACCGCATGGATCTTCTCCCAGTAGCCGGCGGGCGGCGGCACGATGCCGCCGGTGCCGAGCACCGGCTCGCCGATGAAGGCGGCGACGGTCTCGGGGCCGTCGGCCACGATCAGCGCGTCGAGCCCGTCGGCCAGGTATTGCGAGAATTGCTCCTCGCTCATCGAGCGGTCCTCGCGGCGGTAGTAGTAGGGCGCATGGGTGTGGAGGATCGGCGCGCGCGGCAGATCGAAGGCGTCGTGGAAGTGCTTCAAGCCCGTGAGCGAGCCCGTCATGACGCCCGAGCCGTGATAGCCGCGCCAGCGCGAGATGATCTTCTTCTTCTCCTTTCGGCCGAGCACGTTGTTCACGTACCAGACGAGCTTGATGATGGTTTCGTTGGCGTCCGAGCCGGACAGCCCGAAATAAACCCGCGCCATGTGCTCGGGCGCGCGCTCCATGATCATATGCGCGAGCTTGATCGCGGCCTCGCTGCCGTGGCCGACATAGGCGTGGTAGTAGGCGAGTTGGCGCGCCTGGGCGGCGATGGCGTCGGCGATCTCGGTGCGGCCGTAGCCGACATTGACGCAGTAAAGCCCGGCGAAGGCGTCGAGGCTTTCGCGCCCGTCGCGGTCAGTGACGAAGACGCCCTTGCCGCCCTCGATGATGCGGGTTGGCGTATCGCCGCGCGCATGCGCGCCCATCGCTGTCGAGGGATGGAACAGCGCCCCGCGGTCCCAGTCCTCCAGGACATCGGTGTTCGGTAAAGCTTCGGCAGTATTGCTAGCGGTCATGATTTCGTCCTCAAATCGTCGAGTAGCCGAATTCGGCATGGGGGTCGAGCACAGCGCGGTGCATGGCCAGCGCCTCAGATGAGAGCGCGGCCGGCGGGTCGGGCTCGAGCTGGAAATGGCCATAGGTATCGGTGCCGCGGGCGAGCCGCGCGGTCATCGCCGGGCCCTTGGTTTGGCGGACGCGGGTCGGCGCGTAACGGATCGCAAAGCCGATGCGCGGCGCGTCGGTCAGGTTCGGGCCCGAGGCGTGCGGCGTCAGGCCATGATGGAAGGCCACCTGGCCGGGCATCAGAACCACATCCACCGCCTCTTCGGGCGCGATGGCGACGGAGAGCTCCTGGCCCTTGGGCAGCATGTTGTCGTCGGTCTTGTGCTCGGCGTGGGCCGCCAGCGCCTGGTGCTTGCCCGGCGCATACTGCATGCCGCCGTTCTCCGGCACGGCGAGGGTCAGCGCGACCCAGGCGGTCACCACGTCGTTGGGCTCGAGCCCCCAGTAGTTGAGGTCCTGGTGCCAGCTGATGCGCTTGGCCGAGCGCGCCGGCTTCCAGAAGAGATCGGCGCTCAAGACCAGAAGATCCTCGCCCAGCAGGTCGGCGACCACCGCCGTGAGGCGCGGATCGCGCATCAAGGCGTCGAGCCAGTCGAGCAGGATGTAGGTCTTCTGCGTCCACGGCGCGGGCAGGGCCAGCAGCTGGTCGAGGGGCAGCGCCTCGATTTGCGCGGCCCAGACCATCGCCTCCTTCGACGTGAACACGTCGATCGGGAAGAGGCAGCCGTCCCGCAGATAGCCCGCGATCTGGTCACCGCTCAACACATGCGGCACGCCGGGCTCAGGCAGCGCCGATTTAGACGTCGGTGCAGACATACTTCACCTCCGTGAACGCCTCCATGCCGTGGCGCGCGCCTTCGCGGCCGAGCCCCGACTGCTTAACGCCGCCGAAGGGGACCGGCGCGCCAGTAATCTTGGTGCGGTTCACCGCCACCATGCCGTATTCGAGCCCCGCCGTCATCCGGGCGATCCGGCCCGGATCGCGGGTGTGCAGATAGGCGACGAGCCCGTATTCCGTGGCGTTGGCCGCGGCGAGCACCGCCGCTTCGTTATCGAAGGGCACGAGAGCGGCGACGGGACCGAAGGTCTCCTCGTGCATGATCGTGGCCTCTGCCGGCACGTCGGCCAGCACGGTCGGCTGGTAGAACAGCGGGCCGCAATGGTGACGTGCGCCGCCCACAAGGAGCTTGGCGCCATTCTCGAGGGCATCGGCGACATGCGCTTCGCATTTGGCGACGGCGCGCTCGTGCATCAGCGGGCCAACGGCAACATCGGGGTCGAGCCCGCTTCCAACCGTCATGGCCGCCACGCGCCGCGCGAAGGCGGCGGCGAAGCTGTCGTAGATATCGCGGTGAACGTAGATGCGGTTGGCGGCGAGGCAGTCCTGGCCCGAGGTCGCGAACTTGGCGTCGATCGCGGCATCGAGCGCGTGCTCGAGATCGGCGTCGGGAAAGACGATAAGCGGCGCGTGGCCGCCAAGCTCGAGGACGAGGTTTTTCACCGTGTCAGCGCATTGGCGTGCAATCAGGCGGCCAATGGCCGTCGAGCCGGTGAAACTGAGCGCGCGCACGCGGGGATCCTCGCACCAGGCACCGACGATGGCGGGCGCATCGCCGGTCACGACGTTGAAGACGCCCGCCGGAAGCCCGGCCCGTTCGGCGAGCTCCGCCAGGGCGAGGGCCGAGAAGGGCGTCTCGATCGCGGGATGGACGACGACGGTGCAGCCGGCGGCAAGGGCTGCGGCGGCCTTGCGCGTGATCATCGCACTCGGGAAGTTCCACGGCGTGACCAGCGCGGCGACGCCGACCGGCTCGCGGCGCACCGACATGTTCGCGCCGGGCAGATGGCTCATCACCGACTCGACGTTCACGCGCTTGGCCTCCTCGGCGTACCACTCGACGAAGCCGGCGGCGTAGTCGATCTCGCCGCGCGATTCGGCGAGCGGCTTGCCCTGCTCGAGCGTCATCAGCACGGCCAGGTCTTCTTTCGCCGCCATGATGGCGTCGTACCAGGCCCGCAAGCGCGCGGCGCGCTCTTGTGGCAACAACGCCCGCCATTCGGCAAAGGCACGCGTGGCCGCATCGACCGCGCGCTTGGCCTCGCCCGAGCCGAGCGTGGCGACCGCGCCCAGAACCGCGCCGGTGGCGGGATCAGTGACGTCACGGGTCGCGGCATCGCGCGCGGCGCACCATTTGCCGTCGACATAGGCGAGCTCGCGGAAGAGGCGCGGGTCGTCGAGCCGGTCGAGCTCGGCGCGGGCTTCGAGCTGGGGCAGCATCGTTCCTTCCTCCGTCAAGCGGCGGCCGCGAGCGGCAGAAGCTCGCCGGGCGCGACATAGGGCAGGTCGAGGTCGTTCGCGACCGCCTCGTGGGTGATGGCGCCGCGGCAGACGTTCAAGCCCGCACGCAGATGCTCGTCCTCGCGCAGCGCCCGCTCCACGCCCTTCTCGGCGATGGCGAGGACGTGCGGCAGCGTCGCGTTGTTGAGCGCGAAGGCCGAGGTGCGCGCGACCCCACCCGGCATGTTGGCGACGCAGTAATGGACGACACCGTCGACGACGAAAGTCGGCTCGTCGTGCGTGGTGGCGCGCGTGGTCTCCGCGCAGCCGCCCTGGTCGACCGCGACATCGACGATCACCGAGCCCGGCTCCATGCCCCGCACCAGGTCGCGGGTGATGAGCTTTGGCGCAGCCGCACCCGGCAGTAGGACGGTGCCGATCACCGCATCTGCCGCGAGCACGTGCCGCTCGATCGCAGCGGCGTTCGAATGGACGGTCTTGATCCGCGTGCCGTAGCGGGCGTCGAGGGCGCGCAGGCGCTCGGTGTCGCGCTCGATCACGGTGACATCGGCGCCCATGCCGACGGCGATGGTGAGCGCATTCGAGCCGGCGACGCCGCCGCCGAGGATGACGACCTTGGCCGGCTCGACGCCGGGCACGCCGCCCATCAGGATGCCGGCGCCGCCATGGGCGTTCTCAAGGCAGTGCGCGGCGACCTGGGTCGCCATGCGGCCGGCAACCTCCGACATCGGGGCGAGCAGCGGCAGCCCGCCCTTGGCGCCGGTGACGGTCTCATAGGCGATCGCCGTGCAGGCCGACTTGACGAGGCCCTTCGCCTGCACCGGGTCGGGCGCCAGATGGAGATAGGTGAAGAGCGTCTGGCCCGGATGCAGCATCGCGCATTCCTGCGGCTGCGGCTCCTTCACCTTGACGATCATGTCGGCGGCCTCGAAGACCGCCGCGGCGTCGGGCGCGATCTCGGCGCCGGCCTCCCGGTAAATCGCGTCCGCCTGGCCGATCCCGTCTCCGGCGCCGGTCTCGACCAGCACTGAGTGGCCGCGCGCGGTCAGCTCGCGCACGCTGTCGGCGACGAGGCCGACACGCTTTTCATTCGATTTGATTTCCTTCGGAACACCGATCCGCATCGCTCCAATTCCTTCCGTTGCGGGTTGGGATTGGTGCCGAAGCTAGGGCCGATCGGAAAAAATGTGTCTCCAAAGGCAGGGGCGTTTTCCGAAGAACTAGCTAAGTCGGAGGGCGAAAGGAGAGACTCTCTCCCTCCCCCACAAGGGGGGAGGGGAATGTCACCGTGTCGGAATGCGACGCCTCGATGCTCGCGATCACCCCTCGTCGAGCAGCTGGTCGATGGGGAGCTGGGTTGCGTCCTTCACCGGGCGGGTGACGATGTAGGTGAAGTAGCGGTCGATGCCGATCTCGGCCGTCAGCATCCCGTCGACCAGGCGCTGATAGGTGTCGACGTCGCGGACGACAAAGCGGACCAGATAGTCGATGCCGCCGCCGCCAGTGCGATCCGGGCGTGGTAGCCGGTGATGACCCCGGCTTTCTCCAGACGCTGTAGACGCTCCCAGCACGGCGTCGGCGAGAGGCCCACTTTCTCGGCGAGCTTCAGCTTGGTGATCCGCCCCTCATCCTGCAGCGTCGCCAGGATCTTGAGGTCGATGCGGTCGAGCGTGAGGCGTCCGTGCTTTTCCTTCATGGCGAGGACCACAGTCCGCTAAACGGCGTCACGTGGCAATGACGCTGCCCATGCCTAGGGCTGTGGCGCGGGCATGGGCGTGGGTGGCGATCGCCGTGTCCTGCACGCCGGTGCCGGTGAGATCGCAGATCGTGATGGCGTCGTCGCTTGTCCGGCCCGGTTTCATCCCGGCGCAGATCTCGCCGAGCTCGTCTACGGTGGCAGGCACGGTTCCCGCCGCGATGGCCGAGCGCAATTCGCCGAGCGCTTCGGACTGCGCGCGGCGGTCGCAGACGAAGCGGTCGGCGGCGGCGAGCGCGGCCGGGGCGATCTCGTTCTTCTCCGAAGCGTCGGAGCCCATGGCGGTGATGTGGAGCCCCGGATGCAGCCAGTCGGCCTCGATCAACGCCGCGCGGGCTGGCGTGGTTGTGACGACGACCTGGGCCCCGCGGAGGCAGGCCTCGACGCTTTGGGCAACGCTGACCGGGCAGCCGAGCTCGCCGCTCATGCGCTCAGCGTAGGCGGCCGCCTTGTCGGCGTCGCGGGCCCAGACGACGACCTCCTCGACGTCGCGCACGAGCTTCAGCGCCCGCATTTGCAGATCGGCCTGCAGCCCGGCGCCGATCACGCCGGCGGTGCTGACCTTGGCGGGCGCCAGATGCTTGGCCGCGACCGCGCCGGCCGCT
>JARRKQ010000066.1:0-23910 GCA_037387885.1 Alphaproteobacteria bacterium | reverse complement strand
GGTACGTGCTGAGCTTCCTGCTGGCGCCGGTCGGCTACGTGATCCAGGACGTGGTGGCCGACGCGATGACGGTCGAGGCGGTGCCGATCGTCGACGAGGAGGGCAACCCGCAGGACCCGGCGACGCTCAAGCTCATGCACACGACGATGCAGACGCTGGGCCGGGTCGCCATCATCGGCGGCGGCGTGATCGTCGCCGCCCTCAACATCTACATGTTTTCCGGCGTGAGCGCGCTTTCCGCCGCGCAGAAGGCCGAGATCTACACCGACATCTATCTGATGGCGCTCTTCATCCCGGTGGTCTCGGTGCTCGGCGTCATCCTCGGCATGGTCTCGGTGCGGCGGCGCGCGGCAAACCTGCGCCGCGAGGGGCTGAGCGAGGAGGAGGTGCGCGCAGCGGTCTATGCCCAGGAAGACGGCGAGATGAAGCCCAACTGGGTGATCCTGGGCGGCAGCCTCGCCTTCGTCGCCTTCACCATCGCCATCGGGCTCGCCAACGTACCTTTCGCCAAGGAGGTGATCTTCGTCGGCTCGATGGCGATCATCGTCTTCCTGATGACGAAGCTGTTGGCGGCGCTCACGCCGGAGGGGCGGCGCATGCTCGTGGGCACGGCGATCATCATCTGGGTTTACCGCGCCATGCCGACGCCGGGACCGGGCCAGACCTGGTGGTTCATCGACAAGCTCGGATTCGACCAGGAATTCCTTTCGGTGCTGTCGCTGATCTCCTCGGGGCTCACGCTCGCCGGCATGTTCATCTTCCGCCGCTTCATGGCCGAGAAGTCGATCGCCTACATCGTCGGCTTCCTGACCGTCACGTTCACCGTGATCGGCTTGCCGATCTTGGGCATGTTTTACGGCCTGCACGAATGGACCGCGCGCATGACCGGCGGCATCATCAATGCGCACTTCATTGCCGTCGCCGACACCGCGATCGAATCGCCGCTGCAGCAGATCGCGATGATCCCGATGCTGGCCTGGATCGCCAACAACGCGCCGACGCACCTGAAAGCCACCTTCTTCGCGGTGATGGCGTCGTTCACCAACCTGGCGCTCTCAGCCTCACAGCTCGGCACCAAATACTTGAACCTCATCTTCACGGTGACGCGCGAGGTCAAGGACCGCACGACCGGCGCGGTCAAGGTGCCAGAGGATTATTCCGAGCTCGGCTGGCTGATGATCGCGGCGATGTGGATCGCGCTCCTGCTGCCGCTGCTGACGATCGTGATCGTTCAGCGCACGCGGCTGCGCACGACGCAGTAGCGCGGCTAGCCCCGCAACGCGTCGTACCGCGCGAGGCTTTCCGCCGGCCAGATCGTTTTGCGGTCATAGTATTCGGCCATCACCGGCACGTCATCCGCCAGGATCAGCCACGGCACTTTCGAGCGCGTGAAGATGTGGATATCGGGCGCGATGCTGCCCGAATCGTCGAGCGTGCCCGCGCGCACGAAACGGATCCGCTCGCCCACCGGCATCGCATAGTTGCTCCACAGCGCGACCCGGCAGTGCGAGCAGCGGAAGATCTTCTGCCCGGCGCCGCTCTCCGACGGCGTATTCACGAGCTCCACATCACCGTCGAGCAGGGTGACGCGGTCCGCCTCGATGAGCACGTTGAGCGCGAAGGCCGAGCCGGTCTCGCGCTGGCACGATCGGCAATGGCAGCAATGGACGAAGATCGGCGCGCCGGCCATCCGGTAGCGCACCGCATCGCAGGCGCAGCCGCCCTCGCGGATCTGGTCTCGATTTTCGGTCATGAGCGGTATCCCGATATCAGTTTGGTGCGCTGACATAACAGAACCGGCCCGCCGAAGGCATCGGCGAGCCGGTCGCTTGCCGGTACTTGGAGAGAGCTACGCCTTGGTCGCTACGATCTCGGCATATTCGCCCGGCACGCGCATCGAGCCGTCGGTGGCCGTGTCGTAGCGCGCGACCGTCGCCAGAAGATCGGCATGCAGCGCCGCCTGCCCGGCCTCGTCGAGGGCGAGGAAGGCCTTGTGCACGGGCCCATAGTATGTGCGGAAGTAGGTGGTGAAGTGGTCGGGCGAGGGATAGCGGAAGACGAACTCCTTCGTCACGAAGCTGATATCCGCGTGCGGCCCGAAGGTCGTATCGACCCATTCGCGGCTGCCCCAGAGTGCCGGCGACTTGACACCCGCCGGCGGGGCGACGTGGCTGCTGAGCGTCTTGAAGAGCGCGCCAATGAAACCGTCGGGCGTCCAGTTGGCCAGACCGATCTTGCCGCCGGGCTTGCAGACGCGGATGAGCTCGGCCGCGGCCTTGTCCTGGTCCGGCGTGAACATCACGCCGTAGGTCGAGACAGCCGCATCGAAGGTGCCGTCGCCAAAGGGCAGGTTCTCGGCATCGGCGAGCTGGAAGGCGACGTCGAGGTCTTCGGCTTCGGCGCGTGCCCGGCCGCGGCAGAGCAGCGTGTCGACATAGTCGGTCGAGGTGACGTCGCACCAGCGCCGCGCGAAGGCGAGGGTCGCATTGCCGTTGCCGGCGGCGACATCGAGGACGCGGGCCCCGGGGCGGAGATCCATCGCCTCGGCGAGGGTCTCGCCGACGATCTGCAGGGTGGTGCCGATCTTGGCGTAATCGCCGGAGGACCAGGCGGCGTTCTGCTTGGCCTTGATGGCTTCGTAGTCGGGGGTGTCGGTGAGCGTGGTGACGGCGGTGGTGAAGGCGTTCATGGGGGTCTCCTTCAAGCTTGGGGCGGGGGGCGATCAGTGCCTCCGCGAACTGTCGGGAGAATGCCCGGAGCCCGTCCCCCAAGCTTGAGGAGAATCTGAGGAATGCGTGGAATTTTGCTGGGGAATCCCCGAAAATTCGGGATTTAGCGTCTCAACCGGTCTTGAGGGCTGCCCGGATTTCCGCGGCGGTGGCGAGCGTGCCGCCGAAATCCTCGATCATGGCGACGGCGTGCTCGACCCATTCGAGGTTCGACCAGGGACTGCCGAGGGGCGCGTCCTCCAGCCCCACGCGGATATGTCCGCCGCGCGCCAGCACCGGCTCGACCAGCGGCCGGATATCGACCGCGAGCCCGGCGACCATCCAGGGCGCGCCCGGCTCGACGTGGCTCAGCAGCTCGAGATAGGCGTTCAGCGCGTAGTCCTCGGGCGGGAAGCCGAAGGCGAAGCCGTCGGAAAACATGAGACGGTAGATCGGCGCCGGCATGCGTGGATGGAGATGCGCCAGATGCGCGCCCTGGCGCAGGAAGCCGGGCTCGTAGATCGCGTAGCTCGGATGGATGCCGTGGTGCTCGGCGATGGCCAGGCCGGCGCGGATGTGCTCGTCGGGATTGGCGTAGAGGATGCCATTCTCGCCTGCGGTCATCTGATCGAAGCCGGTGATGTTGACCGATCCCGGATCGACCACGGTCCATTCGAGGAGGCCGCGCTCGGCCAGGGCCGCGACCGCGGCGTAACGCTTCTTGCCCGAGCCCTCCGCAGCCTCCGGCGAAAACGGGATCGTCGGATAGACGATCGCATCGACCTTCTCGCGGATGCCTTCGATGATGGCGGCGTAGATGTCGGGGTCGTCGCGCTGGAGGCCCGTCTTCTCGTCGTAGGCGTGGAGATGGACGACCGCCGCTCCGGCCTCGGCGCAGCGCACGCCTTCGGCCACGATCTCGTCGACGGTGATCGGGATGCCAGGCTGGCGCGCGCGCGACCACGGCCCGTTGAGCGCGACCTCGAGCCAGGTCGGGCCGGCCATGAACTAAAGCCCCATCTGCGCGAGCATCAGCTTGGTGATGGGGCGCTCGGGATCCATGATCTCGTTGCCGGCGGCGAAATGATCGAGGCCGGGGAGATCGGTGGTCGCGACCTCGACGCCGTGCTCTTTGAGCGCCGCGATATACGCCTTGCTCTGATCGTGGAAGCCGGGCGGGTCGTTCTCGCCGTAGGCCACGATCACCGGGCACTTGTGCGGCGGCAGGTTGAAGAGCGGCGAGTTGCGCAAGGCCGCGTCCTTGCTTAGCTGTAGCCACTCCTGGGGCTCGGCGAGGCGGAGCGGCCGCATGTCGAAGATGCCCGAAAGCGCCGTCGCGCCCTTGATCACGTCGGCCGGCAGCCCGTACTCGCCGGCCCAGTCGGTCGCCAGCATCATGCCGACGAGATGGCCGCCCGCCGAATGGCCGGAGATGTAGAGCCGCTCGGGGTCGCCGCCGTGCTCGGCCGCGTTGCGATAGGCCCATACGACCGCCTCGCGGCACTGCCGCACGATCACATCGAGATGGACGTTTGGCGCCAGCGAGTAGCTGTTGACCATCACCGTGGCACCCGCGGGCGCCATCGCGAGGGCGGCGAAGCCGTTCTCCTCCTTGGTCAGCAGGCGCCAGTAGCCGCCGTGGATGAAGAGGTTGACCGGGCCGGGCGTCGTCTGGCCGGGGGCGCGGAAGACGTCGAGCACCTGGTCCGTGTGGACCCCGTAGGCGACGTTGCGCGCGCCCTCCAAGGTTTCGCGCGCGCGGGCGCTGTTCTCGTCGAAGCCGCGCAGATAGCTGTCGAAGTCGGCCACCGAGCCGCGCGCATCGTAAGCGGCGCGGAGCGATGCGCTGTCGTAGTCGCCCCAGACCTTGTCGTTCATGTCGTTCTCCCCCCGGTTAGGCTTCAGCGGCGATCGGATCGCCCTTGGCTTTCAATTCCTCGAACTCGGCGTGCAGGTCCTTCATCTTCGCGGCCGCCTCGGCGGCGAAGCCCGGCCGGTCCCAACGCCGCTGCTCGCCCGCGCGGTAAGCCTCGGCGTTCAGCGCATAGAGCCAGGCATTGAAGCGGTTGGGCACGTAGTTGTTGCGCGTGCGGATGACCTTGGCGGGAGAACCGACAACGATCGAGTTGTCGGGCACCTTGGTGCCCTCCAGCACCAGCGCGCCCGCGCCGATGATGCAGTTGGCGCCGATCTCGACCCCGTCCATCAGCGTCGCCGCGATGCCGACCAGCGTGTTCGGTCCCACCGTGCAGCCGTGCAGGATGGCCCTATGCGCGACCGAGCAGTGCTCGCCCATGATGGTCGGGCTCTGCGCGCCGACATGGATCATCACGAAGTCCTGGATATTGACGCTCTCGCCGATATCGACCTCGTAGTTCTCCGCGCGTATGACGACGTAGGGCCAGAGCGAGGCGCGTTTCCGCACACGCACGCGCCCATGGATCAGCGCGCTCGGATGGATGAAGGCCGGGTCCTCGAACGTGACGTCCGGTCCGTAGGCGGCGGCGTCATAGGTCATGCGCACGAGGGGTCATCAGAAGGAGGGCTCCTTGCGGTCGGGGGTCACGTGCTTCTTGACCTCGCGCTCCTCCTCGGCGACCGGGTCGGGACGCGGCCGGACGAGCAGCGCGCAGGCAGCCAGCGCCAGCGCCGGGCCCGACCACAGGACGAGGCCGTAGAAGGCCGGCGTCAGGCCGGCTTCCTCGGCGAGCGTCGCGGGATTGATCTCGCTGCCGCGCACCAGCGGTTCCGCCCACCACAACGCCGCCCAGGGCTCGTTGAAGAAATAGAACGCGGCGACGCTGCCGACCATGTAGATCGACCACAGAATCAGCAGGGTCCCCAGGACCCAGAAACAGATCAGCCGCACCATGGCGCGATGATTGCCATATTTTCCCGGGACTCACAATTTGGCTGGCGCCTCGCTCCGGCCCACTCCCCCACCCGACCGCCCAACGACAGTATCCTCATGGGCGGTCGGGTGGGGGAGTGGGCTGGAACCGCAGCGAATATCAAGCTTCACTCCGTCACGTCGGGCAGCACGGCGGGGGTGCGCGAGCGGCGCTCGCGGTAGAGCACGTAGATGCCGGCCGCGGCGATGACGCCGGCGCCGATGAAGGTGTAGACGTCCGGGAACTCGCCGAAGACGAGATAGCCGAGGACGGTCGCCCAGATGAGCTCGGTATAGGCGAAGGGCGCGACCGCGGAGACCTCGGCGCGCTCGTAGGCCATGATGATGAACCAGTGGCCGATCCCGCCCATGAAGCCGATGCCGACCAGCATCGCCGCCTGCGGAAGCGTCGGCGTCTGCCAGAAGAAGGGCAGTGCTGCGGACGCCGCGATCGCGCCGACGAGGGCGGTGTAGAAGAGCGCGTTCAACGGATCGGCCGAGCCCCGGATCATCCGCGTGATCACCTGGTAGAACGCATAGAACGTGGCCATGCCGATCGGGAACAGCACGGCCCATTGCAGCACGCCGGCGCCGGGGCGGATGATGATCAGCATGCCGACGAAGCCGACCACGACGGCGGCCCAGCGGCGCGGGCCGACCTTCTCGCCCAGGATCAGCACCGAGAGACCGACCGCGATCAGCGGCGCGATGAAGGCGATGGCGATGGCGTCGGCAATCGGCATCAGCCCCATGGCGATGAACATGCAGATGGTCGCCAGGAAGACCAGGATCGAGCGCAGCACCTGCATGCCTATGCGCTCGGCCACCAGCAGCGTACGGATGCGGCGCGGAAAGAACCCCAGGATCAGGATGAGATGAAAGAAGTTCCGCGCCCAGACGATCTCGGCGACCGGCACCCCGTCGAGGCGCAGCCAGCGCACCATCGTGTTCATGACGATGAAACAGAAGACGGCAAGGCAGACGAGCGCGATACCGCGCAGCGTGCCGTCGGCGGCGGGTTTGCTGGGTGTCGCGTTCATCGCGCCACACGGAGGAGCTTCATCCTGAGGAGGCCTGGCGCGGGAGCGCCGGGCCGTCTCGAAGGACGAAGCGGGCCGCGGGTGAGACGCCGACCAGACAGACGTACTGCGTTCAACGCGGACTTCGCCCTTCGAGACGCCGCTTTCAGCGGCTCCTCAGGATGAAGTCCTTTCTTATTTGCTGGGCACGGGCGCGGCGATTCGCCGGCGTCGATATCCCGCATCACGCCTTGCCGCAGACCATGAGAATGAACGCGTAAATGCGCGCGACCTCTTCCAGCCGCTCGAAGCGGCCCGACGCGCCGCCGTGGCCCGCCTCCATATTGGTGCGCAGGATGATGAGCTTGTCGTCGGTCTTGAGCGCGCGCAGGCGCGCCACCCATTTCGCCGGCTCCCAATAGGTCACGCGCGGATCAGAGACACCCGCCGTTACCATCATTGCCGGATAGTCCTTGGCTTCGACATTGTCGTAGGGGCTGTAGGACTTGATCGTCTGGTAGGCCTTTTTGTCCTTGATCGGGTTGCCCCATTCGTCCCATTCGGGCGGGGTGAGGGGCAGCGTATCGTCGGAGATCGTGTTGACGACATCGACGAAGGGCACCTCGGCGACGATGGCGGCGAAAAGATCGGGCCGCAGATTGGCGACCGCACCGACCAGAAGCCCGCCGGCGCTGCCGCCATGCGCCACGATCTGCCCGGCGCGTGTGTGCTTGGTCTCGATAAGGCCTTCCGCTGCAGCGATGAAGTCGGTGAAGGTGTTCATCTTCTTCGCCATCTTGCCGTCGAGATACCAGCCATAGCCGCGGTCGGTGCCGCCACGGATATGCGCGATGGCGTAGACGAAGCCGCGATCGACGAGGCTCAACCGGCTGGTGGAGAACGAGGCGTCGATGGCATGGCCGTAGGAGCCGTAGCCGTAGAGCAGCAGCGGCGCCGAGCCGTCGAGCGGCGTGTCCTTGTGGCGCAGGATCGAGACGGGCACGTCCTCGCCGTCCTTGGCCTTGGCCATGATGCGCCCGGTGACGTAGTCGGCCGGATCGTGGCCGCTCGGCACCTCCTGCTCTTTGCGCAGGTCGCGGTCCTGGGTGACCATGTCGTAGTCGTAGACGCGCGCGGGCGTGGCCATCGAGCTGTAGTCGAAGCGCACGGTCGTCGTGTCGAACTCGTAGCCGTGATAGAGGCCGAGATCGTAGGCCGCCTCGTCGAAGGCGATGGCGTGCTCGGCGCCGTCGGCGAGGTCGCGGATGATGATGCGCGGCAGCCCGTCGACCCGTTCCAGGCGCACCATGTGGCCGGCAAAAACGCCCATGTCGCGGATCAGCCGTCCCGGCTCGTGCGGCAGCACGTCGACCCAGTTTTTGCGTTCGGTCTTCTCCAGCGGCGTTTCGGCGATCTTGAAATCGACCGCGTCGCCGTCATTGGTGAGGATGAAGAAGCGCTCGCCGTGGCTCTCGACCGAATAGCTGATGCCGTGCGCCCGCTCGGCGAAGACGACCGGCGCGCTCCTGGGATCGGCCATGTCGATCAGGCGCACCTCGGAGGTATCGGAATGGTCCGACATCTCGATGATCACGAAGCGCCGGTCGGAGGTCGCGCCGATGCGCACGAAAAACCGCGGATCCTCCTCCTCGTAGACCAGCACGTCGTCGGCCGGATCGGTATCGATCCGGTGCCGCAGCACCTTCGACGGCCGCAGGTTCTCGTCGCGCAGCGTGTAGAAGAAGGTCTTGTCGTCGCCGGCCCAGACGATGCTGCCCGCCGTGCCCTCGATGCGGTACGGCAGGACCCGGTTGGACTCGACCTGCTTCACCGCGATCGTATAGTTCTCCGAGCCCGTCAGGTCGACGGCGTAGGCGAGATGCACGTGATTGTGGCTGTGCTCGCAGGCGGCAACCTGGAAGAAGGGATGGCCTTCGGCCTCCTTGTTGCCGTCGAGCAGCACGCGCTCGGCCTCGACGATGCCGGTCGGTCGGCGGCAGAAGATCGGATGCTGGCCGCCGGTCTCGTAGCGCACGTAGTACTCGACGTCGCCGTCGGGCGCCGGCACGCTCGCGTCGTCTTCCTTGATGCGCGCCTTCATCTCCTCGTAGAGCGTGCGGCGCAGGTTGGCGACCGGCTTGAGCGCCGCCTCGGCGTAATCGTTCTCGGCTTCGAGATATTTGCGGATGGCGGGATCGAGCTTGCCAGGCTCGCGCGTCACCTCCTGCCAGTTCTCCGCACGCAGCCAGGCATAGGGATCCTCGATCGTCTCCCCGTGCCGGGTGACCGACACGGGGCGGCGTTCGGCGGCGGGCGGTTTCGGCGTTCGGGGCGACGTGCGGGACATGAGCGCGCGATCCTGAGCTGCGGGTCAGCGTACGCCCTGCATTTGGACGCGTCCGGCCCGACAACGCAAGCCGGTGGTGCGGTGTTCGCCCCCCCTCCTCCCGGCAGCGCCTCAGCGGCTCGCGGGCTGAAACAGCTCGACGAGATTTCCGGAGGGATCCGTCAGCAGAACCTGCGAGCCGCCCGGCCCGGTCACGATCTCATTGCGGAACCGCACCCCACGGCCGCGGAGCCGTTCGACCTCGGCGGCAAGGTCGTCCACGATCAGATGAATGCGGTTCCAGCCACCGGGTCCCGGCATCTCGCCATCGGGCATCGGCCGTCCGGCGGAGCTCTTCGGTCCGCTGAGCAGGAGCCGCAACGAGCCGAGCTGGACGTCGGCGAACGCAGGGGCATAGCTTGAAAGCAGCGTGAAGCCGAGATGCTCGGTATACCAAGCGATAGCGACTTCGACATCGTCGACCATGTAGCGGACGTTCACGTTTGCAGGCGGCATGCTTCCCTCACTAAGTTGCACGATTGCCCGATGCCTTACGGTCTCGCGCCCAGCGCGCGGAGACGCCGCTGCGCCTCTTCGGCTTTCGGAAACAGCTTGAGGACGCGGCGGTAGTCGCGGATCGCCTGCTTCTTCAAGCCGAGCTCCTGATAGGCGCGGCCGCGGTTGATGAGCGCGGCGCCGTTCTTCGGGTCGATCTTGAGGGCGCGGTTGTAGTCGGCGATCGCCCGGCGCCGCTGGCCCAGATCGAGGTGATAGACCACGCCGCGCGCGACATAGGCATCGGCACTACGCGGGGAGAGGCGGATCACCGAATTGAAATCGGCGATGGCGCGCTTGGGCTGGCGGAGCGCGCGGTAGCCGGCACCGCGATTGTGATAAGGCGCGAACCAGAGCGGGTTGAGCTCGATGGCGCTCGAATAGTCGGCGACGGCCGAGCGGTGCTTGCCGGCGCGGCTGAAAGCGATGCCGCGAAAGAAATAGAGGTTGGCCAGAACCGGCCCCTCGAACCGCCCCGAGCGGATGAGCTGGGCGCAGATCTCGACGCGCTGGCTACGGGCGTTGCAGCCCGGCTCCTGCGCTCCGACAGGGACAATACTCAGCGCGGCCATGGCCAGAAAGACCAGCGCCACGGCGGCCATGCACAAAGCCCCGGCGCGCTTCGGGCCGTGCCGGGCGGTCGTCGCGCGAGGCGGGCGGTTCCCATGGATCAGCATCGACCGCAGCATCGGCCGAAGCGGCCGACGAGACAATCCCCGCGCCATCCCGTTAACCATGGGACACAACAATACTGTTTTGCGTTCTAAGGATATGTTGAAAGGGCGATTTCACATGGTATCGTGCGGCGCGCCTCGCTGGAGCGATCCGGCCGGCGAAGGTACGAAACCAATACGCGGCGCCCCTTGCGCCGCGAAACAGGTCGAACCACAGGGAGGAGCTTCGATGCTCAGGCTGAAACAAAAGGCATTGCCGATCGCGATCGCCGTCACGGTTACCGCCGCGGCGTTCTCCTCGGCCCAGGCCGAGAAGACGGTCACGCTGACGATGGCCAACTGGGTGCCACCGGTCCACCACCTCACCCAGACGTTCCACGGCTGGATCGCTGCGGTGAAGAAGGAATCCGGCGGCACGCTCATCATCAAGCTCGACAAGGGCGCCGTCGCCAAGCCCCCGGGAATGTACGACGTCGCCAAGAATGGCATTCGCGACATCGCCTGGGGTGTGGCCGGCTACACGCCGGGCCGTTTCCCGCTTTATCGCACGCTCGAGCTGCCGTTCCTGTCGCCCAATGCCGAGATCGGCAGTGTGGCGATGTGGGATTGGTACACACGCAACGGGCTCGACAAGAAGGAAATCACCGACACCAAGCTGATCACCGTCTTCGTCCACGGGCCGGGCGTCGTGCACAGCAAGAAGCCGATCCACACGCTCGCGGACATGAAGGGCGTGAAGTTCCGCGTCGGCGGCGGCGGTGTGCAGATCGCCAAGCTCCTGGGCGGTGTGCCGGTGCCGATGTCGGCGACCAAGGCGCATGAGAGCCTGCGCCGCGGCACCACCGACGGCACGCTCTTCCCCTACGAGGCGATCAAGGGCTTCCGGCTCGCCAAGCTGGTCCACTATCATCTGGAGATCCCCGGCGGCATCTACGCCACACCGTTCTTCATGGTCATGAACCTGAACTCGTGGAACAAGCTGTCGGCCAAGCACAAGGCCGTGATGATGAAGGTTGGCGGCGCCTGGGGCGCTCGTTACATCGGCAAGCACTGGGACGCGGCCGACGACGAAGGCAAGCGCGTTGCCAAAGCCGCCGGCAACAAGTTCTCGACCATCTCGCCTGCGGAGCTGAAGGTTTGGAAAGCGAAACTGCAGCCGATGTACGCGGAGTGGAAGAAGACCGTAAGCGCCAAAGGCAACGACGCCGATGCGCTGCTGAAGGACTTGCGCGAGACGATCGCCAAGTACAGCAAGAAGTAGCCGTCGAACCGCGGTTCCCGCGCTGTGTCGACGGATAAGGCGGCAGAATCCGCCGAAAAACCTATGCCCCTGGTCACGCGAGTCGCTATGTGGTTCGCGTGGGCGGGGGCTGTGGTTCTGGCGATCATGCTGCTTCTCACCTACGCCGACGTGATCGGCCGAGAGATCCTCAAGCGGCCCATCGTCGCCAATATCGAAATGACCGAGCTCCTGATGGGGCTCGTCGTTTATCTGGGCGTCAGCCTGACGACGCGCGTGCGCGGGCATGTGCGCGTCGACATATTGCTGAACGTCCTGCCGCCGCGGGTTCGTGCCATCGCCGATGCAATCACGCTCTTTCTGTGCGCGCTGTTTGTGTCCGCCATGGCCTGGCGGCTCTATGAGCGCGCCGTGGTCAAGTTCACCAAGGGTGATGAAACCGATCTCTGGAAAATCCCGACTTGGCCCATCGCCGCCATCATGACTCTGTGCGCGGCGCTGATGGCAGCGCTGCTGTTCGTGCAGTGGGGACAAGCCCTGCGCCATGCGCTCACCGGTGTCGAGCCGGCCGAGGACGATTTGCCCCAGGGCGGGCTCTAAGCTTCGGCGAGCGGACGAGAATCGACGCGGGACCTCTCGATGGAAAACTACGTGATCGCAGCACTCGCCCTGGGCGCCATGTTTTTGGCGCTGGCGGTCGGCATGCCGATCGGCTTTTCCATGGGGCTTGCGGGCACCCTCGGTGTCGTCGCGATCATCGGCTTCGAGCCGGGCATGGCGCTGCTCGGCCAGACCGCCTACGAGGAGGTCATTACCCAGAGCCTGAGCGTCGTGCCGCTCTTCGTGCTGATGGGGTTTTTCGCCACGCAATCGGGCTTGAGCGCGGGCCTCTACCGCGCCTGCAACACTTGGATCGGCCATCGCCGCGGCGGGCTCGCGCTTGCTACCATCGGTGCCTGCGGCGCCTTTGCCGCGATCTGCGGCTCCAGCCTTGCAACCGCGGCGACGATGAGCCAGGTCGCCCTGCCCGAGATGCGCCGCTACAACTACGACATGCGCCTGGCCACCGGCTCGATCGCCGCCGGCGGCACGATCGGCATCCTGATCCCGCCCAGCGTGATCCTGGTGCTTTACGGCATCCTCACGGAATCGAATATCGGCGAGCTTTTCATCGCCGGCATCGTACCCGGGATCCTGACCGTCATCTTCTTCATGGCGACGATCTCGATCATTACCAACCGCAACCCCGAGCTGGGTCCCCAGGGCGAGCGCGCCACCACGCGCGAGAAGATCGAGGCTTTGCGCGACGTCTGGGGCACGTTGCTGCTGTTCCTGCTGGTGATCGGCGGCATCTATACCGGCGCCTTCTCACCCACCGAGGCGGCCAGCATCGGCGCCGCCGGCGCCTTCAATCTTTCCGCCATCTCCTTCGCGGGCACGGCGACGGGCACGCCCAAGCGGGTGCTGCCGTTCGCGGTGTGGCTCCTGGTGGGCTCGGCGACGCTGATCGCCGTCGCGGTGGTCTGGAATTTGATCGCTGGCCATGAACCCACCGAGTGGCCCGAATGGCTGCGCTGGGTGATCGTGATCCCGCTGGGGGCCTCGCAGCTGCTGATGCTGGTGATCGGCCGCTACATGAGCAAGGATGTCGGCAGCGCGCTGCTGGAGACCGCCAAGACCACTGGCATGATCTTCATGATCCTGATCGGCGCGATCATCGTGAACAAGTTCCTGCTGATCAGCGGCCTCGCCGAGGTGCTCGGCAGCTGGGTCGACGGGCTCGACATGTCGCGCATGGCGATCATGGTCATCATCCTGCTGATCTATCTGGTGCTCGGCTGCGCGCTCGACGCGCTGGCGATGATCCTGCTGACGATCCCGATCTTCTTCCCGATCGTCCAACGCCTCGAATTCGATCCGATCTGGTTCGGCGTGATCATCGTGATGGTGGTCGAGCTGGGGCTGATCACCCCGCCGATCGGCATGAACGTCTTCGTCATCAAGGGCCTGGCGCCTTCGGTGCCGCTTGGCCGGATCTATCGCGGCGTCACGCCGTTCGTGATCGCCGAGATCCTGCTGATCATCTTGCTGGTGATCTTCCCCCAGATCGCGACCTGGCTGCCCCGAACGATGGGATGACTCCGTCCTGACGACGGGAGAGGTGCGCCCGCGTGGGGGGAAGTGGATTCGTCATTCGTCAACGACGATTGCACAGCAGATGCAGCCTCCGGCGACCTTGGCAAACAGCCATTACCGGATTTTCTCAGACTTAGGCGAATACTTTATTGAGTGATGCAAGGTCGAAGCCTGTTCCTACAAGATCGGCGCGGGACCAATCAACGAATCGATAGCGTTCACGGAAACGTGTCTCTGATTCCACATCTGGAAAATAATCGATAATGGCGAGCGGCGTCTTTTTCCTACCCAGTTCATCACCGTCCCAATGATGTCGCTGGTATTTGGTTACGCAGCTGTAAAGGATCTGGCGGGCATACTCGTCCTGAGCCGGCAATGAAAACCCGATGATGGCCATACCGAAGTTGTGGTAACCGGCGTAACCCAACCCGCCCCAGAAATCGTTCATCTGTGTCGCATACAACAGCTTTGCCGCCGATGGCGGAAGCATACGCGGGGTCGCACTAAAAAGCAGGTTTTTGGCGTACAACGCCTTCAAGTTCTTGGCTCGGTAAGTATTTCTGAGAGGATCGGTGGCATGTCTTGGGCCATCGACTACACGCTCCAAGCCCAGAGCTTTATCATTTGAGAAAATTATGTCCTGCGGAGGCGGTGCGTTCTGTCTTTCATGCCTAGAAATCCTCTCCTCAAAGGACGAGCGATCGAACCAGTCGATGGACCCGTGTACTTTGAGAACTACTACCTCGTCTTGGATGTCATCTACTATTCCGCCAAACTCATTGACGGTCTTGAGGCGGGTGGCAAAGAGCCTGAATGGTTTACGCACCTCATCCAAGGCCCGCTCCAACATAGTGTCATAGTTGAAAGTGATGACAGTGTCGTTTGGCTCTAGACGCCGGGCGAACTCAATATAAAGTTCCGGTATGTTTTTGTGCTCATTGATGTGTCTGGCCAGAATAGAACCAATCAAATATTTGGTGACGATGGTGCCTTCATTGCCGTCTTCACTCCAAGTATCACTGTTGCAATGCCAGGTCGATCTTGTCGGCGGGCATGGTTTCGAAGTAGGTGGTCCATATGTATTGCTGAAGATCATCGTTGAATTTATGGGCTCTTAGGTCTGCAGGATAAGACGCCGCAGTTTCGCGGATCTCTTGCCATAGGTCTGTAGCAAGCGGAAGTCCTGCTGGACGCGAGAAGCCCGCACCGAGAAAAATTAGCCGGAACCTGCGAGCCATTTACTCTCCTCAACCCGCCTCACACGCGCCGCGTCAAATCCCCAAAATCTTCCGCGCGTTGTCCTTCATGATCAGCGGCTTGACCTCGTCCTTGATGTCGAGCGTCTCGAAATCGGCGAGCCAGCGGTCGGGGGTGATCGCCGGCCAGTCGGAGCCGAACAGCACCTTGTGCTTGAGCAGCGTGTTGGCGTAGCGCACCAGGATCGGCGGGAAGTATTTCGGCGACCAGCCCGAGAGGTCGATATAGACGTTGGGCTTGTGGGTCGCGACCGAGAGCGCCTCCTCCTGCCAGGGAAAGGAGGGGTGCGCGAGGATGATCGTCATCTCAGGGAAGTCGGCCGCCACGTCGTCGAGATACATCGGGTTCGAGTATTTGAGCTTCATGCCCATGCCGCCCGGCATGCCCGCGCCGACGCCGGTTTGCCCGGTATGGAAGAGCGCCGGCATGCCGCTCTCCGCAATCGCCTCGTAGAGCACGTAGGCGTCGCGGTCATTGGGATAGAAGCCCTGCATCGTCGGGTGGAATTTGAAGCCCTTGATGCCGTAATGCTCGACCAGCCGCCGCGCCTCGCGGGCGCCGGCCTTGCCCTTGGCGGGGTCGATGCTGGCGAAGGGAATGAGGATGTCGTCGTGCTCGGCCGTGAGCTCGGCCATCTCCTCGTTGTTGTAGCGGCGGAAGCCGGTCTCGCGCTCGCAGTCGACGCAAAAGATCACCGCGCCGATATTGCGCTCGCGGAAGTACTGCGCGGTCTCGGGGATCTCCGGCGGATAGTCGCGGCCGGTATGGAAGTATTTCTGCATCCCCGCCTGGAATTCGGCATAGCCGTCATCGGCATGCGTGCCGCAGGCTTCCTCGGCATGGGTGTGGATGTCGATCGCCACCACGTCGTCGGGATTGAACACCGAATACCTCGCTCATTTTCCTGTGGATCACGTACCGCCGGGCGCAGACTTATCGAGACGACCGGCGACCGCAACGAAAAAATCGGCGGCCTGTTGTGGCTCCGGCCCGTTCCTCGCCCAGGGGTTTTCCATGGGCGCGCCGATATGGGATGAATGACCGGCCAATGCCGGGGAAGCCATGACCTATCAAGCCTTCGACGACGCCACCGTACGCCTGCATCACAATGCGGCAGCAGCTTCGCGCGACGCATCCCACCAGGCGATCTGCGAGCCGGTCCTGCCCGCGGCGCTCTGCAACGAGGCAGTCGCGACAATCCAGGGCTGGGAGGGCTATGCGCCGACGCCGCTCGATGCGCTGAACGGCCTGGCGGGCGATCTCGGGCTCGGCGGCATCTACTACAAGGACGAGGGCGGCCGCTTCGGGCTCGGCAGCTTCAAGGCCTTGGGCGGGTCTTACGCGGTCCTGTGCCTGCTGGCCCAGGAGATCGCGCGGCGCACGGGCCAATCGGTCAGCACTGACGACATCGTGAGCGGGCGCTTCGCCGCCGAGGCAGCAGGGATCACGGTGGTGACCGCGACCGACGGCAATCACGGCCGCTCGGTCGCCTGGGGCGCGCAGCGCTTCGGCTGCCGCTGCCGGATCTACATGCATGCGGGGGTCAGCGAGGGACGCGCCCGCGCCGTCGAGGATCTGGGCGCCATAGTAGTCCGGGTCGCCGGCAACTACGACGCCTCGCTCGAAGCCGTCGCCCGCGACGCCGCGGCCAATGGCTGGTTCATCGTCTCCGACACCTCGTGGAAAGGCTACCGCGATGTGCCGCGCCATGTCATGGCCGGCTACACCGTCATGATGGACGAGATCGCGGCGCAGCTCCCCCGCGGGATCGCGCCGAGCCATGTCCCGAGCCACGTTTTCGTGCAGGGCGGCGTCGGCGGCCTGGCGGCCGCCGTCTGCGCCGACCTGTGGCGGCGCTACGGCGACAAGCGCCCGCGCTTCGTGATCGTCGAGCCCGACCGCGCGGCCTGTCTCTTCGAGAGCGCGCGCGCCGGCGCCCCGCGCACCGTCGACATCACGCAAGAAACGGTCATGGCGGGGCTCTCCTGCGGCGAGGTCTCGGTGCTCGCCTGGGACATTCTTGAGGCCGGCACCGACGACTTCATGGTGAGCTCCGACGATCTGGTGGCGCCGGCGATGCGGATTATGGCCGCCGATCCCGGCTGCGGCCCTGTGGTGGCGGGCGAGTCGGCGGTCGCCGGGCTGGCCGGACTGATCGCCGCCGCGCGCCGGCCTGACTTGGCGGGCGCCCTCGGCCTCGATACGTCGTCGCAGGTTCTGCTGTTTGGCACCGAGGGGGCGACCGACCCCGCGATCTACCGCGAGCTCGTCGGCCGCGCGCCCGACGACGTTCTGGCGGCATGAGGCGGCGATGAGCGATCCCCCGCCGCGCGGCTTTAAGCGGGCCGAGTTCGAACAGCGTTTGGCGCGGGCGCAAAGCGCCATGCGCGAGCAACGCCTCGACGCGGTGCTGCTGACCACCGAGCCGGAGGTACGCTATTTCACCGGGTTCTTCACCCAGTTCTGGGAGAGCCCGACGCGGCCCTGGTTCGTGGTGGTGCCGGCAGACGGCCTGCCCATCGCGGTGATCCCGGAGATCGGCGCGGCCGGCATGCGCGAGACCTGGGTCGAGGACATCCGCGCCTGGCCCTCGCCGCGGCCCGAGGATGACGGGGTTTCGCTGCTGGCCGACGCGATCCGCGGATGCCTGGGGCGGTCCGGGCGGCTCGGTGTGCCGCTCGGCCCGGAAAGCCATCTGCGCATGCCGGCGGGCGACTTTGCGCGGCTGCGCGATGCGCTGGCAGGTGCGGAAATCGTTGACGCGGCAGCGATGCTGCACCGCCTGCGCTACGTCAAATCGCCGGCCGAGATCGCCAAGATCGCCCATGTCTGCGCACTGACCTCGGATGCCTTCGAGGCGCTGCCGCACAGCCTGCGGATGGGCGAGAGCGAACGGCAAAACTGCCAGCGCCTGCGCATCGATCTGCTGCAACGCGGCACCGACGCCTCGCCCTATCTGATCGCGGGCTCGGGGCCGGGCGGCTACGACAGCATCATCATGGGGCCGGGCGAGCGCATACTCGAAGTCGGCGACGTGCTGATCATCGACACCGGCACGACCTATGACGGCTATTTCTGCGACTTCGACCGCAACTTCGCCTTCGGCCGGATCGACGACGCGACGCGGCGCGCCTACGACGTGGTCTATGCCGCCACCGACGCAGGGTTCGCGGCCGCCAAGCCCGGTGCCACCACGAGCGACGTCTGGCGGGCGATGGCGACGGTGCTGGAGGATGGCGGCTCGCTCGGCAACGATGTCGGCCGCATGGGCCACGGGCTCGGCATGGCGCTGACCGAATGGCCGTCCAACACCCCGACCGACGGCACGGTGCTCGAGCCCGGCGTCGTGCTGACGCTCGAGCCCGGCATGGAGTTCGCGCCCGGCAAGCAGATGGTGCACGAGGAAGATATCGTCATCACCGAGGACGGCGCTGGCTGGCTTTCCCGCCGCGCCCCGGCAGAGATGCCCGTGATCGCCTGACCGGCGCGCCGCGCCTCAGTCGACGCCGGCCGACCCCGTGCGCTCCCAATGGGTGATGGCGCGGGTGAAATCCTCGTCGGCGCCCAACACCTCCAGCACCTCGGCCCAGCGGTCGCGGACCATGCGGCTCAGGGGCGCGTCGACTTTGAGATGCTCGCCGAGGTCGCCAGCGATCTTCACGTCCTTGGCCATCAGGCCGAGCTTGAAGCCCGCCGCGAAGCTGCGCGGCAGCACCTCCTCCTTGATCGGATGCTCGGTGTTGAAGTTGCGGCCGGTCGAGTTGTTGATGATGTCGACCATCACCGCGCGGTCGAGCCCGAAACGCTCGCCCACGATCAGCGCTTCGGCGGCGGCGGTGAAGCCAGCGGCGGCGACAAAGTTGTTGAGCGCCTTCATGGCGTGGCCCGAACCGAGCGGGCCGATACGGAAGAGCCGCTTGCCCATGGCCGACAGGATCGGCTCGACGCGTTTGATCGCGGCCTCGTCGGCACCGCCGATCATGATCGCCAGCGTGCCCGCCACCGCTCCCGGCACGCCGCCGGAGACCGGCGCGTCGATCAGGGTGATGCCGCGCTTTTCCAGCACTTCGCCGAGCGCGCGGGTGCCTTCGGGCTCCGAAGAGCTCATATCGACGATGATCGCGCCCTTCTTCAGGGATTCGGCGAGCGCGCCGCCATCGGCCTCGAGCACCACGTCACGCACGATGGGCCCGGTCGGCAGCATGGTCACAACGACGTCGACGGCCGCGCCCAGCTCGGCGAGGCCCGCCGCCACGGCGCAGGGATGCTCGTCGGCAAATCGCGCGGATTGTTTGGGATCGGCGTCGTAGATCGTCAGGTCGACGCCCGCGCGCGCCAGATTGGCGGCCATCGGCCGGCCCATATTGCCGATGCCGATGAAACCGACCTTCAGCGTCTCCGCCATGCCTTACCCTCCCCGGCCACACGCTCACTTGCGCGCGGGATCACACACCAGATGCCCCGGCGGGGCAAGCGCCGACAGGAGGAAGACGCGCGCCGTCAGGCCGCGAAGGCGATCTCGTGGGGATAAGCGCTCGAGGCCTGCAGCATCTCGACGACCTCGTCGACGACCGTGACGCCGTGCGGCGCGAAATCGGGGATGACGAGGCCGGTATCCTCCAGGATCGGCAGGAGATCGCCGAAGAAATCGCACTGGCATTCGGCGGAGGTCTTCCGTTTCAGGCCGACCTCGTGGCAGTAAGCGTCGAGCGGGTTGCCGGGCCGGCCCAGCAGCCGCGTCGAGGCCGGCATGAAAGCGTCGGTCCATGCCTGCAGGATCGCCTTCTGTTCGGGATCGGCGCAGATCTTGCGCACCGTCTCCTCGCCGATATCCATGTGGCCGCCCTCGCCGGCCTCGTCCTCAAGGACCACTTCCATCGCTTCCGCCCAGGGGCGGTAGCTGTTGTCCTCGTATTGCGAGAGCTGATAGACCGCCGCGCGGTCGGCCAGGAAGAGCGCCGCGGCCGCCGCGGTCCAGTTGGGCGGAAACATCTCGCCTTCATGCAGCGGCGAGGCGCCGACGCCCATGAGGGCCGGGAAGTTGCCGTCGATGCTGTTGGGGCGCGCTTCGAAATGCGCGTCGAGATCGACGCCGAAATGGTCGACCAGAATGACGCCGACCGCCCGCACATGGTTCGCCTCCTCCACCGCAATGTCGGCGGCGGCGCAGCGGTCCCGCCAGTTGCGCGCGACGTGGACCGCCTGGCTGTACATGACCGTGGCCGCCATCTCCGCCCAGATCTGGCGCTTCATCAGGCCGACCAGCGTCTCGCGGTATTTCGGGTCGAGCCCGTCCGGCGACGTGTAGGTCTTGAACCCGCTCATGTTTCTCTGCTCCCTCGGCCACGCCGGCGGCACGGCAAAGCAGCGCTCCCGCCGTTGTTTTCTTGAGTTACTGACCGGTCGGTCAGTAAGCGAAAAAAGGATACAGGAGCCTGTCGGGATATGCAAATGACGCGGCGAAACCGGCGCATACTGCTTCGACGCGCGCCGTGCCGGCGGACCCGTCGGTCAGATCGGCCGCGCGTTCCGGAGCATGTGCCGGATCATATGATTATCCCAGGCGAGCTTGCCGGGGCGGGCAGCGCCGACCGATGCGATCCGCCGATTGGGCACATCGATGTGAAACAGGAGGCCGCGGCCGCTACTGGCGAGGAACTGCCCCGCGCCGCCCGCCGCCGCCACACCGCAGCCGTCGTCGATCGCGGCGGTGAAGAGATGGCCACCGCTTGCCGCCTCCCAAAAGGTGAGCACGTCGCCGCGCGGCGAGGAGGCGGCGATCACCGCGCCGGACGTATCGAAGGCGACGCTGCCGCAATACTGACGCAGCGCGCGGATCGCCGCCGCGGGCTTATCGAACATCCGAAGCGGGCCGGCCCGCTCGCTGACCGCGAGCAGCGGCACGAGATCGCCCTTCGGCCCCTGGTACTGCATGGCGGCGACCACGCGGCCGTCCCCGGCCACGGACAAGTGGCGGATGCTCGCCTGGTGGAATTCCCGCGGCAGACGCCGCTGGGCGATCAGGGCGCCATCGCGCCGGTCGAGGAAGACGAGCGACGGCGCCATCGTTGGGATGTTGAGCTTGAGGCGCGGCAGGTCGGGATGGGTGGCGATACCGCCATTGGCGACAGCAAGGGTCGCACCATCGGGCATCAGCGCAATGTCGTGCGGGCCGATACCGTGGGTCGGCCATTCGCCCACCCGCGCGAACCCACGCTCGCGCGCATAGAGGCCGATGACGCCGCGGCGGTTCTCGTAGTCGTTCTCGCAAACATAGAGAAGCCGCCCGTCGGACGAGAAGACGCCGTGGCCGTAGAAATGCCGGTCGTCCGGCGGCGCGATGCGCGCCACGACCCGGCCCCGCTTGACGTCGACGGCGAGCGCGAAGCGGCCAGGACGGCGGGCGAAGACGACGGCCAGCGGCGCGCGCGGATGTACGGCCGCGCCGTGACCGCGCCCCGGCAACGGAATATCGAAGGCGCGTGCGCCCGCCGCATCGAAGCCGCTGAAGAAATACCCGCCGTTGCGGTCGGCTCGGGCGCTCAGATAAAGCGGGTGCGATGCCGCGGCGCTAGCCGACCGTGGCAGCCACGGCACCAGGCCGAACGCGGCCGCCGCCGCCAGAACGCTGCGGCGATCAAGCTCCACGATCACGTTCCATGATCATTCCCCATGATCAATCCCCATCGAGTGCATTGAACCCCACCGCAAGGCCGATGGCCGGGGCGAGCCGGGTGCGCACGATCTGTTTGAGCGCGCGGACCTGAAGCAGAAGCTTCGTCACACGCGGCCGCAATCGCTTGTCGCGCAGGGCCGCCTCCAAAGGTTTGCCGATGCTGCGCGCATTGGCGATGGTGAGCTTGAAGGCGCGGCGCATCAGGGCATCGAGCTTCTTGTCGCCGCGTTTTCGGACAAGCTGCGAGAAGCCCGCCTTGGTCTTGCCGTCCCCTGTGTAGAGCGCCGCGATCGCTTGCAGGCTGACCACGATGTTACGCGTCGAGCGGCCGCTTGCGCGCGATTCGGCAAGGCGCGGCCGGTCGGCGTCGGGCGTGGCGCCGATCAGCGGCCTGAGGCGTGTCGCGACGATCGCCTCCAGGCCGTCATGGAAGCTCTGGAAGAAGGCGAGCGCCGCCTCCTGGTGGTGCTTGTAATAGAGGTTGTCCGGGCCCGGGTTGCTCACCACGCGTTTGAAGTCGACGCGGCCGCCGGCCCAGTCCTCCGCGAGGCCCTTGGCGATCGACTGGATGTTGGCGGTCACGGCGAGCAGCAGCGCGCAGTCGCGTTTGCCGGCGCGGTCGTCGCGCATCAGGATCGCGGTGCGGTCGAAGAGCAGATGTTCGAGCGCCGGCAGGCCCTGGATCGCCGCGCTGGCGGTGGTCATGCGCGCGGACGGGGGAATGGCGCCGCCGGCGAGCAGCTTGTCCACGGCGCCGGCGATCTTGCCCCGCGCCTGGGGCCAGAAGTAGATGCGGTGGGCGCGGCTGAAGAGCTCGGCCGGACCGAAGCCGAGATGCTGGACACCCATCCAGGCATCCATCGTGTCGTGAAAGCGCGCCTTCGCCGTGGCAAGCGCGGCGCCCGACCGCGCGCGGCACAACGCCTCGGCGGCCGCGCGCATTCGGCTCGCCGCCTTGCTGAGCGCAGCGAAGCGCGGCACCGCGTACGCGGTCGCGAGATTTCGGTTGATCGGGGCGTAGGCTGCGTCGGCAACCTCCGCCGCGAAACTGGCCTGCGGCACCAGCGCCAACAGCGCCGCAGCAATTGCCAGCCACCGCCGCTTACGTCCGCCGCCGCGGCGCGTTGCGCGCGGAAAAGAAGGGTCGACAGGGCGCGGCCGACTACCCATGATTGCCATCATTATCCGGCGGGGCCGACGGACGCGGATATAACAACAGATATGACAATAGGGGACAGCGCCGATGCAGGGCGATAAGGACGTCATCAAACATCTTAACGTCATCCTCAAGAACGAGCTGACGGCCATCAATCAATACTTCCTGCATTCGCGGATGCTGAACGACTGGGGGCTCGGCCGGCTCGGCAAATATGAGTACGAGGAATCCGTCGATGAGATGAAGCATGCCGACGGTCTCATTGAACGTATCCTCTTTCTCGAAGGCCTGCCCAACCTTCAGGATCTTGGCAAGTTGATGATCGGCCAGGACGTGAAGGAAATCCTGGAATGCGACCTCAAGCTCGAAGAGGCCGGAATCCCGGACCTACGCGACGCGATCGCCCATTGCGAGTCGGTCCGGGACTATATCTCCCGCGAGCTGCTCGAAGACATCCTCGAGAGCGAGGAAGAACATATCGACTGCCTGGAGACGAATCTCGAGCTGATCGGGAAGATGGGGCTGGAGAACTACATCCAGTCCCAGGCGAAACCGGACGATCCGAGCTGAACCGACTAGTCGGCCAGGCGGGACCGCGGCGCGACAGCGACGTCATTGACGGGAGTCCCCGGGGCCGCAGATACGCCGCCCGTCCTTGCGCCGGGCGCCGATCCGGAATCGCGGGTATCAGCGGCGAGGGCGGCACCGCCTGTCGCCTTTCGCCGCGCGACAGCCTCGGCGGCTGCGACGATGGTGCGGGGCGACAGGGCGCGCCACGCCATCATGGCGTTGCAGGCTGTATGAGTTCGGCGCCCGCGGGACCCGCCTCTGAGCGGTCGTCGGCACCGTCGATCAGATCCTGCGCGAAATCGAGGCAACGCCCGCAGACCGGCGCGCCGCCCAGGCGTCGGTAAGCCTCCTTGGCGCAGCCCACACCCTCGCTGGCGAGGCTGGCGAGGTCGCGGTCTGTGATGGCATTGCAGACGCATACATACATGACGCCTATATAGCGCGAATGAGAATGATTGTCAATTGCATAGAAGTGGCGGAATCCGGACATTTTTGGCCGATACCCTGGGGGAAATGAGGGTCTCGGCGGCGGCAATGCAGCCCTGCCCTGCGGCGACGAGGGCCAACAAGGATTGAGTTCGCCCCCCGCCTCACGTAGGGAAAGACCCCCGACCACGACCGGAGCGACACCGCCCGTGCCGGATCTCGCAACGCTGTTCTCCCTCGACGGCAAGGTCTTCATCGTCACCGGCGCCTCGGCCGG
>JARRKQ010000065.1:0-29210 GCA_037387885.1 Alphaproteobacteria bacterium | reverse complement strand
CGTGTGGTCGTCTTTGTCATGCTCGATCCCAACTTGTTGCGCGAACCGACCGGCCGGTGCGCCGGACCTCGGACCAAGCCAGCCCCGATGCGCTCACGCACCGGCTTTGGAATGACCGCTTGCGAACACCCCAGATGGGGCCTCCGCGGGTTCCAGTCCAGCCTGACGGAATGGGCGCTTCCCTGCCGACCCGCTTTCCTCGAGGGGCGGCGCGCAGCCCGTCTCGCTTCATGTCACATATATATCACAAAATGGGGGCGATTCCCAGAGGGCGAGCACAACATTTTGCGCGTGTTCCTAGGGGCAAATTGAGAACAAACGGTCGATCGCCTGAAATCGCCGTCCAACCGATGCTGTCCGATGCCAACGACCGTAGAGCCGCCCAGCCGCGTCTTTACTCCGGCCGCGTCTTAACTACTGCCGGGCTTTTCGCTGAACTGCTCTTCGAACTTGTTGGGAACGTCCTTCCACTCGTCGGCGTCGGCCGGCGTATCGCCCTTGCGGGTGATGTTCGGCCATTTGGCGGCGTAGTCGCGGTTGATCTCGACCCACTTCTCCACGTCGGGCTCGGTGTCCGGCACGATCGCCTCGGCCGGGCATTCGGGCTCGCAGACGCCGCAGTCGATGCATTCGTCCGGCTGGATCACCAGCATATTCTCGCCCTCGTAGAAACAGTCGACCGGGCAGACTTCGACGCAGTCCTGGTACTTGCACTTGATGCAATTTTCGATAACGACGTAGGTCATCCGCTTTCTCCAAATCCCCTCTTGAACGGACCGCCGGCCGGACGTTCTCCCATGACCTAGCCCTCAAGCGCTACGCTTCAAGGCACGGCTCCACGAGATCTCCTTAGTCTTAGCCGTCGATGCCCAATCGGTCCAACACGCGTTTTCGGGCGCTTCCGCTTTCGCCGTCGCTGACATAAATGAGGCCGGCGATGCGCCGCATCAGATTGGCCTCATAGTCGTCGAGCCGCCCGTCCGCGTAGACCACCTCCCACAGCATCTCGATCATGCGAACCCGCTCGTCGTGATCGAACCGGTTCTTGACCACCTGGGCGAACGACCACAGATCGCTTGCCCCTTGAACCTTGGCGTCGGCCTCGGCGATCAGCGCCGCGGCGTCTTCCGTCGTAAGCGCCAGCCGGTCTTCCAGCAGCCGGCCGATCGTGGCCCGCTCCTCGTCGTCGAAGTCGCCGTCCTGGTGAGCCGCCTCGACCAGCAGTCCCGCGACCGCAAGCGACAGCTCATCCTTCCCGGCGCCCCCTGGACCGGTTTCGCCGCCATCGCGGAGAAACGCGCGAATGCGCTCCAGCATGGGGACTTCCCCTATCACGCGTCTCGGGGTCAGGCAAGCCTGCGCGGCGGGCGGACTTTCGGCGTCCAGCGCAGGGCTGTTACGATGCGCAATGTCTGCAAACGGCAGAGCGAATCGGCGGCGCTATCACCCCTCGGCGGAGCGTAACAAGGGGCCGATCCTGGCGGTGCTGCAGCGCGTCCTGCCGCCGGCCGGAACGGTGCTCGAGATCGCCAGCGGCACCGGCCAGCACGTCGTCCATTTTGCCGCGGCCTTGCCGCAGCTTACCTTCCAGCCGAGCGATCCCGATCCGGCAAGCCGCGCCAGCGTGGCCGCTTGGATCGCGGAAACGGGCGTGACCAATGTCTTGGCGCCGCTCGATATCGACGTGCGGCTGGCGGACTGGGGCGTGGAGGCGGCCGACGCGATGGTCTGCGTCAACATGATCCACATAGCGCCGTGGGCTTGCTCCGAAGGCTTGATCGCCGGCGCCGCGCGACTACTGCCGGCAAACGGACCGCTGGTGCTCTACGGCCCGTTTAAGCGGCACGGCGCGCACACCGCCCCCTCGAACGAAGCCTTCGATGCGAGCCTTCGTGCGCAAGATCCCGACTGGGGCATCCGCGATCTGGAAGACGTGCAGGCGCTGGGCGAGGCGCACGGGTTTGCGCTCGAGGACATCGTCGAGATGCCCGCCAACAATCTGACCGTGGTCTTGCGCAAACAGCCGTGACCCGCCGACCGGCCCAATCCCGGATCAGTCCCGGGTCAGTCGTTATCCATCAGCCGGTCGAGGGCACGGCGGTCGGCCTTGGTCGGCCGGCCCGCGCCGCGCTCACGCGCCGCCGTGCGGGGGGTGGCCTGGCGCGGCGGTGCCGGCGGCGTCAGATCGTTATAGAGCGTCTGCGCTTCGGCGGCCGGCCCGCGGCGCGCACCCAGCGCCACCACCTCGACCACGCGGATCGTGCGGCCTTGCGGGAAGGTGATGATGTCGCCCGCGCGCACCGGATGATGGGCCTTGGCGATGACCTCGCGGTTCACCCGCACGCGCCCGCCGGCGCAGAGCTTGGAGGCCGTGGTCCGGCTCTTGAAGAAGCGCGCATGCCAGAGCCACTTGTCGATGCGCAGCGATTCGGCCGCCGGCTCGGCCGGCCGCTTGTCGGGTGACGTCACTTGGAGCGCACCAGATCGCGCAGGCCCGCGAAGGGCGAATCGGGGTTCGGCCCCTGCCGCGGCTTTTTCTTCTTCTTGCGCGGACGCGATGTCTTGGCCGGCCGCTTGGCCTGCTTGCGCGCGGGTTCGAAGGTTTTGGCGCTCCCACCGTCCTCCGCCGGTTGGGCGCGGTAGCCGAGGAAGCGCAGGATCGGCTCCACATCCGCCTCCTCGCAGCCGAGGATGGCACGGAACGCCGGCGTTGCCGCGAAGGCGCCTTGGCGGGCGGATTTCCGCACCGTGTCGGCGAGCTTCTCAAGGCGCTCGGCGCGCACGGCGATGCCGTTCACCCGCCGGTAGCCGCAGGCTAGGTAGAAGCCGTCGGGCGTCCCGGCCTTGACCCGGATCGAGGCGGCTTTGGGATCGAAGCGCGGCGCCTTTTCGCCCGCATGCGCGGCCCACAGCAGACGGCGCAGACGGATCGCGGCCGGCCGCTGCAGCGCGGGCATGAAAACCGTTTCCTGGCCGATGCGGATGCCGAGCGTCGCCAGCGCCTTTCGTTGCGCCGGCTGCAGGCTGGCGATGAGGTCGGCGGCTTTGCGCCGGGGCAGCGCGCCCAAGGCTTCGACGAGCTGAAAGACGAGCCCGCGTCCGGCGCCCTCCGGCGCCTTGCCCTCGGCCTCGACAAGCGGCGCCAGGCGCTGGGCGATCAGCGCGGTCAGCCAGCTTGCGGCCCGCGCGCCGATCCGCTCGCGCAAGCCGCCCTCGAGAAGATCGCTCGCCAGCGGCTCGACCACCGGCGCGATGGCGCGCGTGCCGGGCCGCAGCAGCGCGACCGGCGCGCCCTGCCAGACGATGCGGCCTTCGTCATTGAAACTGAACGCCTTGTCGGGCGCGACTTCGAGCGCGGCGACGCGGCCCTCGATAGCGGCGCGCAACGCCCGGTTCGCAGCGGCGATCAGCGCCTTGCCGTCCTCGCGCCCCGCCGTCACGTCGGGCTCGAAGCGGAAGCCCTTGAGCCGGCCGACATATTGTCCTTCGACGAGGACCTCGCCCTTGGCGCTCACCGCGCCGGTCAGCTCCGCGCCGTCCGCGAGGCGGCGCACGAGCATGGCCGAGCGGCGGTCGACGAAGCGTTGGGTCAGACGGTCGTGCAGCGCATCCGACAGCGTGGCCTCGATCGCGCGCGCGCGCTCCTGCCAATGCACCGCGTCGGCGAGCCAGTCGGCATGATGCGCGACGTAGGTCCAGGTGCGGATATCGGCGATGTGCCCGGTCAGCGTCTCGATATCGCCATCGGTTTTGTCGGCGCGCGCGATCTGCTTGGCGACATAGTCGGCCGGCAGCGTCTCGTCGCCGGTGCTGAGGAAAAGATAGAGCCGCTTGATGAGCCGCGCATGGGTCTCGGCCATGATCTTGCGGAAGTCGGGGATCTGGCAGACGTCCCACAGGAGGCGCACCCGGGCGGGGCTGATCGCGCGCTCGACCACCTCCGCATCGCGCGCCAGCTCGCCCAGCGCGCGTTGGTCTTCGGGGATGCGCGCGCGGATGAGCGCGCGGTCGCGCGGCGGCCGCTCCAAAGAGCGCAGCAGCCGGGACGGCGATTTGAAATCGAGGGCGGGGTTGCGCCAGAAGATGTTCTCGACCGCCGGAAAGCGGTGGTTCTCGATCGCCTCGATCACCTCGGGGTCGAGCGCCTCGAGCGCGGCCGTCGTGCCGAACGTCCCGTCGTTCATGTGCCGCCCGGCGCGCCCGGCGATCTGGGCGAGCTCGGCCGGGGCGAGGCGGCGGTGGTGCCGGCCGTCGAACTTCACCACGGCGGAGAAGGCGACATGGTCGACATCCATGTTGAGCCCCATGCCGATCGCGTCGGTCGCGACCAGATAGTCGACCTCGCCCGCCTGATACATCTCGACCTGGGCGTTGCGCGTCCTCGGGCTCAGCGCACCCAGCACGACCGCGGTGCCGCCGCGCCGCCGGCGCAACAGCTCGGCGAGCTCGTAGACATTCGCGGCCGAAAACCCGACGACGGCGCTGCGCCGGGGCAGGCGGGTCAGCTTCTTCTGCCCCGAATAGGTGAGCTTGGAGAGGCGCGGCCGGCTCATGAACTCCACGTCCGGCACGAGCTTGCGGATCAGCGGGCCGATCGTCTCGGCGCCGATCAGGATGGTCTCGTGGAGCCCGCGCGCGCGTAAGAGCCGGTCGGTGAAGACGTGGCCGCGCTCCGGATCCGCCGCCATCTGGATCTCGTCGACGGCGAGGAAATCGACCGGCCGGTCGAGCGGCATCGATTCCACGGTGCAGAGGAAATAGCGCGCCCGCGGCGGCACGATCTTCTCCTCGCCGGTGACCAGCGCCACCGCCGCCTTGCCCTTCATCTTGACGACTTTGTCGTAGTTCTCGCGCGCCAGCAGGCGGAGCGGAAAGCCGATCATGCCGCTCGCATGGCCGGTCATGCGCTCGATCGCGTAGTGGGTCTTGCCGGTGTTGGTGGGCCCCAGGACCGCGAGGACACGCGGGGGCGTGCTGCCAGTGGTCATCACCTTGAAGAATCGGGATTTTCCAAAGCGGATGCAAGGGAAGATACGCCCGAAGTGCCTACCGCCTCCTTAATCCTCCGGCACCAGCGGCACGAAGGCGACGGGCAGCACGTCCTTGGTCCGCACCTCCCCGTCTTCGTCCTTGGTCACCAGCACCAGCATCTGCTCGCGGAACGGCTCGCCGACGGGCACCACCATGCGGCCTCCGCGCTTCAGCTGCATGACGAGCTTGGGCGGGATCTCGGGTGCGGCGGCGGTCACGATGATGCCGTCAAAGGGCGAATGCTCGACCCAGCCCTCCGCGCCGTCGCCCTGGCGCACGGTCACGTTCGTGACGCCTTCCGCGTGCAAGCGCGCGGCGGCCTGGGCGGCGAGCTCGGGCACCACCTCGATGCTGTAGACCTCCGCCGCCAGCTCGGCCAGCACGGCGGCCTGATAGCCCGAGCCGGTGCCGATCTCGAGCACGACATGCGCGGGCTCAAGGTCGAGCAGATCGGTCATCAGCGCCACGATGTAGGGCTGCGAGATCGTCTGGCCGTAGCCGATCGGCAGCGGCCGGTTCACGTAGGCGCGCGTACGGTCCTCTTGCGTGACGTAGTCCTCGCGCGGGATCCGCCCCATCGCCGTCAGCACCGCGCCCGACAGGCGCTTGCGCCCGGTGAAAGCCGCGGTCGCGCGCGCTTCGTGCTCGATCTCGCGCAGCAGCCGGGCGCGCTTCTTCAAGGCATCGGACGCATTGGACATCGGCCAGGCTCCCTCGGTTTCCGATCTTAGCCCGATCGACCCGCGCTGCGTCATGCGTATCGGGCGGGGGTTGCATGGACGCATAGGCGCGCCTATCTCGCGGGCCAGATCACAATTCCGCCGGTAAGGCGGATAAGCTCAATGGGGACCAGGATGACGGCTGAAACGACCGACGCGCCCAAGCCCGAGACCCACGGCTTCCAGGCCGAGGTCAGCAAGCTTCTCGATATCGTCGCCAACGCGCTCTACAGCGAGAAGGAGATCTTCCTCCGCGAGCTCATCTCCAACGCCTCGGATGCCTGCGACAAGCTCCGCTACGAGGCGATCACCAAGCCCGAATTGCTGAGCGGCGACCTCGACTTCAAGATCGCCATCACCATTGATCCCAAGGCCAAGACGATCACCATCCGCGACAACGGCGTCGGCATGTCGAAGACCGAGCTGGTCGAGAACCTCGGCACCATCGCGCGCTCGGGCACGGCGGCCTTCGTCGCCGGGCTGTCGGACGAGGCGGCGAAGGACGCGACGCAGATCGGCCAGTTCGGCGTCGGCTTTTATTCCTCCTTCATGGTGGCGGACCAGGTCGAGGTGCTGACCCGGCGCGCCGGCGACGCCGAGGGCTGGCGCTGGAGCTCCGACGGGCGCGGCGAGTTCTCGATCGAGCCGAGCGACGAGGCGCCGGAACGCGGTGCCGCCGTGATCCTGCATTTGAAGAAGGATGCGAAGGACTTCCTCGAAGCGCCGCGCGTCTCCGGCATCGTCGGCAAATACGCCGACCACATCGCCGTCCCCGTCGTGCTCATCGAGGGCGACAAAGAGGGTGGGGAAGAGCGCACGCTGAACGCCGCCTCGGCCTTGTGGACGCGGCCCAAGAAGGACATCACGCCCGAGCAGTACACCGAGTTCTACCGCCACGCCGGCCACGCCTTCGACGAGCCGTGGCTGACGCTGCACTGGAAGGCCGAGGGCAAGATCGAGTATTCGGCGCTGCTCTTCGTGCCGACCCAGCGGCCCTTCGATCTCCTGCAGCCCGACCGCAAGCACCAGCTCAAACTCTATGTCAGCCGCGTCTTCATCACCGACGACTGCGAGGGGCTGCTGCCGGCCTGGCTGCGCTTCCTGAAAGGTGTGGTTGATTCGGAGGACCTGCCCCTCAACATCAGCCGCGAGATGCTGCAGCACAATCCGGTACTGGCGAAGATCCGCCAGGGGTTGGTGAAGCGCACGCTCTCGGAGCTCACCAAGAAGGCGGAGAAGGAGCCGGAGTCTTTCGCCGATTTCTGGGAGAATTTCGGCGCCGTCCTCAAGGAAGGGCTCTATGAGGACGCCGACCAGCGCGAGCCGCTCCTCAAGCTCGCGCGCTTCCGCTCGACCGCCGGCGACGGCCTCGTCAGCCTCGCCGACTATATCGGCCGCATGAAGGAGGGCCAGGAGGCGATCTACACGCTGGCCGGCGAGGATATCGAGTCGCTGCGCGCGAGCCCGCATCTCGAAGGCTTCGTCGCCCGCGGCCTCGAGGTTCTGCTGCTGACCGATCCGGTCGACGAGTTCTGGGTGCCGGCGATCGGCGAGTTCGAGGGCAAGCCCTTCAAGTCGATCACCAGGGGTGCCGCCGATCTCGACAAGTTCGAGCCGCAAGCCAAGGACAGCAAGGCCAAGGCCCCCAAGAAGGCGGACGCCAAGCAGGTCGACACGCTGATCGCCTTCCTGAAGCTTGCCCTGAAGGATGCGGTGAAGGACGTGCGCAGCACCGACCGCCTCACCGACAGCCCGGTCTGCCTGGTCGCCGACGAGAGCGACATGGATATGCATCTGGAACGCCTGCTGAAGGCGCACCGCCAGCTCGACCACGAGAGCAAGCGTATCCTCGAAATCAACCCCGCCCACGGCGTCATCAAGGCGCTGGCCAAGACGGCGGAGGAAAAGGGCGGCCAGGCGATCCTCGAGGATGCGGCCCATGTCCTCCTCGACCAGGCCCGCATCATGGAGGGCGAGCCCGTCCCCGACCCCGCGGCTTTCGGGCGGCGGCTCTCGGGCCTCATGGAAAAGGGCCTCGCAAGCTAGGCGGCCCGAGGGTCTCCCACGTTAGGTTCTTGGCAACCAGCACCCGTTAAGGTTTGAGCCGGCGCGCGGGCATTCGCGCGGCCGAACCCTATCCGGGAGTATTTTCCCATGTCCCGCTACACCCAGGACATCGACGCCCACAAGGCCAAACAGCGCTATTTCACCGAGACCGAGCAGGGCATCCGGGTCGCCAATCAAGAGGTGATCCACGGCAAGATCCCGCAGCTCGACCAGGAGCGCGCCTTCGCCTTCGCGGTCACCGTGGCGCGCCTCCGGGCGGAGTATCTGGAAGCCGCGCTCGATCTCTGCGGCAAGGCCGGGAGCGAGCTGCCCGACGCCGCCGCCATGGACGGCCTGCGCCAGAAGCGCGAGATCTTCGAGGAAGCCCGCGCCGCCTACGACGCGCTCAGCCACGCCATCGACGTCGGCTACATCGATATCGGCCGGATCATCACCTCCGCCGATAAGTAGGTAGTTGCCTCCCGCAGGTCGCAATTCCCGCGCCGCCATCGGTCGGATCGGCTAAACTGCCACGCGTGATGCAGCGATTCTCGGCACTCGCGGGAGGCGGTGGGTGACGCAGGCAACCACGACAAACGAAACCGGCCTGGCCGGCCAGATCACGGTCAAGCAGCTCGGCGTCAATCTCGGCGCGATGATCGAGGGGATCGATCTCCGCCAACCGCTCGACGACGCCACGTGCGATGCAATCCGCGCCGCCCATGCCGAGCACGGCCTCGTGCTCTTCCGCGACCAGGACATCACGCCCGACCAGCTCATGGGCTTCGGCGCGCGCTTCGGCGAGCTCACCGTCCATCCCTTCGCGCCCGCCGACGAGGAGCGCCCGGCGCTCATTCGCTTCGAGAACACGGCCGACAACCCGCCCTTCGGCACCGACGTCTGGCATAGCGACGAGACCTTCCGCACGTGCCCGCCGATGGGCACCATGCTCTATGCGAAGGAGGTGCCGGCGCTCGGCGGCGACACCATGTTCGCCAGCATGGCCGCGGCTTACGAGGGCCTCAGCGACCGCATGCAGGCCTTCATCTCGGGCCTCGAGGCGGTGCACGACATCAAGCCCTTCAAGGCGATCTTCGGCGACACGCCGGAGGACCGCGTGCTCCTCCAGGATTACGAGTTCCGCTATCCGCCGGTCACCCATCCGGTGGTGCGCGTGCATCCGGTGACCGGGCGCAAGGTCCTCTTCGTCAATCCGCAATTCACCATCGCCATCAAGGATATGGACGAGCGCGAGAGCACGGCCTTACTGGAGACGCTCTTCCACCAGGCGCTGATCCCGGAGAACCAGTTCCGCCTGCACTGGACGCCCGGCCAGCTCGCCTTCTGGGATAACCGCTCGGTCCAGCACTACGCCGTGCACGACTACTATCCCCAGCGCCGCGTCATGGAGCGCGTCACCATCGCTGGCGACGCGCCCGTGGGGGTTACGGCCGCCGACCCGACGAGCGTCCGCCGCGCCAAGGACAAGATCGTCGGCAAGGTCGGCTACGGCGGTCACACGCCGAAGGACGGCTAGGCCGCGGCGGCCATCTGACGCTTGAGGAAACCGAGGATCGTCTCGTTGACCATGAGCGGGTTGTCCTCCTGCATCATGTGCGACGCACCCGCGATCTCCGCGCGCTCGGCATTGGGCAGCAACTCGGCCAGGCGGTCGGACAATCGATGAAACAGCGCCGGGCTCCGATCGCCGCACATCAGCAATGTGGGCGCCGTCACGCCGCGCACCTCGTCGTCGCCGAGCGGCGGGAAGCCGGCGCCCAGGATCTGCGCGCGGTCGGCCTTCCGGTTCTCCCACACCTGCTGCCGGCGTTCCTCCGATAGATTCTCGAAGCTCGCCTTCCCCAGCACGCCGTGTCCGAAGGCCGCCATCGCGGCCTCGTCGTCGCCATGCAGATAGGCTTTGCGCGCTGGCTCGAATGCCGTGACGCCGAATTTGATGATGGCGAACGCGGTGCGGGGCCGCCGAACCAAGAGCCCTAGGATCTCCGACGGGCGCGGCGGCGTGCTGACGAAGAGCGAGAGCACCGGCGGCTCCATCAGCACCAGGCTGCGGATCAGGGCCGGATGGCGGATCGCGGTCAGCAGCGCCACGAAGCCGCCCCAGGAATGGCCGACCAGATGCGCTGCCGGCACGTCGATCGCGGCGAGGAAGCCCGCGAGGTCCTCGACATGCGGCAGCATCTGATCGTCGACGCCCTCCTTTATGTCGTCGTTCGGCCGCGCATAGCGCCGGCTGTAAGCGATCGTGCGGTGGCGGGCGCCAATGGCGGCGAGCTGGCCGTCCCAGGTTCGAAGATCGGAGGCGCTGCCGTGGATGAGCACGACCGGCTCGCCCGAACCGGTTTCGCGATAGGCAAGCGACACGCCGTTAACGCTGGCCGTCTTCAATCCATCGAAGGGATCGCTCATGGCCTGATGACCCTAACGGCGCGCGTTATCGCGTCAAGGCCTTGCGCGATCGCGCGCTGGGTTCGCCCGTTGTCCCCGGGGAAGTCCATCGTCCCATCCCCCGATCCGTTCGCAGGCCGATGATCGCGCAATGACTGGGGTAAGTCCAACGCCGCGATGGGGCTGCGCGTGGGACAGTCGGGACAGATGAGACGGTTGAGACAGCCGAATGGGACAGATGAGACAGGCCGGATGGGACAGGTCGGACACCCGCACAAAAAGCGATCAGCACTTGGCCTTGGGCAGCGCCTGGATCCGCACGATCTCCGCGATCACCGTCGCCCGCGGCTGGTAATAGACGGCCCGGCTGTAAACGCCGTTCGCGTGCGCCGTGGCCACGATCCGTTGCACCGGCTTCGCCGCCTGACGGCTGGCAAACAGCCGCAGCTCGATGTCGATCGATGGCGAGTCGAGGAGCTCCGTGTCGCCCTCGACCTTGGTGAACAGGGGCTCGCCTGTCTTGACCCGCCGGGCCTCGACATAGAAGAGGCTGCCGCTGCGCCCCATGAGCCCGAATACCGGCGTCCGCCTGATCGTCTTGCCCGGCGCGGTGCGGAGCTCGCGGATCGTCCGGAGATAGAACGCCGTGGAAAATACCGTGCCCCGCGGCAGCGGTACCTCCATTTCCCGGGGGCTGGTGTAACTCGCGATCGCCGGCTTGCCGTTGCGGCCTTGCCGCACAGTGCCTTCGAAGCTGAGGACGCGCTCGCCGCCGCTGGATACGTGCTGCAGGAACGTCATGGCGTGCCCGTCGCGGTATTCCTTGGTCTCCAACCGCTGCCTGCCAGGCCGCAGATTCGAGCCGTGCAGGCGTTGCCACGAGGACTGGACCCAGGCGTCGCATTCGACGCGGTTTTCCTCGACCGATCCGCCGGCCCGCGTCTCGCTGCCGCCCAGATAAAACCGGTACTCGGCGCGGTGGGAGACGAACTCCGCTGACTTGCTCTCGTGCGCGGAGACCACCGCCGCCGCGACGACCAGCCCGACCGAAAGCCGAACGATAAGCCGCATTTGCCTACGCCTCTTGGAAGGAGCCCAATGGGCACCAATAGGCATATGCATACCGGCTAAGCGTTAGAAGAGCGTTTAGATCGCCCCGATTTCTCGCGTAACGCGAGTGCCGTCGCTAGTCGCCTACTAATCGCCGCGCGACCAGGCGACGCCGGGAAGCTTCTTGGGCGACCGGCCTTTGAGGGCCCGGATCATGAACCCTTTCCAAATCCAGGCCGGCAGCGAGCCGCCGGTCACGCCCTTCATCGGCCTGGCGTCGTCGTTGCCGACCCAGACCCCGGTGATCAGATCGGGGGTGTAGCCGATGAACCAGGCATCGCGGAAATCCTGGCTGGTGCCGGTCTTGCCGGCGGCCGGCCGGTCGGGCAGGCGGGCGGCCTTGCCGGTGCCCCAGACCATCACCGCGCGCAGCACGTCGTTCATGGCGGCGACATTGCTGGCGGCCACAACGCGGCCCAAACCCGAACCCCGCCGGCGGTAGAGCACGCGCCCGCCGCGCGTCTTAATCTCGACGATGCCATAGGGGAAAATGCCGATGCCGTTATTGGCCAGCGTCGCGTAGGCGCCCGTCAGCTCGAGCATCGTCACCTCGCTGGCGCCGAGCGCGATCGAGGGATGCGCGCGCAGGCGGGTGCGGATACCGAGCCGCCGGGCGACGCGGATCACCTTGCCGCGGCCGACTTTTTCGGAAACACGCACCGCAACCGAGTTCAGCGAGCGTGTCACCGATTCGCGCAGCGTCACCTCGCCATAATACTTGTTGTGATAGTTCTTCGGACGCCAGCGGCCGATGCGCACCGGCGCGTCGACGAACTTCGCGTCGGGCTCGATCCCCGATTCGATGGCGGCGAGAAAGACGAAGGGCTTGAAGGCCGATCCGGGCTGGCGCCTGGCCTGGGTGACCCGGTTGAACTTGCTGTCCTGATAGTCACGGCCGCCGACCATCGCGCGAACAGCGCCGTCGGTGGAGAGCGCCAGCAGCGCGCCCTGACCGACGCGGAGCCGGGGCCCGTATTTGTCGAGATAGCGGGCCAGCTGCTCCTCGGCGATCTTCTGCAGGCCCGCGTCGAGCGTCGTGGTGACGATGAGATCGCGGGTCACCTCGCCCGCATAATCCTTGATCCGCCGGCGCACCCAGTCGGCAAAATAGTGACGCCCGCCGGCCGCCAGATCGGAGCGCAGCGTGTGCTTGGCCTCGAGCGCGCGGGCGGCGCGGGCCTTGGTGATGTAGCCCGCCTCGACCATGTCGAGCAGAACGATCTTGGCCCGGTTGGCGGCCGCGTTCGGATCGTTCGCCGGATTGTGGCGCGATGGCGCTTTCAGCAGGCCGGCCAGCATCGCCGCCTCGTAGAGGTTCACGTGGCGCGCGGACTTGCCGAAATAGCGCCGCGCCGCGGCATCGACCCCGTAGGTGCCCGCGCCCAGATAGACCCGGTTGAGATAGATCGTGAGGATCTGATCCTTGGTGAAGCGCCGCTCGAGCCAGAAGGCCAGGAGCGTCTCCTGGACCTTTCGCCGAACCGTGCGCTCACGCGTGAGGAAGAGGTTCTTGGCGAGCTGCTGGCTGATCGTCGAGCCGCCCTCGCGGATCTGCCCATGGCGGATGTTGACCCAGAGCGCCCGCGTGAGCGCGATGAAATCGATGCCGATATGGTGATAGAAGCGCCGATCCTCGGTCGCGATCACCGCCTGCGGCAGATATTTCGGCACGTCGGCCAGGCGCACCGCCGAGCCGTAGAGGTCGCCGTAGCTCGCCAGCGTGACGCCGTTGCGGTCCTTGAAGACCACGGCGGGTGCGCGCCGCGCGGCCTCGATCTTATTGACGTCGGGGAGATCGTAGGCGTACCAGGCGACCATCGCGACCATGGCGATGAAGAGCCAGACGAAGGAAACGATGCCCCATTTGAGCGTCCAGCGGAAGGCGCTGCCCCAGGGGCCGGGCCCCCGCGATTTTCGCTTGCTCCCGGGCGATTTTTTCTTGGAGCCGCGCGGCTTTCTGGCCTTGCCGGACCGCGACACGGATGCGGATTTCGGCCGCGCGGCTGCCCGGCGTGGCGTGTTTGACGGCTTTGGTTTCCTGGGCTTCCGGTCGTTGCTCGCCATAATCCGATTGGGGGCCAGGTCTCGTTGGTGGAGCGCCACGATGGCTATGCGCACATTGCGCGGCGGCGTCTTGTGAATACGATACGCGACGAAACTGGGTCCCTATCCCTTAACGAAGTGTTAACCGTCACGGAATTGCCCCAGATTCCGCGGACTTTGCGGCGGATCCGTGGCGGATGCGTGACAATACTGAGCAGGTCTGTCCGACCGCTTGCGCCTATTCGAAGACCTCGCCGGCCCGCGCGCCCCAGAAGTCCTTGCGGGGGAGCCAGCCGCGGTAGCTCTTCACCTGCACCCGGCACCAACCGTTGCGGCAGGCGAGCAGGCGGCCGATGACCTTGGGCTCGAGATAGGCGACGGCGGGCGCATCGTCCGCCGGGCGGCGGCGGAGCACGCGGCGGCGCTTCGTCACCATCATCCAGCGGCGGCCGGTCAGCGTCGCCTGGTGGACCCAGCCCGTCGCCCCCTCCCAGTCGCGCACCCGGCGCCAGGTCTCGAACTCCGCGATCACCAGGAGCGGCAGATAGCGCCGGCGCAGCACCCATTTGACCGGATAGCGCGACCCGGGGCCGGTGCGGACGTTAACCTTGCCGGTCTTGACCGCGACGAAGCGCGGGATCGGCCGCTTTTTCTCCGCCGCGGCCGACCCGGCCGGCGCGAGCGCCCAAACGACCGACACCGCGGCAGCGAGCGCCGCCAGACCGCCGCATCTGGCAAACGATGCGGACGGGCGCGGATTTGGCGCGGATTTCGTGGCGGGCATCGCGGTCGGGCGGGATTGCGGTTGAGGCCCTCCCTTATCGGCGAGCCACGCGGCCCGGGTCAAGGCCTACCCGAGCGTATCGGCTTTGAGGCTGCGCTTATCTTCCCTGGCCATCCCCGGCGTTGCTGCTGGACAACCACCGGGCCGCTTGCTATGGCCATGACCTCTAGAATGCCCCTCGGGAAAGGCACGGCATGGCCCAGCCCAAGCCGCTTGTGGTCGTCACGCGCAAGCTTCCGGACGTCATCGAGACGCGCCTGATGGAGCTGTTCGAGACGCGCCTCAATCGCGACGACCGGCCGATGAGCCAGGCGGAGATCGCCGAGTCTGTCAAGACCGCGGACGTGCTGGTGCCGACCGTGACCGACCAGATCGACAAGGCGATCCTGACCAATGCCGGACCACGCCTGAAGCTGATCGCTTCCTTCGGGACCGGCGTCGATCACATCGACCTGGCCACCGCCCGTCAGCGCGGCATCTCGGTCACCAACACGCCGGGGGTGCTGACCGAGGACACGGCCGACATGACGATGGCGCACATGCTGGCGGTGCCGCGGCGGCTGACCGAGGGCGAGCGCGTTATCCGCTCGGGCAAATGGGAAGGCTGGGGCCCGACCATGATGCTGGGGCACCGGATCTGGGGCAAGCGCCTGGGCATCATCGGCATGGGCCGGATCGGCCAGGCCGTCGCCAAGCGCGCCATGGGCTTCGGGCTGTCGATCCACTATCACAACCGGCGGCGCGTCCATAAGGACATCGAGGCCGAACTCGAGGTGCTGAACGCGCGGCGGCTCGATCTGATGAAGGCGACCTCCTACATCGTCAACACCTCGCGCGGCGAGGTGATCGACGAGAACGCGCTGGCGAGGAAGCTCGGCTCGGGGCAGATCTCGGGCGCCGGGCTCGACGTCTTCGAGCACGAGCCGGCGGTCAATCCCAAGCTGATGGAACTCGACAACGTCGTGCTGCTGCCGCATATGGGCTCGGCGACGCTGGAGGGCCGCGTCGATATGGGCGAGAAGGTCATCATCAACATCAAGACCTTCGTCGACGGCCACACCCCGCCCGACCGCGTGCTGGAGACGATGTTCTAGCTGGCCTTGGCGAGCCGCAGACCGTCCCGAATATTCAATGCCATCAACGTGATGTTGAGCGCCCCTGCGGCGAGCTCGACCGCTTGGACGGCATAGAAGACGTCGCCGAAATCCCCGCGCGATGCGAGCAGCGCGAGGTAGAGCGCCGCCGGCACGAGGACGAGCACGCCGTTGCCGGCGATGAATGGCATGCGGCGCTTTTTCCGCAGCACCCGTGGATTGCGCGATGCGCCGGCCAGACGGAACCCCGTCGCCCCGGTGAGCGCCAGCGCCGGCACCAAGAGCAGAAAGCCCCAGGGGATGGCGAGCTTCACGGCGGCGACGCTTTGCGCCGAGCCGATCAGCTCCGAAACCGCGGTGGCGATCCAGAATGTCAGGATCGTCAGGAAGCCGACGACCCCGGCGATCAGGTGAACGCGCCTAAACATTGACGGCGTCCTTACCAGCCGCAGCGGCGAGGTGCTGCTGCAGCGACTGCAGCACGGCCGTCGCATCGGCGATTTGCTTGACGGTCAGGCCCCGTGCGATCGCCTTTGCCCACGGTGCCTGGCGCTGCATCGCCGCGCTGTAGGCCGCCTCTCCACGCGCGGTCAGGCGGATAAGCTGCGCACGTTTATGGTGCGGGTTGGGGGCGAAGCGCACGAGGCCGTCGCGCGCCATCTCGTTGACCAGGCGCTGCACCGCCTGTCGGCTCAGCCCCATGTTCCGCGCGATATGCGCGACCGGCAGCGGCACTGGCGACAGCGCGATGGCGCCGAGCACCTGCCAACGCGCACTGGTGAGGCCGAAATCAGCGACCATCGCGTCACCGGCGGCCAGCAGGCTTCCGTTCAACCGAAAGGTTTCGAGGATGAGGTTGGTGACGGCGTCAGATGCATTCATGACAAGATACTTACAAATTGACAATATATTGTCAATATATCTATGGATCGCACCGGTGCCGTTTGACCGCCCGGGGAGAGGCCATGCCGACCGATTTGTGGGGTGTTGGAGATAGCAGCGTCGGACCGCCCACGGGCGGCGGCGTCTTTCCGGCCCCGACCCATCTATGCTTTAGTAGCCGCGCCCGGCGCTTAGCCCGGTGTGTCGTATAACGAGGTGACTAATGACGACGTCACTGACGTGACTTATGACGACGTGACTTGGATGGCGGCGCAATTGGGGCGGCAGGGGGACCGATGATCGTTCGGACCAGCATGGTGCTTGTCGTGACCGGCACGCTGTTCACGCTGATCGGCGCGTTCGCGCCGGTGGCGAATCTGGGCGCCGCGGCGACGCCGACCAGCCTCTATCAGATCGTCGGCGGCTTGCTCGGCTGGCAGGTCGGCGCGCCTGCGCTGCCCGCGGGCTTGACGGCGATCGAGCTGCGCCTCCTGGGCGGGGCGGGGGTGCTGGCCGTTGCGGCCTTTCTCGCCATCGTGCTCGCGGTTTCCAAGTTCCTGCGCAGCAGTCTGGTGCCCAGCGTACTCATGACGCTCGCCGCCGGCTTCCTCATGTTCACGATCTCCGGTATCCGCGACGTCGCGGTCGTGGTGCCCGATTCCTATGGCTGGATCCTGCTGATCGCAGGCTCGTTGATGGCGACGGTGACGGGCGTCTTCACGCTCTTCGGGCCGGGGCAGGACGAGGCCGCACGCCTCAAGACGATGACCGAGGCGCCCAAGAAGAAAGGCCGGCTGCCCTTCGAGGTGGAGACGACGGCGAAGCCGGATCCGGTGCCGCCGGCAAAAGCTGAGCCGGTCAAAGCCAAGCCGGCCGAGCCGGTCAAAGCCAAGCCGGCCAAGCCGGTCAAGGCCGAAGCGCCCACGGCTGGCGATCCGCCGCAACCAGGCGCGCCGCCGGCGCCCGGCAAGCCAAAGATCCCGCCGCCGCAACGCGACACGCCCAAGCCGCAGCGGCTCTCGGAGGCGCCCGGCGCCAAGAAACCGAAGCCGGCATCCGCGCCCTTGGAGGGCAAGCCGGCCACGCCGAAGCCCGAAGCGCCCAAGCCCCAAGCGCCGAAACCCGCGGGGGGCGATGCGCCGAAAGCTGGTGTTCCCGACCTCACGCCGGATACACTGGCGCCGATGCCCACGAGCGGATATAGCGGCGAGGAGCCGACCGAAAGCGGAGGCTGGGTTCTGTCCGGCTTCGATGCCAACGGCATGGCCGTGCGGCTCAACATCTCCGATGTCGATCTGCGCGCGGCGGACGAGGGCATCGTCATCGGCCGCAGCGCCAAGCACTGCCGGCTGGTGCTGAACGACGACAGCGTCTCGCGCCGTCACGCGCGGCTGGCCGGCCGCAGTCCGCTGACCATCGAGGACCTCGACTCGGCGAACGGCACCGTGGTCAACCGCGAGATGCTGACGCCGGGCGAGAAGGTGCCGATCGAGCCGGGCGTGGCGATCGAGATCGGCGCGGTGCGCCTCACGCTGGTGCGGTCCTAGGGGCCGACCGCCCGAAGCTATTCCGCCGGGTTCGAGGTCGGCGTCTTGCGGCGCGCGCGTTTGGGCTTGGGATCGGTGAAGGCCGCGCTGGCCAAGGCGGCTTTCGCCCGCAGTTTCTCGTCGTTCAGCACCTCGGCGGGTTTGGCCTCGCTCGGCAGCAGGTGCTCGATCGCATTCGCATAGTAGGACAGCATCTCCATGTCGCCCTCGCGGGCGGAGATGAGCTCGCCCTCGTCCTCGGCGATCAGGTGGCGGAGACGCAGCAGGGACAGGCCACGGTCAATGGCGAGATCTTCATCGCCATGCGGGATGTAGACGTCGGCGCCCGCGGCGGTGAGCTCGGTGAGCGTGCGGTGGGTCGCGGCCTTGAGCTCGAGCTCGGTGAAGATGCGGTCGGGATCGCGCATGAGCGTAGCCGCGACCGCGGAGACCGGCAGCACGGGCACGACCCGGCCGACCGCCACCATCAGCTCGTCGACCAGCTCGGCGACCGCGGCATGCCGGCGTTTTTTCGGTAGGGCGCGGAAGTCGAGCTTGCGCTGGGCGACATAGCCGCGCATCGAGATCGGCGTGCCGAAATTGACGGAGGCATAGCCGAATTTCTGCCAGCGGCCACGCGCCATCAGCATGAAATTGTGGAACACGAAGCGGGTCGTGGTGGCGAGCGTGCTGAACATACCCTTCCTATGCGCGCCGACATCGAGCTTCTTGATGAGCGTGCGGTCTTCGAGCACGCGGTCGTAGTTGAGGCCGACGGGGATGAAGACGAGGTCGCGCTCGGCCTCGGGGTCGAAGCCCTTCAGCATGTAGTCGATGAGCCCGTAGCGCGGCGGGCGCAGGCGGCCGTCGCGGGTCAGCCCGCCCTCGGGATAGACCGCCTGGCTGACCCCGGCCTCGGTCGCCATCTGCACGTAGCGCTCCAGGACGCGCCGGTAGAGATCGTTGCCCGAGCCGCGGCGCACGAAATAGGCGCCCATCGAGCGGATGAGCTGCTGCAGCGGCCAGATGCGCGCCCACTCGCCGACGGCATAGGAGAGCGCGGCCTTCTGCGCGGCGAGGAAGCCGACCAGCACGTAGTCCATGTTGGAGCGGTGGTTCATCACGAAGACCACCGTCGATTTCGGATCGATGGTGGCGAAGGAGGCCTCGTCGGAATGGCCGAGGCGGACCCGGTAGAGCCAGTTCGCCACCGTCTTGGCGAACCAGTAGCCGACGCGGAAATAGACGTAAGCGTTGAAGGCGGGCACGATCTCGCGGGCGTAGCGCTCGACATCGGCCATCACCGCCTCGCGCGGCGCATCGCGGGCCTTGGCCTCGACGGCGGCGGCTTCCTGCACCTCGGCGTCGAACATCAGCCGGTCGATCAGGACCCGGCGCTTAGTAAGCTCGAAGGCGGGGATCTCGATCTGCAGGCGAGTGTTGGCTTCCTCAATCAGCCGGTTGACGCGGCGCCGGAAGAACCAGCGCACCGACGGCACCAGCAACCGGTCGAGGACCGCCCAGCCCGCGAGCACGCCCGCGATCACAACCAGCCAGACCGGCAATGTGAGGGTGCCGCCCATAACCACCAGCTTAGCGCGTGCGCAGGATCGGGCCAATCGCGATGCGGCCCACCCAATTTACCGCGCATGCTGTATTTGCCGCTCGCGCTGCCCAAATGGAAAAGCGGGCGCGATCCTGATCAATTCCAGGCGCTGGCGATTGATTGTATCGTGCCTGTGGGATTGCAGCATGGCCGGCCATGCCCGGCGGAGCAGGAGATTATGCCTGATAAGAAACGTTGGATTGTGGTGGCGGACGCCTCGGCGGCGCGGGTTTTCGTGCTTGGTGGCCCGCTTCAGCGCATCAGCCTGGAGCCGGTGCGCGAGCTGTCGGCGGACATCAAGCCGAGCCGCGAAATCGCCAGCGACCGGCCTGGCCGGACCCATGATCGAGGCGGGCAGGGCCGTCATGCCGAGGAGCCGCCGACCGATCCCAAACGCCACGCCAAGGCCAGCTTCGCGCGCGAGGTCGCGCAGGTCCTGGACGATGAGCGAAAGCAAAACGGTCTCTATCGTCTTTACATCGTCGCGCCGCCGCAGTTTCTGGGTGACCTGCGCGGCGCCATGAACGGCGAGCTGCGCGGGCTGGTGGAGAGCGAGATCAACAAGGACCTGACCAAACTGTCGGTCCATGAGCTGACCCGTCAGCTGCAGGATCTGCTCTACACATAAGCCAGTCTTCTCCCTCCCGCTCTGAAGAGGGGGAGGAAGGAAAATGTCGGCCTGGCGGTCAGCCCTGCGCGTGGAGCAGCGCGAGCGCGCGGTCGATATCGGCGGCGGAATTGTAGAGGTGCGGGGCGAGGCGCAGCGCGCCGACGCGGAAGGCGACGTCCACCCCGCCCTCGCGGAGGGCGGCGTGCAGGGCGGCATTGCGCGCCGGCTCGCGGTGACTGAAGAAGACGAGCGTCGAGCGGCGCGGCCCGTCTTCGACGGGGCTTGTTATATCCGAGCGTCGAGCGGCGCGGCCCGTCTTCGACGGGGCTTGTTATATCGAACCGCGTGCGGTCGAGGCCGTCAATGAAGCGCGCGACCAATGCCTGGTCGTGGTCGCGGATCGTCTCCAGGCCGATGCCCATCACATGCTCGAGGGCCGCGGTCCAAGGCACGAAATTGAAGAAATTGGCCGTGCCGAAGAGATCGAAGGCGCGCGCCCCGCGTCCGTCGCGCAGCTCGGTGGGGACCGTCGCCGCGCCGAGGTCTTCGGCCGTCAGCATCGAGAGCCAGTAGGCCTGTTGGGGCTTCAGCGTGTCGCGGAGATCGGGGCGGATCCAGGCGAAGCCGGTGCCGTAGGGCCCGCAGAGCCACTTGAAGCCGACGCCGGTGTAGGCGTCGACGGGCGCCGCCGAGAGATCGAGCGGGCGTGCACCGAGGCCCTGCGAGCCGTTGACGACGAAGATCACGCCGCGCTCGCGGCAGATCGCGCCCAGCGCTTCGAGGTCGACCGCGCAGCCGGAAAACGAATGCACCCAGGTGGTGCAGAAGAGCCTTGTGCGTGAGGTGATCGCGGCTTCGAGTTCGTCCGGCGCTACGACTTTGTCGCGTGGCGTGATAGGGACGATCTTGACACCGTGGTCGCGCTCGGGGAGGCGCCAGGGCAGCACGTCGGAGGGGAAGTCGTTCTCCAGCACCAGCACCTCGTCGCCGGCTTTCCAGTCGAGTGCATTCGCGATCAGGTGGAGACCGCGCGAGGCGCTGTTGGAGAGGATGATGTCGTCGGCGGGGACATTGACCAGCCGGCCGAGCGCTTCGCGAAGACGAAGCGGCACGGTATCGAATCGGTCCTGCGTGAGCTCGGACGGAGAAAGCTTCCAGGCAATCGCCTCGCGCGCGGCCTCGGCGGCGGCGAGCGGCAGCGCGCCCTGATGCGCGGTGTTGAGCCAGGCCCGGCCGCCAAAATCGCCGAAGCCCGGCAGCGGCCGGGAGATGTCGGTCATGGCGCGCGATATCCGGCGGACTGGGGCGTCACATCTGCAATCCGCCGGCGACGGTGACGACCTGGCCGCTGATGTAGTTGGATTCCGGCGTGCAGAAGAGATAGACGGCATCGGCCGCTTCCTCCGGCGTGCCGGCACGGCCGATCGGGATCAACTGCGACATCGCTGCGATCAGGCCGGGCTGGATGCCGACCGAGATCTCGCGGCCGCCGACATCGATGGTCTTGCGCTCCTCCTTCTCGATCGCCTGCGTCAGGCGCGTGGCAATCATGCCGTAAGCGACGCAGTTCACGTTCACCTTGTAGCGGCCCCATTCCTTGGCCATCGTCTTGGTGAGACCGATGATCGCGGCCTTGGCCGAAGAGTAGTTGGCCTGGCCGGCATTGCCCGTGGTGCCGGCGACCGAGGAGATGTTGACGACCTTGCGGAAGACCTCGCGGCCGTCCTGCGCCTCGGTCTTGGCGGCGATGCGGATCGGCTCGGACGCCGCCCGGAGAATGCGGAAGGGGGCGGTGACGTGGACGTCGATCATCGCCTGGAACTGTTCGTCCGACATTTTCTGGATCACGTTGTCCTAGGTGTAGCCGGCGTTATTGACGATGATGTCGGGCGTGCCGTAGGCGTCGAGCGCCGTGTTGACGAAGCGGTCGCCGAAATCGGGCACAGCGACGTCGCCGTTGCAGGCGACCGCCGTGCCGCCCGCGGCCTCGATCGCGGCGATGGTCTCGCCGGCGGGGCCGTCGTCGAGATCGTTGACGACGAGCTTCGCCCCCTCGCTCGCCAGCTTGAGCGCGATGGCGCGGCCGATGCCGCGCCCCGAGCCCGAGACCAGCGCCACCTTGCCCGCGAGCTTTCCATTCCCTTCTGCCATTCTGCCCTCCCCTTCATGCGGTTTCGCGAGACTAGCCAGCACGGCCGCCCGCGCAAGCATGCATATGTATCGACGCGCAAAAGCGCAACGCGCATTGACAGTCTACTAGACGGTCGTCTAGTAAATGACCGCATGAGCCAGAAGACGAAGCTCAAACTCCTCGATGTCGGGCTCGACGCGGTGCGGCGGCGGGGCTTCGCGGCGGTCAGTATCAAGGACATCGTCGCCGCGGCCGGCGTGCCCAAGGGCTCTTTCCATTACTACTTCGCGAGCAAGGACGCCTACGCGCTGGCGCTGATGGACCATTTCGGCCGGCACATGGCCGATGTGGCGGCGGTCCTGAACGCCGATCCGACGCGCGGTCCGGTCGAGCGGCTGCGCGATTTCTTTGCCGCCTATGCCAAGCGCATGGCGGACGAAATGTACGAAACCGGCTGTCTGCTCGGCGTGCTGGCGGCGGAGGCGGGCGATCTGGCACCGCCGGTCCGGGCGCGGGTCGAGGCGGGGCTTGCGGCCTTTGCGGGATTTCTGACCCCGACGCTGCGCGCGGCGCAGAAAACAGGCGCGGTGGCGGGCGACCCGGAGGTTCTGGCGCGTGCGCTCGTCAACGCCTGGGAGGGCGCGCTGCTGCGCATGAAGGCCGAGGGCGGCCCGGCGCCGCTCGAAGATTTCGAGGCGGCGGTGTTCCGCGGGTTGTTGCGCCGGGCGGCGTAATCCTATTTGGCCGGTCGTCTAGAAAATCGACGTCGCGCTAGCCCACCTGCCGGTCCTGGCCTTCCCAGAAGGGCGCGCGGAGCTCGAACTTCTGGATCTTGCCGGCACCGGATTTGGGCAGTGGCTCGCGGCGGATATCGACCGTGTGCGGGCATTTGTAATGCGCGATGAGGCCGCGGCAGTGCTCGATGATGTCCTGCCCGTCGGGCTCCTCGCCCTCGCGCGGCACCACGACCGCGTGCACCGCCTCGCCCCATTTGGGATCGGGAATGCCGATCACGGCGCATTCGGCCAAGCCGGGGAACTGCATGATCGCGTTCTCGACCTCGGCCGAATAGACGTTCTCGCCGCCGGTGATGATCATGTCCTTCACCCGGTCGACGATGGTGATGAAGCCGTCCTCGTCCATGGTGCCGCCGTCGCCGGTATGCACCCAGCCGCCCTTCAAGGTCGCGGCGGTCTGCTCGGGCTTGTTCCAGTAGCCGAGCATCGTGGTGCCGCCGCGCACGCGGAGCTCGCCGACCTTGCCGCGGGGCACCTCGTTGTCGTTTTCGTCGACGATCTCGACCTCGACGCCAACGACGGGCAGGCCGACCGAGCGGATCTTCTCCGCCTTGGGGCCGTCGAGCACGTGATAGTCCGAGCCGAGCAGGGTGACGAGCGGCGCCAGTTCCGTCTGGCCGTAGGCGTGAATGAACTTGGTCTCCGGCATCTTCTCCATCGCCTCCTTGAGGATCGAAAGCGTGATCGGCGAGGCGCCGTAGATGAGGCGTTGGAGGTTGCTCGTGTCGGTCGTCTCGAGTGCCGGATCCTGGAGCAGCATTCCGATCATGGTCGGCACCAGGAGCGAGATCGTCGGGTCGTAGTCCTGCACGGCTTTCAGGAACACCTTGGGCTCGAAGCCGGGGATCATCGCGTGCGAGCCGCCGAAGGTCGTGACCGAGAACAGCATGGCGCTGCCGGCGATGTGAAAGAGGGGAGCGGCGTGGAGCTGACGGTCTTCCGCCGTCATGGAAACGCCGGCGCCGAAGCACATGGCGCTGGTCCAGAGCGCCCGGTGCGGCAGCATCACGCCCTTGGGGAAGCCGGTCGTCCCACCGGTGTAAAAGATGCCGGCGAGATCCTCGCCCGAGCGGACCGCATCCTCGGCGGGCTTGGCCTCTTCGACCAGCGCTTCGTAGCTCAGCATGCCCTCGGGCGTCGGCCCGTCGCCCGCATGGATGAGGAACTCGATTGACGGGCAGGCCTTGGCGATCTCCTGGCCAGCCTCGGCGAACATGTCGTCGACGATGAGAAAGCGCGCTTCGGAGTCCTTGATCGAGTAGATGTGCTCGGGCACCGACCAGCGGATGTTCATCGGCACCACGTTCCCGGCCGCCCAGAAGGTGCCGTAGTAATATTCAGCGTAGCGGTCCGAATTGAGCGACAGCATCGCGATGCGGTCCTCGGGCTTCAGGCCGAGTGTGTGGAGCGCGCCGGCGAGGCGCGCGACGCGGTCCTGCAACTCCGCCCATGTGAAACTGCGTTTGTCGGAGATGATTGCGGTGTCGTGGGGCGTGAGCTTGGTCGCCCGACGCAGGCCCTGGGTCAGATACATTGGCCGTCCTCCCTGATTTCTTTCTTCTTCTTTTTGTCTTCCGACAGCGTATCGGCGCGGGGCCTGGGGTCAAGCAGGATCGCCGTCCCTTGCCGGGTCTAGCCCGATGCCTATACTCGCGGGCCAATCCCGGCGCGGCTGCCGGTGAAGAGGAGATTGTGCCGCATGTCGACGCCCAAGAAAGGCGCTGTAAAGAAGGTCGTGCTCGCCTATTCGGGCGGGCTCGACACCTCGGTCATCCTGCGCTGGCTGCAGGACACCTACGGCTGCGAGGTCGTCACCTTCACCGCCGATATCGGCCAGGGCGAGGAGGTCGAGCCGGCGCGCAAGAAGGCCGAGATGATGGGGGTCAAGGAGATCCACATCGACGATTTGCGCGAGGAGTTCGTGCGCGACTACGTCTTCCCGATGTTCCGGGCGAACGCGCTCTACGAGGGGACGTATTTGCTGGGCACGTCGATCGCGCGTCCCCTCATCGCCAAGCGTCAGATCGAGATCGCCGAAGCCACGGGTGCCGACGCGGTGGCGCATGGCGCGACCGGCAAGGGCAACGACCAGGTACGCTTCGAGCTCGGCTATTACGCGCTCAAGCCCGACATCAAGATCATCTCGCCCTGGCGCGAATGGGACCTGACCTCGCGGGCGAAGCTGATCGACTACGCCGAGAAGCACCAGATCCCGATCCCCAAGGACAAGCGCGGCGAGCCGCCCTTCAGCCAGGACGCGAACCTTCTTCACATTTCGTCGGAGGGAAAGGTCCTGGAGGACCCGTGGGAGGAGCCCGACTACGATCATATCCTGACGCGCATGGTGAGCCCCATGGCGGCGCCTGATCAGCCGACCGAGATCACCATCGATTTCGAGCGCGGCGATCCGGTCGCGATCGACGGCAACAAGATGTCGCCGGCCGAGCTGCTTGCGAAGCTGAACGAGCTTGGCGGCGCAAACGGCGTCGGCGCCATCGATATCGTCGAGAACCGCTTCATCGGCATGAAGTCGCGCGGCGTCTACGAGACGCCCGGCGGCACCGTTCTCTTCCATGCGCGGCGGGCGATGGAGTCGATCACGCTCGAGCGCGGCGGCATGCACCAGAAGGATGAGCTGATGCCGCGCTATGCGGAGATGATCTATAACGGCTTCTGGTTCGCGCCCGAGCGCGAGATGCTGCAGGCCGCGATCGACAAGATCTCCGAGCGGGTGAACGGCACGGTGCGCCTCAAGCTCTACAAGGGCAACGTCATCATCACCGGCCGCAAGTCGCCCAACTCGCTCTACGACGAGGCCATCGTCACCTTCGAGGAGGACGAGGGCGCCTACGACCAGCGCGACGCCGAGGGCTTCATTCGCCTGAACGCGCTGCGGCTGCGGTTGGGCAAGCGGTAACGCGCCACCCGGTAACATCTGGGGCGATTGGCCCCAGGAATTCCCCCGAACGATCCCGGTTTCGCCGCGCGCGCGCCATAAAGCCGCGTGAGCTTGCCCGCTCCGAATTCAAGGCGCGGGAGCGATTGGCATGGCAGCGGAGCCGGGGACAGGCGAGGGGTCGGGGGCGTGGGATCAGATCAGGGGCAAGGTCGGATTCTATATCAAGCTCGGGTTTCTGCTGTTCCTCGTCGTGCTGCTGCTGGTGCCGCTGGCGCTGATCGAGAATCTGGTGGGCGAGCGGAAGGCGCGGCGTGACACCGCCGTCGCCGGCATCGCCCAGAGCTGGGGAAATCCCCAGCGCGTTGTCGGCCCGGTCCTGGTGATCCCCTACCGCTACACGATCCCGCCGCAGCCCTTCGTCAATGCGCGCGGCGAGACGCGGATGAGCCCGGCCGAGACCCGGACCGGCGTGATCCATGCCCTGCCGGAGACCGTCGCCTTCACCGGCACGCTCGAGCCGACCGTGCGCTACCGCGGCATCTACGAGGCGATCCTCTATACGACCGCGCTCAAGGTGCGCGGCGCCTTCCGCATGCCCGATCTGAAAGCGCTCAACATCAAGCCGGAGGACGTGCTGTGGGACCGCGCCGTGTTCTCGGTCGGCGTGAGCGATCTGCGCGGCGCGCGCGGCCAGACGCAGCTCACCTGGGACGGGGCGCGCCATGGCTTCAAGCCGGGCACGCAGAGCCCGATCGTCAGCGCCGGTATGCATGCGCCGATCGCGCTTTCGGCGCCCGATCCGGCCGCCACGGCCCGCAGTATTCCGTTCGGCTTCGATATCCGGTTTACCGGCAGCCGGCGCATCGCCTTCGCGCCGGTCGGCAAGTCGAGCACGGTGGAGCTGGTCTCGACCTGGCGGCATCCGAGCTTCAATGGCGCTTATCTTCCGACCAAGCGCAAGATCGGCGCCGAGGGCTTCAGCGCACGCTGGGCGGTCTCCTATCTCGGGCGCAACTATCCGCAAGCCTGGAAGAGCCATGGCGAGAAGGGCGTGGCGCTGCCGATGCGCCGCATCGGCTATCAGATGGCCAACTCGCAGTTCGGCGTGTCGCTGGTGACGCCGGTCGACTTCTACTTGAAAGCCGAGCGCTCGGTGAAATACGGGATCCTGTTCGTGCTGCTGGTGCTGGCGGCGATCTTCGCTTTCGACGTCGCGGGCGGGCTCAATCTCCATGTCTTCCAATATGCGCTGGTCGGCTTCGCGCTGTGCGTCTTCTATCTTCTGCTGTTGTCGCTGGCGGAGTTCGCGGGTTTCCTCCTCGCCTATCTCGCGGCCTCGATCATGGCGACCGCGATGATCGCCTTCTACGCCGCCAAGGTGATGGGCGGCTGGGGCCGGGCCGGGGTGATCGCCGGATTGCTCGGCGTCATCTACGCCTTCCTCTACGTGGTGCTGCAGCTCGAGGACTATGCGCTGCTGGTCGGATCGCTCGGCGTCTTCGTAGCGCTGGCGGCGATCATGTACGGCACGCGCAACGTCGACTGGCATGCGCTGCGCGGCGGCCCGGCGGCCAAGGCGGCCACGCAAAGCTAGGCTCTCGTCTGCTCGCTACTCCGTCTTCGTCTCGGCGAGGCGGTCGAGGCGGAGGCGGTGGCGGGCGTCCGTGAGCCGCCAGGTGCCGGCATGGACGGCGGCGAAGACGCCGATGCCGGTGGCGCCGGCGAGCATGAACATGACCAGCAGCTGATAGCGGATCGCGCTTTCCGGGCTGGCGCCGGCGAGCATCTGGCCCGTCATCATGCCGGGGATTGAGATCAGGCCCGTCGCCACCATCGCGTTGATGATCGGGATGAGGCCGCTGCGCATCGCCTCGCGCAGGGTTGGGCGCATGGCCCGCCAGATCGTGGCGCCGAGCGTGAGCTGGGCCTCGATCGCGGCGCGTTCGCGGCTCGCCGTCGAGGTGAGGGTGTTGAGGCCGAGCGCGACGCCGGTCAGCGTGTTGCCCAGCACCATGCCGAGTAGCGGGATGGCGTAGCGTGGGTTGTACCAGGGATCGGGCTGGACCTGCGTCGTGAGCGCATAGGTGAGGATCAGCATGGCGGCGACCAGGATCGAGATCGTGCCGATGCCGTGACCCCAGGGCCCGCTGAATTTGCGCCCGAGCCGCGCCACCGCCTCGTGGCCGGCGAAGCCGATCATGACCAGGGCGGCGAGCAGCGTGAGCCAGGGCGACACCGCCTCGAACAGGTATTGCAGTACGAGACCCAGAAGGGCGAGCTGGATCACCATCCGCGCGACGGCGATGACGAGCATGCGGCCGAGCCCGAGCGATAGCGCCAGCGACAGCGCGGCGTGCACCAGCACCAGGCAGGCTGCGAGCGCCAGATCGAGATTGGAGAGGGCGATGGGATTCATATCGAATTCTCGAGCGCGCTCATGCCGCGTCCTCGTGCACTGCGCCGTCGTCGAGAGTGAGCGTGCGGCTGGCGAGGCGGGCGGCCTGATCGGGGTCGTGGGTGACGACGATGATGGCGGCGCCGTCGGCGAGGCGGTCCTTGATGATCGCTTCGACGGATTTCCGCGCGGCCTCGTCGACCGCGCCGGTCGGCTCGTCGAGCAGCAGGACGGGTGGCGCGCCCGCGAGCAGGCGGGCGAGCGCGAGACGTTGCCCCTCGCCGGTGGACAGCCGCGAGACGGGCCAGTCGAAGGCTTCCGCCTTGAAGCCGAGCGCCTCGATGAGTGGCCGCGCGGCATCCTTGTCGGCGAAATGCGTGCCCACCCGGTCGGCCCACCAGCCGGGCACCGCTGCCAGATAGCCGACCTGCCGGCGCCAGTCGGGCCCCGACATTGCCGTGCGGTTGCGGCCGTTGATCTCTGCGATTCCCTCGCTCGGATCGAGATCGGCGATGGCGCGCAGCAGCAGCGACTTGCCGCTGCCCGAGGGACCCATCACCGCGACGCATTCGCCGTCGGCCACATCGAGATCGACGGGGTCGAGCCCACGCGCCGTCAGGCCCCGCAGGCGGAGCGCCATCGCTTTAGACCGGAAGCACGGGGACGCCGATGACGAAGCCGTGGCCGAACAGGAAGGCCGCGTAGATCGCCAGGCCGAGAAGCACGCGCCACCAGGTGATGTCCGACCATTTGAGCGAATTGCGGCCCTGGATGGTGGCGAGGAAGGGGATGATCGAGGTGCGCATGGCGAACGGTCCCCATTCGGCGCCCACCGTCTCCTCCTTCTTCTTGTCCTGGAGCGGCATGCCGACGAGGGCGAGGAACGCGAAGGTGCCGAAGAAATAGATCGAGGCGAGGTCGCCGTTCGCCGGGATGTGCACCAGCGCCCACAGCGCAATACCCCAGAAGAGCGGATGGCGCGTGACCTTGAGGAATCCCGTCGCGGCGTCGCCCGATTTGAGCTTGCCCTGCACGCCCTGGATCGCCGGGCTCGGATTGGTGATGCCGAAGACGAGCAGGATGAAGGCGAAGGGCATGATGCTGAGCGGCAGGTGGCGGGCCCAGGTC
>JARRKQ010000064.1:0-18131 GCA_037387885.1 Alphaproteobacteria bacterium | reverse complement strand
CGGCTTTACCTTGACGCCGAAGGCGCTCCATCCCTTCGGCACGGGCAACGCGCTGGTGCAGCTGCAGGGGAACTTCATCGAATTGCTGGTGGTTGTCGAGCCGGAGAAGATCGCGGGCGCGGCCGCTGGCGGCTTCAGCTTCGGCGCCTTCTGCCGCGATAGTCTCGCGCGACGCGAGGGCATGGCGATGCTGGTCTTCGAAAGCCAAGACGCGCACGGCGACCATCGCGACTTCGAGTCGGCAGGGCTCACCACCTATCCAGTGTTCGATTTCGCGCGCAAGGCCAAGCTGCCGAGCGGCGAGGAAGCCGAGGTCGCGTTCTCGCTCGCCTTCGTGACGCATGAGGCGATGCCGCAGGCCGCCTTCTTCACCTGCCAGCAGCACGCGCCCGAATATTTCTGGAAGCCGGAGTATCAGCGCCACGCGAACACCGCGCAGGCCATAGCAGAGATCGTCATGGTCGCCGACGAGCCGGGCGCGTGGCGCAGTCTCTTCGAGGGGATGCAGGGCGCGGGCAGCGTGCGCGAAGTCGAGGGCGGGATCGCCGTGCAGACCAATCGCGGTCAGGTGACGGTGCTGGACGCGGCGGCGTTCGCCGCCCGCTTTCCAGGGGAACAGCCCCCGCCGGATCGCGAGGGTCCGGCTTTCGCTGCTGCTGTCGTGAGCGTCGCGGATATGGAGATGGCACGAGAGCGCCTCACCGCGAGCGGCGTCGCGACCGGCGAGGCCGCCGACGGATCGCCATTCGTCCGTGCCGGCGACGCCTTCGGGCTGGTGCTCGCGTTCACCCCCGCGCCGTAAGCGCCGCTACCGCAGCGCTGCGGCGATGTTGCCGCCGTCGACGGTGAGCACGGCGCCGGTGGTCTTGCGAGAGAGCGCAAGACGCACGAAGGCGTCGGCGACGTCGCTCGCGGTCACCTCGCGGCCGAGCAGATTGCCGCCCAGATAGTCGGCCTGGCTCACCCCGCGCGCCTTGGCGCGCTCGGCCACCATCTCGTCGGTGAGCAACCCGCCGCGGATGCGGTCAGCGTTGACGGCGTTCGAGCGGATACCGTCGCGGCCGTGATCGACCGCGTATTGCCGCGACAGGAAAAGCGTCGCCGCTTTGGGTAAGCCGTAGGGGCCGAAATCGGCGCCCGGATTGACCGCCTGCTTGGAGGTGTTGAAGAGCAGGACGCCGCCGGTCCCCTGCATTTTGATTGCCGCGACAGCGGCCTTGGCAACGCGTTGGTGCGCGAAGAAGTTGAGCTCGAAGGACTGGCGCAGGATGGCGTCGTCGAGCTCACCGATGCGCCCTTGCCAAGCCGCGCCCGCATTGGAGACCAGGATGTCGAGCCCGCCGAAGCGCTCGGCCACGCGCGCGAAAGCAGCGGTGACGGATGCGTCGTCCGTGACGTCGCAGGGAACGCCAAGCGCGCCCACATTCCTTGCCGCGTCATCGAGCGCGGCGCCCTCCAGGTCGAGGATTGCGACCTCCGCGCCTTCGGACTTGAAGGCGGCGGCGGTGGCGCGGCCGATCGTCCCTGCCCCGCCGGTGATGGCGACGAGGTGGCGCGCGAGCGGCTCAGAATTGCCGGCCGCGAAGAGGCCGAGCCCTGGGACGAGGAGCACGCGCGGCATCGGATCGAGGGCGATCTTGGCGGCGCGGCCCTTGGGGTTGTGGCGCTTGAAGTAGGACCGGTAATGCGCCTGGTAGTCGGCGATCGCGGCCTTGGCCTCCTTGGCGAACGCATCGAGCGCGCCGGCCCTGGGCGCGGGCAGGATGGCCGGCAGCGGCTTGGTGCGGATCGCGTGGTCGGGCGTCACCGTGCCCGACTGGCTGTAGCGGCCGAGCGCGCGTCCGTTCACGTAGGCGCGGATCGTTGGGCTGGTGCGGAAGGTGAGGACGAGGCGGCGCCAGCTCTGGTCGCGCCGGTCGGCCGGCATGGCCAGCAGGCCGCGCAAGATGGGCGCGATCTCCGCCGGCTTGGCGAGCATTTTCGCAAGGCGTGCGGGCGCGAAGACGGTTTTCTTCCTGCTCTCCTTTAAGCGGCGCTCGGCGAGGGTGACGAGCCGGATCATGCGTTCGTACGCTTCGCGCGCGGTGGCGCCGAAGCTGAAGATGCCGTGCTTGAGGAGAATGAGACCGTCGACTTTGGGATGCGCGGCGTGAACCTCGGCGCAGGCCTTGGCGAGGTCGAAGCCGGGCATGACGTAAGGAACCAGCGCCGCGCGGTCGCCGAATACGTCGCCGCAAATCTTATCGCCGTCGGGCTGATCGGTCAGCGCGAGCACGGCGTTGGCGTGGCTGTGATCGACGTATTTGTGCGGCAGGAAGGCGTGCAGCAGCGTCTCGACCGAGGGATTGGGCGCGGTCGAATCGAGGAGATTGCGGCGCTGCAGGTTGACCATGTCCTCGTCGGAAAGGCGCTTGAGGCGGGCCAACGCGCGCAGCGGTTCCGCCCATGTCCCAGCCGCTGCCCTTGACGCAGAGCACGTCGACCCGCTCGCCGGTCGCATCCCGCCTGCGCGTCTTGACCGAAGTGTTGCCGCCGCCGTGGAGCACCAGGCGCGGATCCTGGCCCAAGAGGCGCGTCGTATAGACACGGAGCGCCAGATCAGCGTTCACGCCCTTGCCGGCATAGCGCGCGACGGCGGATTTCGCGTCGGCCTCGGACCAGCGGGATTTCATCGGGTTCTCCCTCGCGCCGGCCTCATCCCAGCACCCGTCCCGCCACGGCGTCGAGCTTGGCGATCATCGCCGGATCGCGCGCTTCGGGCGCGGTGACGACGGCGAAGTCGAGCGCGTGGTGGCAACCCTGCGGGCATGGCGCGGCGCGGCCGTCCAAGCGCGGCAACACCTCGCCCACCAAGGCCCGGCCATGCTCGGCATTCTCGCTCAACACCTTCAGAATCGTGTCTACCGTGACGTTGTCGTGATCGGGATGCCAGCAATCGTAGTCGGTGACCATGGCGACCGTCGCGTAGCAGAGCTCGGCCTCGCGGGCGAGCTTGGCCTCGGGCATGTTGGTCATGCCGATCACCGAGGCGCCCCAGGACCGGTAGAGCTCGGACTCGGCGATCGAGGAGAATTGCGGGCCCTCCATGGCGAGGTAGGAGCCGCCGCGATGGATCGCGCGATTTCTCGCGCGCGAAGGTGCGGTCGACGAACTGGTCGGCGAGCACGAAGGCGCCGGGGGCGAGCTCCTCCTTCAGGGAACCCACCGCGCTCATCGAGATGATCTCGGTGACGCCGGCGCGTTTGAGCGCGTCGATGTTGGCGCGGTAGTTGATGTCGCCGGGCGCCAGCTTGTGGCCGCGGCCATGGCGCGGCAGGAAGACGACCTTCTGCTCGCCCAGACGGCCGACCAGGAGCTCGTCCGACGGGTCGCCGAAGGGTGACGACACGGTGATCCACTGGGTGTCGGTCAGCCCCTCGATGTCGTAGATGCCGCTGCCGCCGATCACGCCGACGACAGGTGGCGTAGCCAGTTCGCTCATTCGTATCGCTCCCGTAGATCGCGGCGGAGTTTTTCAGGATCGGCGGCGGGGATCAACGCTACGGTTCGTCCGACACCTCACTGTCACCCCGGCCGCAGAGCCGGGGTCCACGCACCGGTTCATTCAGGACGAAAGGGACGCCGGCTTGCACCACCCGATGGACCCCGGATCAAGTCCGGGATGACAGGGTTGGACTGGGTCGAGAGGACTAGCCCCGTCCCTCAATGCACGTCCGACCAGACCTTGCGCTTGTAGGCGAAGAGGAGCCCCGACAGGAAGAGCAGGAAGAGGACGACCTTGATCCCCATGCGCTTGCGGTCCTCGAGGTAGGGATCGGCCGCCCATTGCAGGAAGGAGACGACGTCCTTGGCCTGCTGCGCCACGGTCGCCTTGGTCTTGTCGGCGTATTCGATGCCCTCGTCGGAGAGCGGCGGGCCCATGGCAATGTTGTGGCCGGGGAAAATGGCGTTGTAGTACATGCCGTCGGGGACCTTCACGCCCTTCGGCGGCTCTTCCTTGTAGCCGGTCAGGATGCCGTAGACGTAATCGGGCCCGCCGACACGCGCCTTGGTCATCAGCGAGAGATCGGGCGGCAGCGCGCCGTTGTTCGCCGAGCGTGCGGCCTGCTCGTTGGCGAAGGGCGGCACGAACTTATCGGACGGCAGCGCCTTGCGCGTGGTCGCCTCGCCTTCCTCGTTGGGCTCGCCCGGCACTTCCTTTTCGGCGGCAATCGCTTCGATCGCCTTTTCGTCGAGGCCAAGTGCCGCGAGGTTGCGGTAGGCGACGAGGCGAAGCGAATGGCAGGCCGAGCAGACCTCGCGGTAGACCTGCAGGCCGCGCTTGAGCTGGGCCTTGTCGTAGGTGCCGAAGATGCCGCTGAAGCTCCAGTTCTGGCTCGGCGCATGCGCGGCGTCGCCGGCGGCATAGGCGATGGTGCCCACGATCAGGCCGGACAGCGCAACGAGGCTAACGGCGAATTTGCGCATCAGGCCTTCTCCATCGGCTTGGCCGTGGCCGCGGCGCCGGCGGAGCCGCCCCCCTTCAGCACAGGCTCGGAGATGCTGGTCGGCAACGGCAGCGGCTTCTCGATCTTGCCGACGAGTGGCAGGATGATGACGAAGTGGATGAAGTAGTAGGCCGTGGTTATCCGCGCCAGCGTCAGATAGTCGAAGTTCTCGAACCAGGAGAAGACCTGCTCGTCGGGCGCATGTGCGCCGCAAACGCCGAGGATCGCGACGTCGAGCAGGAAGATCCAAAAGAACCACTTGAAGACCGGCCGGAAGCGGCCGCTGCGCACTTTTGACGTATCAAGCCAGGGCAGCACGAAGAGGATCATGATCGACAGCGCCAACGCGATCACCCCGGCGAGCTTGGCGTTGACGATGATGTAGCCGAAGCCGATCCACGAGCCGACGAAGTTGTCGGGCACGGCGCGCAGGATCGCGTAGAACGGCAGGTAGTACCATTCCGGCACGATATGCGCGGGCGTCGAGATCGGGTTGGCCGGGATGTAGTTGTCCGGCTCGCCGAAGAAGTCGGGCGCGAAGAACACGAACGCCGCCCAGACGATGAAGAAGACGCCGATCCCGTAATAGTCCTTCACCGTGTAATAGGGATGGAACGGGATGGTGTCCTGCGGCCCCCGCGGGTCGATGCCGAGGGGATTGTTCGACTTGGTCGTGTGCAGCGCCCACAGATGGAAGACGACGACGCCCACGATCGCGAAGGGCAAGAGATAGTGCAGGCTGAAGAAGCGGTTGAGGGTCGGGTTGGAGACCGAGAAGCCGCCCCACAGCCACTGGGTGATCGCCTCGCCGACCCAGGGGATCGCCGAGAAGAGCTTGGTGATCACGGTGGCGCCCCAGAAGCTCATCTGGCCCCAGGGCAGCACGTAGCCCATGAACGCCGTCGCCATCATCAACAGATAGATGATGACGCCCAGCCACCACAAAAGCTCGCGCGGGTTCTTGTACGAGCCGTAATACATGCCGCGGAAGATGTGGATGTAGACGACGAGGAAGAACATCGACGCGCCGTTCATGTGGATATAGCGGATCAGCCAGCCGTAGTTGACGTCGCGCATGATCCGCTCGACGGAGTCGAACGCCATCGTGGTGTGCGGCGTGTAGTGCATCGCCAGCACGATGCCGGTGACGATCATGACGACCAGCACCACGCCGGCCAGCGATCCGAAGTTCCACCAGTAGCTGAGGTTTTTCGGTGTCGGATATTCACGCAGCGCGTGATCGACGAAGGAGAAGATCGGCAGTCGGGAATCCACCCACTTGACGACCTTCGACCCGGAGCCCCCATTGGCCATGATGCGCCCTCCCCCTAGCCGATCTGGATCTGCGTGTCGGAGAGGAACTTGTACGGCGGCACCGGCAGATTCTTAGGTGCGGGACCCTTTCGGATGCGGCCCGACGTGTCGTAGTGCGAGCCGTGGCAGGGGCAGAACCAGCCGCCGAACTCGCCCTTGCGGTCGCCCGGTTTCTGGCCCTTGGGAATGCAGCCGAGATGGGTGCAGACGCCGACCATGACGAGCCATTCGGGCTTCTGGACGCGGTCCTTGTCCGGCTGCGGGTCCTTGAGGTCGCTGAGCTTGGTGTCTTCAGCTTCTTTGATCTGCTCGGCGGTGCGGTGGTCGATGAAGACCGGCGAGCCGCGCCACTTGACGGTGATGCGCTGTCCGACCGCGATCTTGGAGATGTCGACCTTGATCGAACCGAGCGCCAGCGTGTCGGCCGCCGGGTTCATCTGGTCGATAAACGGCCATGCTACAGCAGCGACGCCGAAGCCCGCGGCGGCAACCGTCGCCAGCAGCAGAAAATCGCGGCGCGTCTCACCGCCACCTTCTGTGGCGGTCGTCGAATTCGCCATTATGTCAACCTCTTAAGGCCCCACCCGCGGCGGAAGGAACCCCGCGGGCGCGTCGTCCGGCTGTGTGTTTCAACCTATTGTCCGCCCCTCCGACGGCAAATGTGACACCATGCCGCACGACCCCCCAGGCAATGCGAAAACGGACACACGCGCGGCAAGGGGTATACTGGAATTCGTGCTCAAAGCAAAGGGCCACGGCACGGGCAAACGCGCATTGCATACCTGTTTGATAGTGCTGGCTGCGATGCGCTGCACCGTGTAAGGCGGTCGCGGCGATGCGGCTTGCGCTCTACCAGCCCGATATCCCACAGAACACCGGCGCCGTGTTGCGGCTTGCCGCCTGTCTCGGGGTCGGCGTCGATATCATCGAGCCGTGCGGCTTCGTGCTCGACGACAAACGCCTGAAACGCGTCGGCATGGATTATCTCAATGCGGTCGATCTCGCGCGGCACGCGTCCTGGGCGCGCTATGTCGAGGCCCGCGACCAATCCCCTGACAAAGGCCGGCTCGTCCTGCTGACCACGGCGGCGGAGACGGCGTATCAGGACTTCCGCTTTGCCGCCGATGATGTTTTGCTTTGCGGCCGCGAGAGCGCGGGCGTGCCGGACGATGTGCATGCGCGCGCCGAGGCGCGGATCAAGGTGCCGATGGCGGCGGGCGCGCGCTCGCTCAATGTCGCCATGGCAGCAGCGATCGTGCTCGGCGAAGCGCTGCGGCAGATGGGGCAATTGCCCAAAGACGCCTAAGGAGATTATGGAGAGCGAATGACCGACGAGACCGAGGCGCGCAAGGAGACGGCGCGCGCGTGGTTCGAGGCGCTGCGCGACGATATCTGCGCCGCCTTCGAAGCGCTGGAGGACGAGCTGCCGCCGGCGATCGCGGACGCACTTGGCAATCCCGAACCGGCACGCTTCGAACGCAGCGAATGGCAGCGGCCGGGCGGCGGCGGCGGCGTCATGTCGGTGATGCACGGCCGCGTCTTCGAGAAGGTCGGCGTCAACGTCTCCACCGTGTTCGGCGAGTTCTCCGAAGAGTTCCGCAAGGACATGCCCGGCGCGGAGTTGGATCCGCGTTTCTGGGCGAGCGGCATTTCGCTGGTCGCCCATATGCGCTCGCCCAAGGTCCCGGCCGTCCACATGAACACGCGCCACATCGTCACCACCAAATCCTGGTTCGGCGGCGGCGCCGATCTGACGCCGATGGTGCCGGACGACGCCGATACGAAGGCCTTTCACGCCGCGCTCAAGGCCGCCTGCGACGCTCACGGGGCGGATTACTATGACCGCTTCAAGACTTGGTGCGACGAGTATTTTTATCTCAGCCACCGCGAGGAGCCGCGGGGCGTCGGCGGCATCTTCTACGACCAGCTCGCGAACGACTGGGACGCCGATTTTGCCTTCACCCAGGATGTCGGCCGCGCCTTCCTCGAGGTCTATCCCGAGATCGTGCGCCGGCACATCGCCGAGCCATGGACGGAGGAGGACCGCGCGCATCAGCTCGTGCGGCGCGGCCGCTACGTCGAGTTCAACCTGCTCCACGACCGCGGCACCAAGTTCGGCCTCATGACCGGCGGCAACACGGAGGCGATCTTAATGTCGCTGCCCCCGCTCGCCGCCTGGCCGTGAGCGAACCGCCCCGCTCCTGAAAGCCCATTACTCGTAATAGGCCGGCGCGCGTTTGAGCGTCGCGGTCTGGGCTGCGTCGTGGTTGATCCAGAGCGTCGCCTTGTACTTCGCCAGCACCCCGGCGATGCGCTCCATCGAGGCCGCGGTCTGCGGCTTGCTGAAGTTGAAGGCGGGCACGCCCTTGTTGTCCCAGTTCCACTTGAAATGGACCGCATCGCCCGACAGCACCAGCGCGCCGGTCTTCGGCAGGCGCACCAGCAGCGACTGGTGCCCGACCGTGTGGCCGGGTGTGGAGAGGAGGATGACGCTGCCGTCGCCGAAGACGTCATGATCGCCGTCGAGCTTGACGATGGTCTGGCCCTTGTCGAAGGGCGGTGCCTTCGCCTTGGCGCCGGCCTCGTATTCGGATTTCTGCATTAGGATCTTCGACGTCTTGAAGGCCTTGAGGTTGCCGACATGGTCGCCGTGGATATGCGAGACCGCGACATAGTCGATCTTGGCCGGCGGTGCGCCGAGCGCCTGAAGCTGGCTCGCAAGGGTCTTTGCGCGGTAAAGCGTGATGAGGCCGCGCGCGACGGTCACGCCGTTGGTTTTTTTGGCGATCGCGTCCGGCACGCCGGTATCCCACAGCAGCAGGCCCTTCTCGTGCTTGAGGAGGTAGCAGTTGTTGGAAAATTCCTTCACCTTGCCGACATTGTGGCCGGGGGACCATTTCGACTGGTCCTTCACCACGTTGCGGCCGCAGTCGAGGATGGTGAGCCGCTCGAGGCCCGCCGCCTGCCCCGTCGCCGGCAAGAGCGCGGGGGAAAAGGCCGCCAGCGCGGCCAGAGCCAAATGCCTGGGTCTCATCGCAATCGCCTCCCTGATGTCCCGATATTGTCACGGGGTTGTCGTTCCATGGAACGCTAGCATGGTATGGGCCGGCGATGATTGACAATGTCGCGATCCGGTCCGCGGATTAACGATATAGCGCCGCTCAGCCTTGAACCGGGGGGCGAATGCGTGTAGCGAATCTACTGAATTTCGAACCAAAATCCGCGGGAGCCCTGACGGGCGAGAGCCGCGGCAAACACCGCCCGCGGGCGGGAGGAGACATGGATGAAGCGCATCTTGGCGATGGCCCTTTCGCTCGGTCTAGCGGCGTCGATTTGGCTGGGTGCGGCCGGGCTCGCGGCCGCGCAGGACATCTCGATCAAGGCCTTCAAGGGGACCTGGGGCGGCAGCGCCGTCGCCAATAACCGCGACAGCCTCTATTTCGGCGTCACCATCCGCGATCTCGATGTGACCATCACGCCCAAGGCGGGCGGCTTCGACATCGGATGGACGACGGTGATCCGGCGCGGCGGCACACCCACCAAGCCCAAGGTGCGCAAGAAGAGCGTGCTGATGCACTTCGTGAACACCAGCCGCAAAGGCGTCTGGAAGCTGGCCAATTCCGGCGACATGCTGTCGGGCAGCCCGTACGGCTGGGCGCGCATCCAGGGCCGCACGCTAACGCTCTACGTGATGGCGATCACCCCGAACGGCAGCTACGCCATCTCCCGCTATGCCCGCACCTTGTCGGGCACCGGCATGGACCTGGAGTTCACCGCCATCCGGGACGGCGAGCCGGCCCGCGTCGTGCGCGGCAAGCTGGTGCGCAACCGCTAGCAGGCTTACCGCCAACATTAGGGGCGGTGCGCTGGACATCGCCCGCCGATTGGTTCATGTGACGGGCTAAGCGCCGCGAAAGCGGCAACGAACAGCCGTGCCAGCCCAGCAGCCGTGTAGGAGGTCCCAGCCCATGAAGTTCGACACCAAAGTCGTGCGCGCCGGGATCGAGCCCGATCCGACGACCGGCTCGATCGTCCCGCCGATCTACGAGACCGCGACCTATGTGTTGCCGGAGGTCGGCCGCGATCTCGGTTACGACTACACACGCTCGTCCAATCCGACGCGGGCGGTGCTGGAGAAGAACCTGGCCGCCATCGAGGGCGGCAAGCACGCCACGGCTTTTTCAAGCGGCATGGCGGCGGTCGACAGCTGCCTGAAGCTCTTGTCGGCGGGCGACCACGTGGTCTGCTCCGACGACGTCTATGGCGGCGTGTCGCGGCACTTCAACAAGGTGCTGTCGCGCTACGGGCTCACCTTCACCTATGTCGACAGCTCGCATCCCGAGACCGTGCGCCAGGCGGTGCGGCCGGAGACCAAGATGCTGTGGGTCGAGACGCCGACCAACCCGCTGCTCAAGGTCACCGATCTCGACGCCATGTCGGAAATCGCCAAGGAGCACGGGCTCTATTTCGGCGTCGATTCGACTTTCGCGACGCCGGTCTTCCTGCGCCCGCTGGAGCATGGCGCCGACATCGTCATGCACTCCACGACCAAGTATCTCGCCGGGCACAATCAGATCATCGGCGGCGTCGTCATCACCAACCGGGATGACATCCAGGCCGAGATGAAGTTCATCCAGAAGACCATCGGCGCCGTGCCTTCGCCGATCGATTGCTGGCTGGCGCTGACGGGCATCAAGACGCTGAGCCTGCGCATGGCGCGGCACGCGGAGAATGCCCAGAAGGTCGCCGAATATCTGGAGGCGCACCCCAAGGTGGCGCGGGTCTCCTATCCGGGCCTGCCCTCGCATCCCCAGCACGCCATCGCCGCCGCCCAGATGGACGGCTTTTCGGGCATGATCTCCTTCGAGCTCACCGGCGGCATCCCGGCCGGCAAGGCGGTGATGAACAACGTCAAGCTGTGCGGTCTGGCCGAGAGCCTGGGCGCGGTGGAGACCATGATCACCCACCCCGCCACCATGACCCATGCCGAGGTTCCGGCCGAGGACCGCAATGCGCGGGGGCTCTCGGACGGACTGGTGCGGCTTTCCGTCGGCATCGAGGATGTGGAGGACATCATCGCCGATCTCGATCAGGCGCTGGCGACGGCGTGAGTGAAGGCAGGGGGGACATTATTCCTAGTTGCAATACCGGGCGTGCTTAAAGCGGATTTAAAGGTCAACCTTTAGGTATCAGCGGTCTCTCTAACACGACCCGAGGCCACTGCAATGACCCCTCCCGAAGGCTCAGCGGGCGCATTCGCGCCGGCCACCCAGATGGGTGCGTCCGATACCGATGCCGCCATCCAGGCCGCCCAGCAGACCTCGGCACAGCTCGACGAGCTGAGCGCCGCCGTTGCGGACAACAAGACCCAGCTCGAGAGCCTCAACGAGGCCTTGTCCCAAGTCGCCGACGTCGCCCAGGAAATCGATCACATCGCCAAGCAGACCAACCTGCTGGCGCTGAACGCCACCATCGAGGCGGCGCGCGCCGGCGAAGCCGGCAAGGGCTTTGCCGTGGTCGCCGGCGAGGTGAAGGCGCTGTCTGGGCAGACCAGTCATTCCACCGAGCAGATCGCCTCGATCGTCAAGGATCTGACCGAGCGACTGAACGCGTTGCGCGAATCGGCCGACGGCATCGAGGGCCGGTCCGACGCCGCCCGCCAGCACGCGAACGCCGCCACCGAGAGCCTGAACCGCATTGCCGGGATGGGCGGCTTGCCCGCCGCCGTGCCCGAACCGATGCAGACAGCGGAAGCGGCTCCCGCGGCCGAGGCCGCCCCGATGCCGGAGCCCGTGACCATCGAGCCCGCGCCGATCGATGGGCCGGAGCTCGGCATGATCGACGAGCCCGCGGCGGAGGAAGCGCCGGCGGAAACGCCTGCTGACGCGCCCGCCGAAGCGCCGGCCGCCTCCGACGACGGCCCCACGCCCGAGCAGATCAAACTCGTCCAGGAAAGCTTCGAGCTCGTCGCGCCGATCGCCGAGCAGGCCGCGGAGCTTTTCTACAACCGCCTTTTCGAGATCGACCCCTCCGTCAAGCCGCTCTTCAAGGGCGACATGACCGAGCAGGGCAAGAAGCTGATGTCGATGATCTCGGCCGCGGTCAAGGGGCTCAACCATCCCGACAAGCTGATCCCCGCCGTCGAGCAGCTCGGCCGCAACCACGCCGGATACGGCGTCACGAACGAGCACTACGCCACGGTGGCCGAGGCGCTGTTGTGGACGCTCCAGCAGGGCCTCGGCGAGGCCTTCACGCCCGACGTCGAATCCGCCTGGGTCGCAGTCTACATGCTGCTCGCCAAGGTCATGATGTCCGCCGCCGCCGAGATGCCGGAAGCGGAGGCGGCCGAGGAGCAGGCGCCGGACGCAGCAACTGAGGCGGCGCCAGAAGCGGCCCCCGAGCCTTCTGCGGAGGCGCCCGAGGCCGAAGCGCCGGCCGGCCCGACGCCCGAGCAGGTCGCCCTGGTTCAGGAAAGCTTCGAGAAGGTCGCGCCCATCGCGGAAACCGCAGCCGAGCTCTTCTACAACCGCCTCTTCGAGCTCGACCCCTCGGTCAAGACGCTCTTCAAGGGCGACATGACCGAACAGGGCAAGAAGCTGATGGCGATGATCGCCACCGCCGTCAAAGGGCTCAACAACCCCGACAAGCTGGTCCCAGCAGTGCAGCAGCTCGGCCGCAACCATGTCGGCTACGGCGTCGTCGACGCGCATTACGACACGGTCGGCGCCGCGCTTCTCTGGACCCTCGAACAGGGTCTGGGCGAGGCCTTCACGCCCGAGGTCAAGGATGGCTGGGCGGCCGTCTATACGCTGCTCGCCACCGTCATGAAGGCCGCCGCAGCCGAAGTCTGATCGGACCCGCCGGCTTCACCCCTCTTCGTTCCGCCGTCCTCGGACGGATTTGGGTTGCCTTTATTTAACGCATCCGTTAAGTAAAGGCATGCCCGATCAACTCAGCACCACATTCGCGGCTCTGGCCGATCCGACCCGACGCGCGATCCTCGCCAGGCTGGCCCTGGGCGAGGCTTCGGTCGGCGAACTGGCCGAGCCCTTCGACATCTCCCTGCCGGCGATCTCGCGCCATCTGAAGGTGCTGGAGAAGGCGCGGCTCATCGCACGCGAGCGCGACGCCCAATGGCGCCGCTGCCGCATCGAGCCCGAGGGCCTGAAGGCCGCCGCCGATTGGGTCGAGCAATATCGCAAGTTCTGGGAAGACCGCCTCGACGCGTTGGCGGATTTCCTGGAGACCAAAAAGCAGAAAACCAAAGGGAGCGAGAATGGCGAGCAGCGAACGGGCAAGCCCCGCCGCGGCGGCTGAGTCGGGCACCGCGGCCGAGGAGAAGACGCTTCGGATCGTCCGCACCTTCGAAGCGCCGATCGAGATGGTCTTCGAGGCCTGGACCGTACCCGAGCAGATCGTGCAATGGTGGGGCCCGGAGGGCCATCACGTCCCCGAGTACCGGATCGACATGCGCGCGGGCGGCGCCTGGCGTACAGTAATGCGCGACGCCGATGGCGGCGACCACATCGTGAGCGGCGTCATCCACGAGATCTCCCCGCCCGACCGCCTCGTCTTCAGCTGGGCCTGGGAGACCGACGGGGTGCGCGGCCACGAGACCGTGATCACCATCGAGCTGCGCGCGCTCGGCGAGGACCGCACCGAGCTCACGCTGACGCAGCGCGAATTCGAGACCAAGGAATCCTGCGAGCTGCACAGTCTCGGATGGAACAGCTCGTTCGACTGTCTGGACACCTATCTGGACACCTAATCTGGGAGAGGAGTGAGACGCTATGGCTGATGTGAAGATCTACGGCGCCCCGCACAGCACCTATGTCCGCACCGCGCGGATGATCTGCGAGGAAAAGGGCATCGACTACGACCTGGAGGTCGTCGACATCTCCGAGGATGGCTACCGGGCGATCCATCCCTTCGGGAAGATGCCCGGCTTCCAGCACGGCGACGTGCAGCTTTATGAGACGCCGGCGATCGGGTTCTACCTCGACACGACCTTCGACGGCCCTGCCCTACAGCCGAGCGACACGCTGGGCATGGCGCGCATGATCCAGTGGATCTCGGCGACCTGCGACTACGGCTACCAGGCGCTGATCCGCGAGCTGGTGATCCCGCGCGTCCTGCTGCCGATGCGCGGCGAGACGCCCGACGAAGACGCGATCAAGGCCGCGCTGCCGCGGGTGGAAAACTTCCTCAAGGTCGCTGACGACACGCTCGCCAAGAGCGACTACCTCGCCGGCGACGCGCTAAGCCTTGCCGATCTCATGCTGGTGCCGTGCGCCTTCTATCTCTCGATGCTGCCCGAGGGCAAAGAGCTGCTGCCGAAATATAAAAACGTCGGCGCGTGGCTCGAGCGGATGATGGCGCGGCCGAGCTTCGCGGCCACGATGCCGCCGGCGCCGGAGCAGGAAGCGGCGGAATAAGGCAGCTTCGGCCGCAACAGCGGGCGGGTCGTTGGCCCGCCCGTTCGGTTCATCGTTACCAAATAATTAAGCCCTTCGTGCGCACACTGTGCGCTAACGCACTGCCGTGGGTAGCGCCTGGCGCTGCCGTGCGGGCAATCGCAACGCACGAAAGGACCAAAGACCATGCTGAACGCCATGATCGTCTTTCGGTCGCTGATCGCCCGAAACCGCGACCAGGACCGCCGTTTCACCGCGGCGCATTCCGAGACCGAGCTCCGCGCCTTTGAGCGCGCGCTCAAGCGCCGTGTAGCGTTCGAACTGGCAAGCGCCTAAATTTCCGCGCACGCCGCGAATAAGCCGCCAGGGGCCTCCTGGCGGCTTTTTCAATGCGGTCCGTCGTTTCCGGCGTCTGGCCGCGAAGGTTACCGGCGGGTTAAAATACCCGCCCGTTTCCCCGCGCCCCTCACGCGATCTGCGGGCTCGCCAGCACCTTGAGCTGCTTCAGCAGCGCCTCGCGATCGGGCTCGAAGTCGCGGTCGATCCACCAGGTCTCGGCCTCGCGCAGGATCTCGCCGACCGCCGGCCCTGCCGCCACACCCAGATTGAGCACGTCGACCCCCTGGACCGGCAGCGCCTTGGGCGTCCAGGCCTCCGCTTCCCTAAGCGCCGCGCGGAAGGGCCCGTCGTCGACGCGGCCGCCCTCTATGCGCTCGGCCTCCGCCCAGCGCAGCAACACGATGTCGAAGACCCGGTCCGCCCCCAACCGGTAGAGCGTGCGCCGGGCCGGCGCGCCGGTTTCGATCTTGAACCCCTGCCACTCGCGCGCGATCGTCAGAAGCTGGTCGCGGTCGTCATTCGAGAGCTTGAGCACGACGGCGGTGGTCTCGGCATGGGCTTCGCCGAGATCGAGCAGCGCCGCCAAGCGGCGGATCGCATCGGGCTCGTCATGCGCCGCCTCGCGGGCGGCGAGGAGGCCGAGGCGCGCCGTCTCGCGCCCATGCGGCAGAACGTGCTCGAGCACGCCCGCCTCGGCCATTAGCGCGAAGATCGCCTCGGGCGACGGCGCCAGCAGGAGCTTCCGGGTCTCGGCCCAGACCCGCTCGGCCGACAACGTCTCCAGATTGGGCGCAAGCTCGGTGCTCGCCGCCAGACCCTCGGCATCGGGCTCGCTGCGGCCGTAATAGGCCTGGAAGCGGAAGAAGCGGAGCAGACGAAGATAGTCCTCCTCGATCCGCGTCCGCGCCTCGCCGACGAAGCGCACGCGGCCCGCGCGCAGATCCTTCAGGCCGTCAAAGGGGTCGTAGAGCGTGCCGTCGGGGTCGAGGAAGAGCGCGTTCATGGTGAAATCGCGCCGCGCCGCGTCGGCCATCCAGTCGTCGGTATAGGCGACCGTGGCGTGCCGGCCGTGGGTCTCGACATCCTCGCGCAGGGTGGTGATCTCGTAATGCTCCGGTGAGACGACCGCTGTGACCGTACCGTGCGCGATACCCGTTGGCACGGCCTTGATACCGGCCGCCTTGAGGAGCTTCACGACGCGCTCAGGGGGCTCTGAGGTGGCGATATCGACATCCTCCACGCTCCGCTCCAGAAACGCATCGCGCACACAGCCCCCCACGAAGCGCGCCACACCGCCTTCTGCCGTGAGAGCAGCAATGACCGCGCGCGTGGGCACGGAAATCATCCAGGGCTGTGGCTCGATCCTGCCGGCGGGTTTCATGTTCGCCAGTTCATGGGAAAGCGCTCGTTGATCGCGCGTACCACGCGTTTCTGGATCCTTAACGCTAATAAATAGTTACCGTCGCTTAAGCTACTGCCGCATGCGTTACTGAGTCTTTCCGGGAATTACTTTTCCGTTCTCGATGCGGCTCGGCACATAGTTGGTATCGGGCTTGTAGCCGCCGGTGAAGCCGAGCACCACGAAGACGGCGAGCGTGAGCGCGAGGCCGCCCACGACGAGCCAGAACCAAGGACCGTCCTCCCATTCCGGCTGCGGCGTGCCGCGTGCGGTGGCGCGCCGGCGCATGATCGAGAGATAGACGACATAGGCCGCCAGCGGCAGCAGGAAGAGCAGCAGATGCTGTATGACGATGCGGATCATCGATTGCGCGTCCCGGTCCCGGCTCAGTCCTTGAGGGCGTCGTAGAGGTTCACCAGCATGCCCGCGGTCGCCCCCCAGATATACCGGTCCTCGTAGGGCATCACGTAGAAATGCCGCTCGCGGCCCTTCCAGACGCGGCTCTCGCGGTGATGGTTGGCGGTATCGAGGAAAAAGGCGAGCGGCACCTCGAAAACGTCGGCCACCTCGAAGGGATCGGGCGTCACCGTGAAGCCCGGCTGCAGCAGCCCCACGACGGGCGTGATCGTGAAGCCGGTGCCGGTGATGTACTCGTCGAGCCGGCCGACCACCTCGACGCGCGCGGGCTCGATGCCGACCTCCTCGTGGGTCTCGCGGAGCGCCGCCTCGATCTCGTCGGCATCGGTGTCGTCGATCTTGCCGCCGGGAAAGCTCACCTGGCCCGCATGGTCGTTCAGATGGTCGGTGCGCTGAGTGAGCAGCACGGTCATACCCTCGGCATGCTCGATCAGGGGAACGAGCACGGCGGCAGGGGTCAGCTCGCCCTCGGGCCGGTAGTCGGGGTTTAGGTCATAGTCGCCACGCTCACGCGGGGCGCCGGCCATGCGCGGCCGCCTGCCGGTGCGCACGAAGCTGCCGCTGAGCCGCGCGATGACATGCGCTCGGCTCACTTCGCCTCCGCGCTCGTCTCTGCCGGCAGTGTGCCCAAGGGAAAGAACGTGCCGCTGCTCCATACGCCGTAAAGATGGTCGCTGCCGACCGCGCGTTCCAGCCCCAATGCTACCAGCTCGTAGTAGACCGGCCGCGCGATCCGCGCTTCGAGCGCGTCGCGCACGAGCACGTAGGGCACCGGATGGCCGGTCTCCGGATCCGTGTCGACGCGGATCGGATGGGCCTCGTCGACGGTCACAGATTCGTCAATATTGGTGCGTAGCGTCAGACGCTGGCTTTCGCCTTCGCCCTCGGCAGACAGCTCCACGGCCACGAACGGGACATCCTCGACCTGGATACGACCCTTTTCAACCGGTGTTTCGAGCACATATGTGCCGTCGGGCTCGCGCTTGAGCACCGTCGAGAACAGCTTCACCAGCCGTTTGCGGCCAATCGGCGAGCCGTGATAAAACCAGGTACCGTCCCGGGCGATACGAATGTCGATATCCCCGCAGACCAGTTCCCGGTTCGGGTTGCCTCCGCCCTTGCGTTGAGACCCCATCGCAGAAATGTGCTTTGCAAGTTGATCGGGGTTGGGCGAATCTTCAGCCATCGTGCGGCCCCGTCTGTCGATCTGTGTGTCGAACTGTGTCGATGAAACCAGCGGAGTAAGCCCTTGAGCGTAACCGAAAGCAGCGCCGCTGCAACCTCCGAACCCGAAACCGGAGCGAGCGGGCCGTCCGACACCAAGCTGGTCGCCGATATCGAGAAGCTCGGCGAAACGCTGGGCGAGGTTCGCCAGAGCGTCGGCCGCGTCATCTTCGGTCAGCAGGAGGTGGTCGACGAGACCTTGATCACGCTGCTGGCGGGCGGTCACGCGCTCCTCATCGGCGTGCCGGGCCTAGCCAAGACGCGCCTCGTGGAAACCCTGGGCACGGTGCTGGGGCTGGAAGACAAGCGCATCCAGTGCACACCCGATCTGATGCCCGCCGACATTCTGGGCTCAGAGGTTCTGGAGGAGACGGAAAAGGGCCGGCGCTCCTTCCGCTTCGTCAAGGGCCCGGTCTTTGCGCAACTGCTGATGGCCGACGAAATCAACCGCGCCAGCCCGCGCACCCAGTCGGCGCTGCTGCAGGCGATGCAGGAGCACCGCGTCTCGATCGCCGGCCAGTACCATCCCCTGCCCGA
>JARRKQ010000063.1:16201-20979 GCA_037387885.1 Alphaproteobacteria bacterium | reverse complement strand
CGCCGGTGATCGAGAAGGCAGGGAACGAGTTCTTGCCGCAGCCCGAAAGCTCCGACGTCGCGTATTCCTTGAAGGTCGGCGTGGAGAAGCGGATGGGTCGCGCGGCGATCCGAGCGCTGTCCGTTTCCATGCGCGAGATCAGGCCGGGATCGAGCTCGGCGTCTTCCAGATCCTCGATATGCGACAGCTTTTCGAGCCAGCTCATGATGCGCTCTCAATCACGAGAAATCCTGTGGCTTCCATGATCAAGTCTGCCAACGTCCTTCCCCGGTTTCAAACGGCCATTCGTCGCGGGCTTGCGGGTAGCGCATAGGCGCGCACCGCGTCCCGCACGGCTCCTTGATTGGGCGGATCGATCATCGTCTCGGACCAGAATTCCGAGACGTCCTCTTCATCGACCAGATCGCAGTCGAGGCGGTGCAGGATTGCTTGCGCCTCGGGCGGCAGCGGCGCCGCCACGTCGAAGCGGTTGAGCCAGCCCCACAAGCCCGCCCAGCCGCGCGCCACCGTCCACGGATTGTAGCCGCCCCCGCCAACGATCACCGCGCGGTCGGCGAGCGCGGCGGCGGCCTCGGCGGCACGCCACAAGGCACCGTTGCTGAGCGCCATCTTGGAGAGCGGATCGCCCTTCAGCCCATCGGCGCCGCAGGTGACCACGACCGCACCCGGCACGAAGTCGCGGCCGAGCGGCAGCACCACCTCGTCCATCAGGAAGGCAAGCTCGCTGTCGTTGAAACCGCCCGGCACCGCGAGGTTCCGCACCATCGAGCCGGGCAGATCCTCGGCGCCGCTATAGGGCCAGCGCCCGAACTCGTGGATCGAGACCGTCAGCACGGCATCGTCGTCGGCAAACGCCTCCTCGACGCCGTCGCCGTGATGGGCGTCGAGATCCACATATAGAACACGCCCGATCCCGGCTCGCTTCAGCGCCAGGACGGCGAAGACCGGATCGTTGAAGAAGCAGAAGCCCCGCGCCCGCCCTGGCGCTGCGTGGTGTGTGCCGCCGGCGGGATGGAAGGCGACCCCGGGTGTTTCCGTCACCAGCCGCGCGGCTTCGATCGAGCCGCCAACCGAGGTCGAGGCGCGCGCGAAGACGCCGGGGAAAATCGGGTTCTCGATCGTGCCGAGCCCATATTTGTCACGCGTTTCGGCCGACGCCTTGCCGGCGGCATCGGCCGCGCGCAGCGCTTCGATGTAATCGGGATCGTGGAACCAGGCGAGCTGCTCGGCGCTCGCAACCGGGCTTTCGCGGTATGCGCTCGGTGGGAACCAGTCGAGCGCCTCGCACAGATCCACCACCGTTTCGACGCGCGGGATCGCCAGCGGATGGTTCGTGCCGTAGGCGGGCCGGCGATAAATCTCGCTCCCGACGAAGACCCGGCGGGCGAAGGCCGGTTGCGGCGATGTCATCGTTTCACCGCCATTGTTTTACCGCCCGGTGCGTCGAATTTCGCGGCATGCATGGGACCTATTGAATCTCAGACTTGGCCACATATGATATATTAAGGAATTGTAATATGTTTGAGGATGGTGTCAAATAGCAACGCTGCAAGTGCCGACACATACGCGTGATCCGCACCAGCGTCAGGAGGCAGCGACCCATGAGCAAAGATCTAGCAAACGCCAAGAGCATGTCGGTCATCGTCACCAAGGGCACGCTCGACTGGGCCTACCCACCGTTCATATTGGCGACCACGGCGGCGGCGATGGATGTGAAGGTGTCGATGTTCTTCACGTTCTACGGACTGCCGCTTCTTTTGAAGAAGCTCGACCTCAAGGTGTCGGCGCTCGGCAACCCGGCGATGAAGATGCCGATGATGGGCATGCATATGGGCATGCCGAACCTCGCCGCGATGATGCCCGGCGCCACCGCCGCCACCTCGGTGATGATGAAGAACCTCACCAAGAAGAAGGGTGTGGCGTCGATCGAGGAGCTGCGCGAGGCCGCCGTCGACTCCGAGGTCGAGATGATCGGCTGTCAGATGACCATGGACCTGTTCGAGTACAAGCAGAAGGACATGATCGACGGCATCAAGATCGGCGGCGCCGCGACCTACATGGAGAACGCGATCAACTCGGACATCAACCTGTTCATTTGATCGCCGCCGGGCCCGCGCGCGACTCAAGCGCCGACTTATATGCGCCAACCAAAGTGCCAACTAGAGCGAACGTGAAAGCGATGACACAAGCTGGTGACCAGGAACTCGACGCCAAGGGTCTGAACTGCCCCTTGCCCATTCTCAAGGCCAAGAAGGCGCTGAAGGACGTGCCGGACGGCGGCACGCTTCATATCCTTGCGACCGATCCCGGCGCGGTGGCTGATTTCGAAGCGTTTTGCCGGAGCACCGGCAACGAGCTCGTCGAGCACGACGAAGCGGGCGGCGTCTACGAGTTCCTGATCCGGAAGACGGGCTGACGCCTCGCCCCGTGCGGGAAGGGGCGGATCCGGTGACACGGGGCGGCGGTGTTGGCGCCGCGGACAATGACGATCGCGCTTGGCGACGGGGGCGATCGTAGGAGTGGGTCCGATTTGATCTGCGACAAACGGCGGCGTGACGACATGCCGTATTGTTTGCGAAGGTCGAGGACCCGCCTGCGGGTAAAGACAAGCTCTAAGGGAGCGTCGTGATGAGCAGTCCCCCCCTGTTTCTGGTGTTGTGCTCCGGCGAGCACGAGAAGCTTCAGATGGCGGGCATGATGGCCTCCGTCGCCGCGGTGTCGGAGCGTCCCGTGCAGGTGTTCGTCAGCATGAACGCCATCTACGCATTCCGGAGGGATGCCGCAGCGGACGACCGCTACAAGGGCGGGGCGTTCTCCGATCTGATGAAGGAGAAGAACGCGCCCGACGCGGTCGAGCTGTTTCATCAGGGCAAGATGCTGGGCGACATGAAGATGCACCCGTGCTCGATGGCATTGGACATCACCGAATGGTCGGAAGACGACCTGGTCGAGGACCTGTTCGACGAGCCCCTCGGTCTGACCAAGTTCCTCGCCGATGCCGAGGAAGGTCAGATCGTCGTTCTCTAACCGGCAAGCCCAGCAAGCCGAATAAACGAGGTCAGACAGTCATGGGTGAACGAAAGACCGTGGACGCGCGGGGGGCCTATTGCCCGGGTCCGCTGATGGAGCTGATCGCGACCTTGAAGCTGGTCGATATCGGCGACGAGATCGAGGTGTTGTCGTCCGACAAGGGCTCGGCGGCCGACATCCCGGCCTGGGTCGAAAAGGTGAAGCACGAGCTCGTCAGCATCGATGAGCTCGACAAGCATTGGAGCATCGTCGTTCGAAAAGCAAAATAACCGGGTATTCAATCAATAACCTGTGCGCAGAACACGGGCTCGAGGAGGGAAAAGGACCATGACCAAGAAAGTACTGATCGTCGGCGGCGGTTTGGCCGGCACCATCGTCGCCAACGGGCTGTGCCGCCAGTTGAGCGATGAAATGCGTGGCAACGAAGTCAGCATCACCATGCTGGGCGCCACGGACACCCATATGTATCAGCCGGGTCTGCTCTACGTTCCGTTCGGGCGCATCCGCGAGAAGGATCTGTTCCGCGACCAGCGCAAGGTGCTCGACCGGCGCGTTACGTTCCACATCGATCCGGCGACCAACATCGACGTGGAGAAGCAGGAAGTGGCGACCGAGTCGGGCAAGAGCTTCGGCTACGACTATCTCGTCATCGCCACCGGCTCGCGCATCCGGCCGGACAACGTGCCCGGCATGGAGGAGGGCGCGCACTGGTTCTACGACCTCGACGGCGCGCGCAAGATGCGCGAGGCGCTTGAGGAGTTCGAAGGCGGCAAGATCGTCGTCAACGTCAACGCGCCGCACAAATGTCCGGTCGCGCCGCTGGAGATCACCTTCATGCTGCGCGACTATTTCGAAGCCAAGGACATGCTCGACAAGGTCGAGATCACCTACACTTATCCGATCGGCCGGCTGCACGCGCTCGAGCCGGTTGCCATGTGGACGCAGCCGGAGTTCGACAAGGCGAACATCAAGTACGAGACCTTCTTCAACACGAAATCGGTCGATCCCAAGAAGAAGACCATCACCTCGGAGGAAGAGGTCACGCTCGACTACGACATGCTGGTGACCATCCCGCCGCATTCGGGATCGCAGGTGATCTTCGACTCGAAGCTCGGTGACGGCGGCTGGGTGCCGACGGAGCGCGAGACGCTGTTCTGCGAAGGCACGACGAACGTGTTCGTGGTCGGCGACACCACCAACATACCGATCTCCAAAGCGGGCTCGACGGCGCATTTCGAGGCCGACACAATCATCGACAACCTGGCGTCGCTGCTGACCGAGGGCCGCATGGCCCGGAAATACGACGGCAAGGTGTTCTGCTTCGTGGAGACCGGTTTGAACAACGGCACCTATGTCTGGTTCAACTATACGACGCCGCCCAATCCGGGCCCGCCCTCGCAGATGATCCACTGGTTCAAGCTCGCCTATAACCGCCTCTACTGGTTGTCGGCGCGCGGACTCTTGTAGAGGGGGGCGGAAACGATGACGGATACGACGAGCCCCCCGGCCCTGCCCAACGAACCGCAGCCGAGCGAGATCGAGCGTCTCACGCTGGCGATGCGCGAGGCCTTGACCGACTCGATGGTCGAGCGCCTCTCGGTCACCAGCGCCAACGCGCTCGAAGTGGTCGACCGGTTGAACGACGACGAAACGCGTGCGGCGGTCCACAGCGTGATCGATCAGATCTCGGAGCTGCACCGCATCGGTGCGCTGCAGACGCTGTTCGATTTCGTTGCCCTGTTCCATGC
>JARRKQ010000063.1:0-16192 GCA_037387885.1 Alphaproteobacteria bacterium | reverse complement strand
GCGCTCGGCGGCGACCGACAACATCGTGGAGCGGCTGTTCGCGTTCCTGGAGCACATCCTCAACACCGTGGGCAGCGAGGAGATGGCGTCGCTGGCCGACAACATGCGGCTCTCGATGGACGAGGCGGCGGCCGAAACGGCGGCGACGCCGGCAAGCGGCGGCCTGTTCTCGGCCCTGAAGCTCTTGTCGAAGCCGGAGTCGCAGCAAAGCCTGCAGTTCCTGCTGACGTTCGGTGAGAAGCTGCGGGCGGCACAGAGTGGGACGAACGGCCAAGGCTAGGTTTCGACGCTGCGGCCGGCAGGATTTGCCACCGCTCGTTGAGGCGGCGGCGGGGAGACGTGTGCTTTGCTCCCGTCGAGGAGCGAGCAGTATATGTTTTTCGGATCGGGCCGGCTCGTCACGGGCAGTGCCAATCAATCAGGGACCTGACCATGGTGAGTGATCCAGCCAAAGCGGCGATCGCAATTTCAATGCGGCTGATGCATGCGATGATGGTGGCGGGGGCGTTGGGCGTCGGTGCCCAAGCCGCGTCCGCGCAGGAAACCTATACGGTCGTCAACCGGTCGATCCAGGACCGCAAGGCCGTATTCGCGACGGTCGAGAGCAGTGACGTCGCGGTCGCCCGCGCCCGCATCGGCGGCATCATCCGCGGGCTCACCATCGACGAGGGCACCGCGGTCAGGGCGGACGACCGGCTCGCCCTGGTGCGCGACGAGAAGCTGCCGCTCCAAATCGCCGCCGTCGATGCGAAGATCCGCGCCTCGAAGTCGCAGCAATCGCTGGCCACGCTCGAGCTCGCCCGCATCCGGCGGCTGCGCGGCTCGGGTGCGGCCACGCAAGCCCGGCTCGACGAAGCCGAAAACCGGATGAACGTCGTGCGAAGCGAGTTCGCCGCCCTCGAGGCCGAGCGTGCGGTGCTCGTGCAGCAGCAAGCCGACGGCAACGTCCTCGCGCCCTCGGCGGGCCGCGTGCTTAAGGTCCACGTGACCGAGGGCAGCGTGGCTCGTCGGCCCACGGGGCATGGCCATCGGCTCTCAAAAGAAGCGCGAGGGACGGGTCAAGCAGGTCTATCCCGAGCTCGACAAGGGGCGCGTGGTCGCCGATGTCGAGGTCTCCGGCCTCGGCAATTTCTTTGTCGGCGAGCGGGTGCGCGTTTATGTCGCCACCGGCACAAGGCAGGCGCAGATCATACCGAGCGGCTACGTCCATCGCCGCGCCGGCATCACCTTCGTCACGCTCAAGAGCGGCGAGGAGATCGTCGTCCAGCTCGGGCTGCCGAGCGGGGGCGGCGTCGAGGTGCTGTCCGGGCTCAAGGCCGGGGACGTAATCGTCAAGCCATGAAGCTCGGTATCTCCGGCAATCTGACGCGAGCCTTCATCCGCTCGCCGCTGACGCCGCTGCTGCTCCTGGCGGCGGTCGCGATGGGGCTGGTGGCGCTGTGGTCGTTGCCGCGCGAGGAAGAGCCGCAGATATCGGTGCCGCTGGTCGACATCCATGTCGATGCCAACGGCCTCAAGGCGATCGACGCGGTCCAGCTCGTGACCAAGCCGCTGGAAGAGATCGTCAAGGCGATCGACGGGGTCGAGCACGTCTACTCGCAGACCGAGGACGACCGGGTGATCGTGACCGCGCGGTTCTTCGTCGGCACCAGCTCCGACGACGCGATCCTGCGCGTGCACGAGAAGATCCGCGCCAATTTCAACCGCATTCCCGTCGGCATTCCCGAGCCGCTCATCGTCGGCCGCGGCATCAACGACGTGCCCGTCCTGACGCTGACCCTCGCGCCAAAGGCCGCCACGACGAAAGCCAAAAGCCGCTGGACCGACAACAACCTCTACGAGGTCGGCGAGAAGCTGCTGAACGAGCTGGTCAAGGTCGAGAATGTCGGCCTCACCTTCATCTCCGGCGGCCGCGCCAACCAGATCCGGATCGAGCCCGACAGCGAGCGCCTGTCGCTCTACGGGGTCAGCCTCAACCAGCTCGTCAGCAAGATCCGCGAGGCCAACCGCTCCTTCCTCGTCGGCGCCATTCGGCGCTCCGGCAAGTCGGTCTCGGTGGTGGCGGGCCAGACCCTGCGCGGCATTCCCGATGTCGGCCTGTTGCTCGTGACCACGCGGGACGGCCGCCCGGTCTACGTCAAGGACGTCGCCCGCATCGTCGTCGGCGCCAAGCCCGAGGAGCATCGCGTCTGGCACATGACCAAGCCCAAAGACGCCGGGAAGGCCGATTCTAAGGCCACCGCGCTCGACATGCGTCCCGCGGTGACGCTCGCCTTCGCCAAGCGCCAGGGCGCCAACGCGGTCACCGTCTCCCACGAGCTGCTCGCCCGCCTCGAGCAGCTGCGCGGACGGCTGGTGCCGGCGGAGCTGGACGTCACGGTCACGCGCAACTACGGCGAGACGGCGAACGAGAAGGCGAACGAGCTCCTCTTTCACCTCGCCTTGGCCACGGTGTCGATCGTGATCCTGATCGTCCTGGCGCTGGGCTGGCGCGAGGGCGTGGTGGTGATGGTGGTGATCCCGACCACGATCCTGCTCACACTCTTCGCCGCCTGGCTGATGGGCTACACGATCAACCGCGTGAGCCTGTTCGCGCTCATCTTCTCGATCGGCATCTTGGTCGACGACGCGATCGTGGTGGTCGAGAACATCGCGCGGCATTGGCACAAGGGGGTGTCCGACGCGCTCCAATCGGCCGTCGAGGCGGTCGCCGAAGTCGGCAATCCGACGATCATCGCCACGCTCACCATCATCGCCGCGCTGCTGCCGATGATGTTCGTCTCGGGTCTCATGGGCCCTTATATGAGCCCGATCCCCGCCAACGCGTCGGCGGCGATGCTGTTCTCCTTCTTCGTCGCGGTGACCGTGACGCCGTGGCTGCTGTTGAAGCTGCACGGCCGCGGCAAGACAGGCGTCGCGCACAAATCCGGGGACGAGGGCGCCCTGGGCCGCTTCTACTTGCGGGTCGCCACACCACTCCTCACCGGCCGGCGGCGCTCCAAGCTGTTCCTGCTCGGCGTCGCGGTCGCCACCTTGGCCTCGCTGGTGCTCTTCTACACCCGCGACGTCACGGTCAAGCTGCTGCCCTTCGACAACAAATCCGAGCTCGCCGTCGTCATCGATCTCCCGGAAGGCAGCGCGCTGGAGGACACCGAGCGGGTGCTGATGGCGGCGGCGCGGCGCCTTGCGGCGCTGCCCGAGCTTACCTCGATCCAGGTCTATGCCGGCACGCCCGCACCCTTCAACTTCAACGGCCTGGTGCGCCACTACTATCTGCGTCAACGCCCCGAGCTGGGCGAGCTTCAGCTCAACCTCACGCCCAAGGCGGACCGCGACCGGCCGAGCCATGAGATCGCGCTCCAGGTGCGGCGGCTGCTCAAGGACCTGTCCGTCCCCAAGGGCACCGCGGTCAAGGTGGTCGAGGTGCCGCCCGGCCCGCCGGTGCTGTCGACGCTGCTCGCCGAGGTCTACGGGCCCGATCCCGAGACAAGGCGGAAGGCGGCGGGGCTGATCGCGCAGGCCTTCCGGTCGGTCGATTTCATTACCGACGTCGATGTGTCTTATGGGGCGCCCACGCAGCGCCTCCGCTTCTCGATCGACCAGGACAATCTCGAGTTCCACGGCGTCGAGGAAAAGGACGTCTACGACACGATTGCCGCGCTCTTGGGCGGGGTGCGCGTCGGCTACTCGCATCGCGGCGGCGGGGCGACCCCGGTCGAGATCGCGGTCCGCCTGCCGAAGACGACGCTCACGCCGGGCGGGCGGCTCATGTCGACGCCGGTGCCCGCGCGGAACGGCGTCGTCGAACTCGCCGATGTCGTCCATATGCAGAGCGAGCGCGCCTCCCACCCGATCTTCCGGCGCGACGGCCGCTTCGCCGAGATGGTGCTGGCCGAGCTTGCCGGGCGTTTCGAGGCGCCGATCTACGGCATGCTCGCCGTGGAGGACGCGATCGAGGCGATGACGTGGCCCAAGGGCCTGAAGCCGACGGTCAGCTATTACGGCCAGCCGCGCGACGAGAGCCACGTCACCCTGCTGTGGGACGGCGAGTGGGAGGTGACCTACGTCACCTTCCGCGACATGGGCGCGGCCTTCGCCGTGGCCATCCTGGCGATCTATCTGCTGGTGGTCGGCCAGTTCAAGAGCTTCCGCATACCGCTCCTGATCCTGGTGCCGGTGCCGCTGACGCTGGTCGGCATCATGCTCGGGCACTGGATCTTCGGCGCGCCCTTCACCGCCACCTCGATGATCGGCTTCATCGCGCTCGCCGGCATCATCGTGCGCAACTCGATCCTGCTCGTCGACTTCATCCGCGCGCATCAGGCCGAAGGCAAACCGCTCCGCGCCTGCCTGCTCGCGGCGGGCGCGGCGCGGATCCGCCCGATCCTGCTGACGGCGGTGGCGGCCATGGTGGGCGCTGCGGTGATCCTGCTCGATCCGATCTTCCAGGGCCTCGCGATCTCGCTGCTCTTCGGGCTCGCCTCGTCGACCGCGCTCACCGTGCTGGTGATCCCGGCGATCTATGTCTGGCTGCGCGACGACAACGTTCCGAGCGAACCGGGGTCGCCGGCGGACGCCGCCACCGAAACTGTGAGCTAAGCACGGGCGTTCGGGGCGCCGCCGGCTCCGCGCGATCCGCCGCCATTATTGACTTCTAAAAAAACCGAAGTTACAAAGGTAATTCGGGACGCCGGCTTGCGCGGGAGCGTGGGGCTCACGCGCGGACGGCGATCTCTCGAGCGTCTTTGCCGGCGACGACCAACACAGTCCGTGACAGTGACGCCATCCATGGCCACGGGGACACCAACAGGAGAGCGGATATGACGGTCAAGGATGGAGCGGCGCATATCAAGAGCCTGCGGGACGGCAGGGAGGTCTATCTCGACGGCAAGCTGGTCGAGGACGTCACCACCCATCCGGCCTTCCGGAATGCGGTCGCCTCCGCCGCGCGGCTCTACGATTTTCAGGCCGACCCCGCGAACCAGGAGCTCATGACCTTCGAGAGCCCGACGTCAAAGGGAACGCGGGTCAACCGGGCCTGGCTCAAGGCCGGCTCGTATGACGACCTGGTATCGCGCCGAAAGGCGATGACGGCCTGGGCCGAGCAGCATTACGGCTTCATGGGGCGTTCGCCCGATCACGTCGCCTCGGCGGTGACCGGGCAGGTGATCGGCCTCGACGTGTTCGAGAAGCACGGGCCCAAATACGCCAAGGCGTACGACGAGTACCACGCCTATGCGCGCGACAACGACCTCTTCCTCACCTACGTGATCATCAACCCGCAGGCCAACCGCGCGAAGGCGTGGGGCGAGCAGGCGGGTGAAGATATGACGCTCCACATCGTCGACGAGGACACGACCGGCGTCACCGTGCGCGGTGCGAAGATGCTGGGCACCAGCTCGATCATGGCCAATGAGGTCTTCGTGGCCAATTTGCAGCCGCTCAAGTCCGACGAGGAGCGCTTCGCGATCTCGTTCGCCATGCCGATGGCGACCAAGGGCATGAAGGTGCTGTCGCGCAAGAGCTTCGAGGCCGCGGCGGTGTCGGAATTCGACAACCCGATCTCCACCCACTTCGACGAGAACGACGCGCTGGTCTATTTCGACGACGTGAAGGTGCCGTGGGACCGCATCTTCGTCTTCAAGGACCCGGATATGTGCCGGGCGCAGTTCCACGATACGCCGGGCCACGTCTATCAGAACTACCAGTCGCAGGTGCGGCTGGTGGTGAAGCTGAAATTCATGCTCGGCGTCGCGCGGCGGATCGCCGAGACGATCGGCACGATCTCCATCCCCTCGGTCGTCGAGACGCTCGGCTGGATGGCCTCCGAGGTGAGCGTGGTCGAAGGCATGCTCCACGGCATGGAGAGCAACGGCGTCCAGCGCGGCCAGTATTTCAGCCCCCGGCCGAGCCAGCTCTACGCGGCGCAGATCTACACCCAGGATCTCTATCCGCGCTTCGTCCACGAGATCCGCGAGCTTGCCGGCGGCAGCCTGATCATGCTGCCCTCCTCGGAGGCGGATTTCGACAACCCCGAGCTCGCGAAGGTCATCGAGAAGACGCAGATCTCCTCCCGCGAGGGCGAGACGGCGCAGGACCGCGTCAAGTTCCTGAAGCTCGCCTGGGACATCCTCGGCTCCGAATATGCCGGGCGCCACACCCAGTATGAGATGTTCTATGCTGGCGCGCGGTTCGTGACCTGCGGGCACAGCTTCCGAACCTTCGGCTGGGACGAATGCAACGATCTGCTCGAGTCGGCGCTGTCGAGCTACGGATCGAACCGTGATCCCCGCAAGGGAGAACCTGGCGCAAAAACGGGCGGAGAAAGCGCCGCCGCGGAATAGCGTGTTGTCCAACCCGAACGGCCGGGCGCAGGGCTCGCCGCCCGGCCCATATTGTATTCTCCAAGGAGGCAGGTCAGCGAATGGCTTCGGCGAAAACCAGCGTTAAGAACCGCGCAAAGACCCGGAGCAATGTCGCGCCGCCGTCCGACAAAAAGCGGCGCAAGGGCAAATCAGCGGCGCATCTGACGGTCACCCGGCCGGAGCTGTTGACCCAGGGCGACGACAACGAGTTCCGCAAGCTGGTGCACGACTCGCTGGCCTTCGCGGCGCGTCTGGTGGCGATCCGGGACGGCTACGGCTCGATCATGGGCATCACCGGCCCGCAATACACGATCCTGATCTCGATCGCGCATCTCAATCAATCGGGCGACGTCAGCGTCAGCTCGGTCGCCGAGCACCTTCATCTGAGTGGCTCGTTCGTGACCAACGAAGTCGGCAAGCTGATCCAGCTTGGGCTGGTCGAAAAAGTGCAGGACACGGCCGACCGCCGGCGCGTGCTGCTCACCGTCTCCGACGCGGGCTGGGAGAAGTTCAAGGAGCTCGCGGCGATCCAGTCGCGCGTCAATGACGTGCATTTCGGCTGCCTGAGCCGCGAGGATTTCGTCACCCTGCGCCGCATCATGTCGGAGCTGGTCGATTGCACCGACCAGGCCCTGATGCTGCTGCGATACCTGACGGCAGAGCCGCCGCAGCCGAAAGCGGGTCGCTGAACTCGCCCTAATACAGCCCGTCTTCGCCCTTCACGTCCGCGAGCTTGAGGCCGCCCAGGCGTGCGTGCAGCCGGCCGCGGGTGGCGGCGGCCATGATGACGAGGATCTCGTCCGGCTCCGGCGCGTCGGCGAAGGTCGCGGTGATCGTGTCGTAGTGGGAGCGGACGTAGAGCGCGTCCTTGTGCGCCAGCGGGATGTCGATCGTGGAGCCCGGCCCGCCGCGCTTGCCGGTCGACGGAACCCAGGCTTTGCCGCCGCCGATGGCCTCGCGGATCGGGTTCGCGAAGGCCGTGGTGAGCAACGCGTTGCCGTGCTCGTATTCGCCGTCGACGCCGACCAGACAGCCTTTGCCATAGCTCTGAATGGCCTCGCCGCCGGTCAGCGCGATCAGCCTGCGGCCGAACTCCTCGCCGAGCTTGTCCGAGCCGTCGATCAATTCCGACAGATCCTCGCTGAAGCGCCCGGCATAGGGATTGCGCACCGCGCAGGCGACGACGAATTTCTTGACCGGCGCGCCGTCGGCGGGCTTGCCGGTTTCGTTGGCCAGGGTCTCGTCGAGCTGGGCGTACCACTTGCGAATGTGATAGCTGGCGAAGGTCGGCTCCATGGCAGATCGTGTCCGTTGTCGGGGTGTTGGGTAGGCAGCGGGGCGCGCGGGATCAGTGCCCGGCGCCGGAGAAATCCATTGGGATCTTGCTCGAGGCGGTGCGCACGGTCTTCATCGCGGCCGGGGTGTTGCGGCTGCGGCCGACGAAGCGCGGCACCCCGTCGGTGATCACGGCGGCCACGGCGCAGATGTCGCCGTTGCGGATCGCGTCGATGGCGGTGTCCTTGGAGCCGCCCACGCAGGCGTCGACGATCACCACGTCCGCGTCCTTGCCCTCCTGGATGAAGCCGGAGTTGAGGCCGTAGACCCGCGCGTTGTTCCCTGTGGCCGCGGCGATCGCGTGCTCGACCGGCACGTCGCCCAGGGCCGCCAGATGCGTCATCGTATAGATCATGCCGAGCGGCATGATGCCCGAGCCGGTCGGCGTGTCCGTGCCGATGAGGAGGCGGTCGAAGGCGTCGGCCTCTTGCGCCAGCTTGGTGATCCAGAGCGCGGTGCGCAGATTGCCGGCGGTGCAGATCTGAAGCGCAATGTCGCTTTCGTTGACGATGCGCGGGAAATCCTCGTCGGGCATCGCCACCGGCCCGCCATTCACATGGAAGGACACATGCGGCTGCATCGCCTTCAGATGGTCGTACCAGATGCCCGAGGAGCCGGGGATCGACGAGCCGCCCGTATGCACCGTGGTGATCATGCCGTGCTTGCGCGCCCACTGCACCATGGGGGCGTAGTCGTAGGGCGTCTCCACCGCGCCGAAGCCCGCCTTGGCGAGCCAGACGCCCTTGTCAGCGAGCTCCTTGAAGTCCGCCTCGACCAGACCCGGCTCCAGGATCACCGAGCCCGCCCACATGCGCATGCCGCCGGGACGGTAATTTTCGAAGGATTTCAAGGCTGCTACGGCCAGCGCCTTGACGCCTTCGGGATCCTTGGGCCGGCCGGTGACGTGCACCTCGGAGGCGCTGATGCCCGTCGTGACGCCGCCGTGGACGTAGCTTTCCAGGAACCCGACCGTCTTTTGCCGCGGCGTGTAGTCGCCGAAGGTGTTGTGGACCTGGCTGTCGATCAGGCCGGGGATGGCGGTGGCGCCGCCCGCGTCGATCACCACGTCGCAGGCCTCGACCGCGCCCGCATCGCCGGTCCCGACGCCCGTGATCTTACCGTCGGCCATCAGGATCGTGTCGCCGTCGGCGAAGGGCTCGCGCCAGTCCCCGGTAACGATGGTGGCGATGTTGACGATGGCGGTCTTCATGGCTCCGTCTTTCTCATTCGGCGATCGGGACAGGTGACCATTGTCGAAAAATTACTACTGTAAAATATCTAAGTTTACAAGGTAATTGTCCGTTGCCAACACCTCCGCAATGGACCATCGGCCCGGCTCCCGTGGCCGCGACTTACAGCCGCGCACGCCGTTCGCTGCTGCCGCGAAGGCGCGTGATCAGGCCCCCTCGACGACGTTGAAGCCCTCGAATTGCGGGTGGCCCTTGTAGAGTACCTCGTTCTGTCCGGCGTTCTTGTGGGCGTCGCGGAAATTCTGCGTCTTGGTCCAGTCCTCGAAATGGGCCTGGGACTCCCAGATCGTATGCGAGGCGTAGAGCGTGTAGCCCTCTTCCTCGTTCTGCGGTCCGCGCAGCAGGTTGAAGCGCACGAAGCCCGGCGTCTCGTCGAGGCTCGATTCGCGGGTCTTCCAGACCGTCTCGAAGGCCTCCTCGGAGCCGTTTTGCACCTTGAAGCGGTTCATCGCTATGAACATCGTCGTTCTCCCTTGCTCTCACGAATGTCGATGCTGGCTCGCGACGGCTGACTGGCATACCGGTTTGCTGCCGCTTCGCAATTCGATTTGTGGAGGCAGCCATCCGAAGAGCGGAGCGAACGCTCATATGCGGTATACGGAATTCGGCCGATCAGGCAAGAGCGGAAGCGATCCGGCTTGAGCGGTATGGTGTGAGCCCGTAGCCTCCCGCGATGCACGCCCGCCGCCGGTAGGCCGACCATTGGCCCGACACAGCATGACAGACAGGCCAGCCAGAGTCCCGGTGTCCATCATGATTGCCCGGCTGGCCGCGGGCCTCGCCTGCGCGAGCTGCGTGCTGTGGAACGCCGATCTGCCCGGCTGGTTCGGCGTTGCGTTCCTGAAAGAGCAGTACCTGGCGGTGATCCTGGGGCTCAGCCTCTGCGCCACCTATCTCACGACGCGCTGGACCGGCGAGGAGAGCGAGCGCACGCCTTGGTACGACCTGATCATGGCGCTCGCGGCGCTCGTCGTGCTGGGCTACACGGCGGCGAACTACCAGGGGCTGGTCGAGCAGATCGGCGATCGCCCGCTGATCCTCACCGTCATCGGGGGCTTCATCGTCGTCGCGGTGCTGGAGGGGCTTCGGCGGCTCACCGGCTGGATGCTCTTCGTGATCATCTGCCTCTTCGTCGTCTACGCCTTGCTCGGCCACAAGGTGCCGGGCCAGCTCGTCGGCCGGAAAGTCGAGCTCTCCCATCTCGTGCAATATATCGGCTTCGATCCGAGCGCCGTCTTCGGCACCCCGCTCAGCGTGGGGGCGACGATCGTCATCCTCTTCGTGTTCATGGGCAAGCTGCTCTTCAAGGCGGGCGGTGGCACGTTCTTTACCGACCTGGCGCTGGCGGCGACCGGGCGCATGCGCGGCGGCTCGGCCAAGATCTCGGTGATCGCCTCGGCGCTCTTCGGCTCGATCTCCGGCTCCGCCGTCTCCAATGTCGCGACGACGGGGGTGATCACCATCCCGCTCATGCGCCGCGGCGGCTACAGCGCCGTTAATGCCGGGGCGATCGAGGCGATCGCGTCTACCGGCGGCCAGCTCATGCCCCCGATCATGGGGGCCGCTGCCTTCCTGATCGCCGAATTCCTCGAAGTGCCTTACGTCGACGTCATGCTGGCGGCGCTGATCCCGGCCGCGCTCTATTACATCTCGACCCTCATCCAGGTCGATCTAATCGCCGCGCGCGACAACATTTCCATGGTCGACGACGACCTGCCCAAGGCCGCCGATGTCTTGAAGGGCGGCTGGCAGTTCTCGATCCCGCTCATCGTGCTGCTGATCTCGCTCTTCTGGGGCAACGCCGAACCCGAGCGCGCCGCCCTCTATGCCACCGCGTCGATTGTGGTGCTGGGCGTCCTCATGCCCTACGGCACCGAGCGGCTGAGTCTCCGCACCATCGTCGACACGTTCTGGGAGACCGGCCTCGCGACGATGGAGCTGATCCTCATCGTCGCGGCCGCGGGCTTCGTCATCGGCATTCTGAACATCACCGGCCTCGGCTTCGCGCTCACGCTCTTTTTGGTGACGACCGCGGGAAACAGCTTGATCGTCATCCTGCTGGTCGCCGCCGGCATCTGCATTGTCCTCGGCATGGGCATGCCGACCTCGGGCGTCTACGTGCTGCTCGCGGCACTCGTCGGCCCGGCGCTGATCGAGGCGGGGGCGCAGCCCCTCGGTGCGCATCTCTTCATCCTCTATTTCGGCATGATGTCGATGATCACCCCGCCGATCGCGCTTGCCGCCTTCGCCGCCGCTGCGCTCACCAAGGCGGGGGCGATGGAGACCGGCTTCGCGGCAATGCGGCTCGGCTGGGTCGCTTATGTGGTGCCGTTCCTCTTCATCTTCGCGCCGACCATCCTGCTGGACGGCGAGCCCCTGGCGATTGCCTGGGATAGCGCCAGGGCGCTCATCGGCATCTATCTGGTCAGTGTCGCCATCGTTGGGTATTTCCGCCGGCGGATCGGCATGGCGGTGCGTGCGGGCTTCGCCGCGGCCGGAATGGCGACGATCGCCTCCCTGGCGGCGCTGCCCTATGCCAAGCTGTTCGGGCCGGCGGCGATCATGGCCGGACTTGTCCTGGCCACGGCTCTGATGCTCAAAGGCCGCGCCGCTCGGCCCCGCGCGCAGACTTGAGACCACGACGCCCAAGCAAGGGCTGTTCTGCCGCCGCGCAATTCACTAGGCTCGAAACAATAACAGTCCGAATGATGGGAGGGACGTCATGAGAGGGTATTCCAGGTTGTTCGCCGTGGGCGCCATACTTGCGGTTGGATTGGCCGCGAATATCGCCAACGCCCAGGTCGTCGGCATCGCCACCGGCCAGCAGGGCTCGCTCGGCTACAAGACCGGCCAGGCGGTGGCCAAGGTCGTCAACCTCAAGGCCAAGGTAACCGCGCGCTCGCAGCCGATGGCCGGCACCGCGGCCTATCTGCCGCTCATCAGCAAAGGCGAGATCGAGTTCGGCTTCTGCAACGCGGTCGAGGCCTATTACGCCTATTCGGGCACCGGCAATTTCAAGGGCAAGGCGAACCCCAATCTGCGCATCGTCGGCGTCATGTTCCCCCTGCGCACCGGGCTGATGGTCGCCGCGGACAGCGGCATCAAGACGATCGGCGACGTCTACGCCAAGCGGAAGTCGCTGCGGGTCGCCTCCGAATACACCGCCTCCAGCATCATCGCCTATTACATCCAGGGCGCGCTCGCCAACGGCAACATGAGCTACGACGATTTCCCGCACAAAGTGCCGGTCTCGAGCTTCGTCAAAGGCATGCTGGCGCTCGGCGACGGCAAGGTCGATCTGACGCTGATCAGCCTCGGCTCTGGCGCGGGGCGCAAGGTCAACGCCAAGCTGCGCGGGCGCGGCGGTATCCGCTACGTTTCGCTCGACAAGTCGCCCGCCGCCGAGGCGCGCTTCCAGAAGCTGCTCCCCGCCGCGCGCATCATCACCATGAAAAAGAACCCGAAGCTGCCGGGCCTGCTCGAGCCGACCACCAATATCGTCGAGATCCCGTGGGTCATGGTGACCCACAAGGGCGTCTCCGACGAGTTGGTCTACAAGGTGACCAAGGCGATCGCCGAGCACCAGAAGGACCTCGGCGCCTCCTTCGGCGCCTTCAAGCGCAACAAGGTGAAGATGATGGCGCCCAAGCATCAGGTCGCCTATCACCCGGGCGCGGTCAAGTACTACAAGGAAGCCGGGATCCCGATGTGGAAGTGAGGGGCTTCGTAGATCGATCGGAGGGGCGGGCTTTTCAGTCCGCCCCTTTCGATTCCGGCCTAACCGCCAAACCTAACCGAATGTCACCGAGACCGCGCCGAGCCCCACCAGTTCGAAGCTGAACCCGAAATCGTCGGGTTCGAGGAAGGCGGGCGGCGTCACCGATCCGGCGATGATGATTTCGCCCTCGCGCAGGGCCTCGCCGGCATCGCCCAGCGTGTCGGCAACGCTGCGCACGATATCGATCAGCTTGCCGGTATTGGCTTCGAGATCGTCGACCTCAGTGATCTCCGTGCCGCGGACCACCTGGCCGACCAGCCCGTCGAGCCGGGCGCCGGCGCGGCTGCGGTCGAAGCCGCCCAATATCACGGCTGCATGGTTGATGTTGGCGGCGACGATGTCCTCGGCGTTCTCCGGCGGCACGAGCACGTCGGCAAGCTCGATCGCGGGGCCGATCCCGGCGATTGCCGCGGCCGCGTCGTCCTTGTCGCCGCCGCCGGGCAGATCGCTGCCCATGGTGATCGCGATCTCCGGCTCGGCCACCGGCTTGGTCCAATCCTTGATCGAGACCGTGGTGCCCGAGGCGAGGAGGCCGTCATGCAGCAGATAGCCGACAAGCGGCCGGCTGATCCCGAGCATCTCGAGCGCCGCGGGGCCGCCGAATCCCACCTTCCAGCCGAGCGGCTGGCTGCCCGCGTCGAGCTTCTTCCGGCGATCTTCCAGCGCGCGTTTCAGCCCGCGCAGGGCGCCCGGATCGTTAGGGGCTGCGTTCATGGCAGTGCAGGGGGTATGGCAGGTCTGTCCGGCGGCCTAGTCGACGACCTCGTAGCCGCTGGCCTCGATCGAGCCGGCGCCGTTCCAGCCCCAGACCAGCACCACGTCCTCGTCGGAGGTGTTGATGAAGCCGTGCGGGCAGCCGCGCGGCGAGTAGATCACGTCGCCCTCGGCGGCTGGCTCCTCGCGGTCCTCGACATAGACGTGGCCGCTGCCCTTCAGCACCACGAAGAACTCGTCGCAATTTCGATGTAGATGGCGCTCGTGGGCGGCGCCTGGCTTGAGGACCGTCCAACCGACGACGGTGTTCTCGGTGCCGGCCGACTTCTGGTCGATCAGGAACTGCACCTGCATGTCGATCCAGCCGTCCTCCTTCTTGAGGCCTTGGACCAGCGGGACGTCGTTCAGATTGGTGCGATAGGCTTTGGCTGCGCTCATGTTTTCTGCGCTCATACTTTCTGTCCTCCCAGGCGACGGTAAACTTCATGCGCGGTAACGAAGTCGCGGTAGTCGATGCCGAGACCCCGGCAGGCGTTCATCATCTCATTGGCCGCGGCCGCAAGCGGCGCGGGGCTGCCCAGTGTCCGCGCAAGGCCGAGCGCCAGCAGCATGTCTTTCTGCTGCAGCGTTACGTCGGCGAGCGGTTTCTCGGGCATCTTGCCTTCCAGGATGTAGGGGCCGCGATAGCCCAGCACCGGCGATGCGGCGACGCTGTTGAGCACGGCGTTTACGGCGACATCGCGCTCGACCCCGCCTTTTTCGGCCAGCGCCACCGCCTCACCAAAGCAGATCACCTCGACCATCAGCAACAGGTTGACCGCGATCTTCATCTGGCAGGCCAGGCCGTTGGCGCCGATGCGCGCGAGCTTGGGCCCGATGGCGAGCAGCACCGGCTTGGCGCGCTCGCACGCCGCCTCGTCGCCGCCGAGCATGATCGAGGCTGTGCCCTGGGCGACCGTAATCGGGCTGCCCGATAGCGGGCCGTCGAGCATCGAGAGCCCCTCTGCGCGGAAGGCTTCGGCGACCTCGCGCGAGACGTCCGGCGCAATGGTGCTCATATCGACATAGACCGCATCGGGCTTCAGGCCCGAAATGACGCCGTCGGGTCCGAGCGCAACCGCCTTCACCGCCGCGCCGTCGGTCACGATCGAGAGGACGACCTCCGCCTGCTCGGCCGCCTGGCGCGGCGTGTCGGCCCAGCGCATCCCCTTGTCGATCAGCGGCTCCGCCTTCGACGCCGTGCGGTTCCAGCCGACGACGTCGTAGCCGGCATCCATGAGCCGAGGCACGATCACCTCGCCCATGTCCCCCAATCCGCAAAATCCGACCGTTGTCGGCATTGTTTCCACCCTGATTCAATCGTTTGCAGTCCGCCCATTCTGACATACGACCCCGGCAATGGTAAGCGCGACCCCGGCAATGGTAAGCGGTCGCGCCGTCCCACGACAGCATCTGTCTCAGGACAGCGTCTGTCTTAGGACAGCATCTGTATCGCGGCCCCGCCGTCGACCCGCAGCACGTGGCCGTTCACATACGAGCTGGCCTCCGAGGCGAGGAAGACCGCAGCCCCGGCCAGCTCCCACGGCTCGCCCCAGCGCGCCTGCGGGATCGTGCGCGCGATGATGGTGTCCCACTCGGGATCGCCCTTCAGACGCTTATTCGCATCGGAGAGGATGGGGCCCGGCGCGATCGCGTTCACATTGATGCCCTTGGCGCCCAGATCGGCGGCGAGCCCCCGCATCAAGCCGGACAGCGCGCTCTTGCTGCTCGGATAGGTGGGATCGCCCGGCCGCGCGAAATCGTCGGCGAGCGAGCTGATGAAGATGATCCGCCCGCTGCCCTGCGTCAGCATCTGCCGGGCGGCGAGGCGCGCGAACTGATAGGGCGCCACCACATTCGTCTCCAAAAGCGCGCGGAAATCCTCGGGCTGGATCTCGTCGAGCGGCCGGCGGTCGCGCGCGGCGGCGTTGCAGACGATACCGTCGAGCCGGCCGTGGCGTTCGACGACCTCCGCGATGGCGCGCCCGCCCGCGTCGAGATCGTTGACGTCGAAGGGCAGGGGGAAGGCCCGGGGGATCTCTTCGCAGCACGCTGCGAGGCGCTCGGCGCTCCGGCTGTTGAGGCCCACGGTGCCGCCCGCCGCGGCGAGGCCGCGCGCGATCTCGAGGCCGATCCCGGCCGAGGCGCCGGTGACGATGAAGACCTTGCCGTCGAGGGAGAACAACGTCGAGAGATCCGGCACGGGCGGTGTCGCTCCGGTCGTGGTCGGTGGCCTTTCCCTACGTGAGGCGGGGGGCGAACTCAATCCTTGTCGGCGCAGGGCAGGCTTGTGACAGGCTGACGTTAGCGCCGCTCGGATCCTCATTTCGCCCAGGCTATAGGCCAAAAATGACCGGATTTCGCCACATCTATGCAATTGACAATCATTCTCATTCGCGCTATATGAGCGTCATGTATGTATGCGTCTGCAACGGTATCACGGACCGCGACCTCGCCGGCGTCGCCAGCGAGGGTGTGGGCTGCGCCAAGGAGGCCTATCGTCGCCTGGGCGGAGCGCCGGTCTGCGGGCGTTGCCTCGATTTCGCGCAGAATCTGATCGACGGTGCCGCCGACCGCTCCGAGCCGGGTCCCGCGGGTGCCGGCCTCATGCGGTCCGCAACGCCATGATGGCGTGGCGCGCCCTGTCGCCCCGCACGATCGTCGCGGCCGCCGAGGCCGCCGCGCGGCGGAAATCGACGGGTGCCGCCGCT
>JARRKQ010000062.1:0-15565 GCA_037387885.1 Alphaproteobacteria bacterium | reverse complement strand
CCGGCGCGCCAGTCGGCCTCGGCATCCTTGAGCCGGCGCCCGATCTCGGCCTCGGCGGCTGCCTTGGTCTCGGCGACCAGCCGCTCGGTTTCGGCGCGCCAGCTCGTTTCCGCCTCGGCCAGCCTCGCATCGTAGGCAACCCGTAACTCGTCCTCGATCCGGGCGCGCTCACCCTCGAACGCGGCCCGCGCGGCCTCGCTCTCGCTTTGCTGCGAGGCCATGGCCGCCTTGAGCGCGGCCTCAGCCTCGCTGTGTCTGGCCTCGAGCTCGGCGCGCATCTCTTTTTCGGCTTGGCTGTGCTTGGCCTCGAACTCCGCCCGCAGCGCCGCCTCGGCGCGGGACTGCTTGGCCTCGTAGAGCGCCCGCAGCTCGGCTTCCTGGCGCTCGACCTCGGCGGCGTGGGCCGCTGCTTGGTCCTGGCTGGTTTGGCTGCGCTGCGCCTCCTGCGCGGCTTCGAGGCGCCGGCGGGCGTCGGCGTCTTCCTGCCAGGACCGGCGCGCTTCGGCCAGCCGCTCGGCCTCGCCGGCGCGCCAGGCCTCGGCGGCCTCTTCGAGACGCTTGGCGAGCTCGGCTTCGAGCGCTTGGCGTTCGGCGGCCAGGCGCTGCTCGATTTCTTGGGCTCGCGCCTGCTCCATCTCTTGCAGCCGACGCTTCTCCGCCGCTTCGAATTCCGCCTGCGCGGCCTGAAGCGTGCGCTGGGTCTCGCTGCGCCAGGCGGCCTCGGCGGCCTCATGCGCGCGTTTGGCTTCGGCCTGCCAGGCGGCCCGGTCCTGCGCCGAGCGCTCGCGCATCTCCGCGTCCCAGTCGGCGCGCGCCGTGTTCAGGGCGCTCTGCTGCGCGGCCTGCCATTCGGCCTTGGCGGCCTCAAGCCGGTTCTGCGCCTCGGCCTGCCACTCGGCCTTGGCGGTGGCGAGCTTGGTGCGGGTCTCGGCCTGCAGCGCGGCCTCGGCCGCGGCAAGCTTGGCATGCGCTTCGGCCTGCCAGGAGGCTTCGGCGGCGGCCAGTTTCGATCGCAGCTCGGCTTCGCGGTCGGCTTCGGAGTCGGCGCTGTGGCGGGCATGCTGCTCGCTATATTCCGCCTTCAGCGCATTGAGCCGCGCCTCGGCGTTCTTTTCCCACTCGGCCTTGGCGCGCGCGGCGCGCTCGCGTTCCTCGGCCTGCCAGTCGGCCTTGGCCTTGGCGATGCGCTCTTCGTATTCCGCCTTGAGCTTGGAGACCTCGACCGAGAGGCGCTGATCCTCGCGCGCCTTCTGGGTTTCGACGGTGGCGGACAGACGCTTGCTTTCGGCGTCCTGCCAGGCGGATTTCGCGCTCTCAAAGCGCTGCTCGGCTTCGGCGCTCAGCTGAGCGGTCAGCTCGGCGATCTGATGCGCCTGCGCCTGCGTGAAGCTGCGATGCGCTTCGGCGAGCTTGGCCTCGTATTCGGCGGCGACCCGCTCTTCGGCCTCGGCGGTCGCGGCCTTGAGGCGGTCCTCGAAGGTGTCGGCGAGCTCGGCCTCGATCGCTTCCTTAGAGAGCTGGCTCGCGTCGCCCTCGGGCTCCTCCGGCGTGCCGTCGCGCTTGGGGTCGACCTTGATCTGCGCGGAGCGAAGGACCTCGGCGGTGCCCTCGCCCTCGTCGATCTTCATGACCCGGAGCGTCAGATCGAGCTTCCGCTTCTTCGGGTCGAAGTCGATGAGGTAGATGCCGTGGATCTGGTTCGGCTTCAGCGACCAGGTCTTGTCGCCGTTATCGCGGCCGTTGGACAGATGCACCGTGTCGAGCAGCCCGGCGACGGTGATCGTCAGGTCCTGGGTGAGGTCGACGCCCTCCAGCGCCGCGGGAATATCCAGCGGGATATAAAGGGTGTCGCCTTCCGGCGCCCCGTTGGCGGAGTCCCTGGCCTCTCTGGCGAACATCGAAGGTTCCCTGCGTCGCCGGCGTGGTGCACGCGCCCTCTAACGGTGCCGCGCCCGCGCCATTTGCCCAGGATAATCGAGGAATATCGTGAAGGATTGGTTGCGCGGCCGGGGCGCGCGACGGCTCTGGCGGCGCCGGTCGGGGGTCTGCGCGGGCAAAAAAAGACCGGCGACCTCGGGGATGCTGGCCGCCGGCGGAGTTTGGAACGGGTAGAACGGGGTGTTCGCGAATCGTTCGGAGTCGCGTACACTGAAAAGCTAGACGTCTTATGGTTAACGAATGGTTAACGTGACTAATGAAACGTTAAGGGCAAACGGCGGGCGGAAAAAGGAAATGGACCAGATCGAGAGGATGGATCCTGCCGCGGAGGTGGCCGATGCGGTGCTTCTGGCGCGCGGCGTCTCGCGTTGGCTCTTCGATATCGGCCACGAGGCGCTGGTCGAGTTCCGGCTCTCAAATGGCCGGCGGAGCGACGTGATCGGCCTCGACAAGTCGGGGCGGTTCATCATCGTCGAGATCAAGACGAGCCCGGCCGACCTCCGCGCCGACAACAAGTGGCCCGACTATCTCGATCACTGTGATGAATTCTACTTCGCGGTGCCCGAGCATTTCCCGCGCGAGCTGCTGCCCGACGAGCACGGCATCCTGGTCGCCGATGGCTATGGGGCCGCGGTGCTGCGCGCCGCCCCCGAGGCCAAAATGAACGCCGCGCGCCGGGCCGCCCAGACGCGCCGCTTCGCCCGTGCCGCCGGGGCGCGGCTGCGGGCGCTCACCGATCCGAGAATCTAAGGGGCGGCTTTGCCGCTGGTTACGGTGCCGGCGCGTCCGCCTTCAGCGGCGGGGTGAAGGTGCAGCCGAGCAGCTTGTCGACATGCTCGCCGTCGCTGGAGAGCGGCAGCAACAGACGCTCGTAGTTGAGATGCTGCTCATACGCTTCGGTCCAGTACCGATACTGGGCATAGCTCGGCTGGCCGCTGTCGACGGCCTCGTCATAGCGCTTCAGGATCGTATCCGCATGTTCGCCGAGTTCGAGGCTGTCGATCGTCTTTCCGGTCATGTCCATGCCGAAAAAGGCAACCACCTCGGTGCCCGCCAGCCGGACGCGGTAGCGCCGCGGCGTCTCCTCGACATCGACCAGAAAGATGTTGGGCAGGAGGTCGGACACGTCGCCCGGCTCGATGTCCTCGCGTTTGGGCAGGCGCCCGTTCTTGCGGTGGCTCATCCAGTAGTCGTAGATGCGCTTCATTCCGTCATTGACCGGAGAGATCTTCAGTTGTTCGGTCATGAAATATCGTTCCCGTGCGCGCATGCCGATTGTTCTCATGGCGCATCAAATTCCGATCATGATGATCGAATGGATTGGATGATGGCGCAGCGTCGGCGCAACGAGAGCGAGTCTCGCGGCCCATCGCTGGTCACAGTGTCTACTCCCGAGGTTCGGCCAACAAACCGCCGCGCACTGGCGATATCGCAAATTTCGGTTTGGTTCGTGGCCTGTCCGTCAGTCCCGTCTTTCCCGCAATATGGTGAACGGCACGGCGGTTGCAAGCATTAGCTGATCTTTTGATAGGTTTATCATCCTAAATTCAAGTGTTGCCGCATCAATCACGGATGAATTTTAGCGTCTTGAAGCGCCGCCGGAAGTCGGTGACATCGTTGGCGAGGCGTTCGGGCGGCAGGTCGCCGTCGAGCGCCCCGGCGATGAAGCGCGCGAGCTCGCCCATGTCCTCCGGTCCCATGCCGCGGCGCACGATCTCCGGCGTGCCGAGCCGCAGCCCGTTCACGTCCGACCCGATGTTGGGGCCGGGCAGCCCGATGCCGCAGGCGAGGATGTTGGCGCGGCGGAGACGCTTGGACGCCGTCTGCCCGCCGCCGTGCCGCGAGGCCTCGACCGCGAACTGGTGCGAGGTCGTGTAGCCTCGCGCGCGGGCGTAGATGGCGAGCCCCTCGGCGGCCAGATTGTCGGCCAGCGCCTGGGCGGTCGCGGCCATCGTCTTGGCGTAGTCGCGCCCATAGACCTTCCAGTCGAGCAGCGAGATCGCCAGCGCCGCCGTCTTGGCCACATCGAAATTGGCGGTCAGCCCCGGAAAGGCGATCTCGTCGAAGCGCTTGGCGAGCGTCGTGTCATTGGTGACGATGAGCCCGGCCGGCGGCCCGCCCAGGCTTTTGTATGTGCTCATGGTCATCGCATGCGCGCCCTCTTCGAGCGGCTGCTGCCAGGCGCGTCCGGCGATCATGCCCGACATATGCGCCGCGTCATAAAGCACCAGCGCGCCCACCTCGTCGGCGATCGCGCGGATCTCGCGCACCGGATGGGGGAAGAGGTTCAAGCTGCCGCCGATGGTGATGAGCGTCGGCTGCGCGGTCTTGGCCTGGCGGCGCAGGCGTTCCAGATCGACCGAATAATTGTCGGGCTCGGCGGAGGCCTCGCGCACGTCGAGCCCGTAGAGACCGGCCGCGCCCGCCTTGTGATGCGTGACGTGCCCGCCGATGGCCGAGGGCGGCACGATGATCGTGTCCCCGGGCTTGGTCGCGGCCATGAACATCATCAGGTTGGCGATCGCGCCCGAGGGCACGCGCACCTCGGCATAGCGCGCGTTGAAGACCTCGGCGGCCAGCTCGGCGGCGATGATCTCGATGCGCTCGATCGCCTCGAGGCCCATCTCGTATTTCTCGCCCGGATAGCCGAGCGAGGCGCGCGTGCCGAGCCCCTTGGACAGCACCGCCTCGGCGTGCGGGTTCATCACGTTGGTGGCGGGGTTGAGGTTGATGCAGTCGCGCTCGTGGATCTCGCGGTTTTCGGTGACCAGCGTGTCGATCAGCTTACCGAGCGCGTCGGCATCCGCGGCGGCGGTCTCCTTAGCCACCGTCTGGATCAGCGTCTCGCTGGTTTTCGGAACCCAGGGCCGTGCCTTGAGCTGCGCCATCGGCCGTCTCCGCCGTCTACAAATCTCGCCAGAAGTGCGCCTTCCATCGCGCACAAGCCGCGCGGGTGCAACGGTTTTCGGGCTGCCGCCAGGCGACAGGTTTGTTGCTAAAATGCATCAGTGACAAAAATGACAGGCGGTTCAGAAGATTTTTTCTTGAATTCGAAAATTACCTGCACCAGTTTCCGCGCCTCGGCCGCTTGGGGTCGCAGGATAGCGGCGGGCAACCGTCGTAAAGGTGTGAAGCCTACGCAGCACCGCCCTCTAGGGGTCCACCCAAGCAAGCCGCAGCCTGACCCGTGAGGGGCCTTCCGTTGAGGGAGGTAGGCCGAACAGCGATCCGGTCCGGAAGGATAAGGCACCTGAAAGATGGTGCTGAAAAGGGATGTGACGCTCCCGCCGGTGGTCGCCCGCTGGGCGGAGGATTGGCAAGCGGTAGTGGCTTAGTCCGAGGCCGGTGAGCCGAGGGCGGGCCGTAGTTCCAGGGGTGGAAACATCCCGACGGACGGTGATACGGGGTCACGCCCAAGTCACAGACGGCGAGTGCTATTTCCTGTCCCAAACGGGCAGGAAGGCGCCGGCCAGCCTCGTCGTCGTAGGTAAGCAAGCTAGCTCAGTTGGTAGAGCATCTGCCCACTAAGCAGAAAGTCACCGGTTCGATTCCGGTGCTCGCAATAAAACGCACAAGCGCTGGCCGGGACGATGTGAAAGACGCTTAATCCCGTCCCCTTCGGGGAAGGCGGGGTCCTTTAGGCCGCAAGCCGAGGGGATTTCTGGTCGGACCGACCGCCTTGGGTTGCTAGAGCCCAGACCGGCCGGAAAGCCAGGAGAAGCATCGTTCGCTTGAAGGAGTGGCGGCCCCAAGCCGCCAGTGTTGAGTGGGTACCGTCCGAAAGGAGGGTGGACACGACGGTAACGGAGGGCGCAACCCTTCGGTACGCCGCGCGAAAGACCGCTTGCCGGCTCCGGTAGTCTCACGGAGCCACTTTTTTGTACTGGGAGAGCCTCGCTCGGACGTCCTTAGTGCCGCCTATCCCCCGATCACGCCGCCGTCCTTCTTGGTGATCGCGACGACGGCGGGTCGCGGCGGGGCGCCGTCCTTGAAGTCGGGCCAGCGGGTGAGCGGCGCATCGAAGCCGCTGCCCTCGCCCGGGTGCTGCACCGAGACGAAGAGCGTGCGGTTGTCTGGCGTAAACGTGGGACTGCACAGCTCCGCCCCTACGGGTGCCGTGAAGAAGCACTTGGTGAGGGCCCGGCCGGGCCCCGTCGTGTCGGTGGCGTAGACCCCGTCGGCGATCTTGTTGCGCGGCTGGTTCGGCCCCTGGTCGCTGCCGATCCACATCCGGCCCTTGGCGTCGAAGCCGAAATTATCGGGATTGGCGAACCAGCCCTCGCGGCTGACGCCGGGATGGTATTTCGCGCCAACGCCTTCGCCTTGCGGATCGCCCGCCAGCAGGAAGATCTCCCAGCGCGCTTTCGTCGCCGTGTGGTCCGTTTGCGCGCCCGATCCCGGCGGGATGATCTCGATGATATGCCCATGACTGTTGCGTGCGCGCGGATTGGCGGCATCGGTGGGCTTCTTCCGCCCGCGCTTGGAATTCTTGGTCAGCGACGCGTAGACGCGGCCCGTCGCTTCGTTGACCTCGACCTCTTCCGGCCGGTCCATCGGTGTCGCGCCCATCAGGTCGGCCGCGCGCCGCGTCTCGATCAGCACGTCGGCCTGCGAATGGAAGCCGTTCGCCGGCGTGAGCGGGCCCTTGCCGAAGATGAGCGGGCGCCATTCGAGCGTGCCGTCGGCCTCGAACCGCGCGGCGTAGAGCGTGCCCTCGTCGAGCAGCCGCGCATTGGCCGCCGGGTTCGCCGCATCGACGCGGCCGTTCGAGACATACTTGTAGATGAACTCGAAACGCTGATCGTCGCCCATATAGGCAACCAGCCGCCCATCCGGCGCGACCACCATGTCGGCGCCTTCGTGCTTCATGCGGCCGAGCGCGGTGCGCTTCACCGGAACCGAGGCGGGATCGTAGGGATCGAACTCGACCATCCAGCCGAAGCGATTGGGCTCGTTGGGCTCGACCTCGATGTTGAAGCGCTCGTGAAACTTGTGCCAGCCGTAGAAGGCATACCCGCGGATGCCGTAGCGCCGGTAGTTCGCCTTTTCGCGCGCATAGGCCGGGCTCTTTTCCGGCGCGCCCGCGAAGTAGTAATGGAAGTTCTCCTCCGCGATCAGCACCGTGCCCCAGGGCGTGGTCCCGCCGGCGCAGTTGTTCATCGTGCCGGTCACCTTGCGCCCGCTCGGATCGGCGTTGGTCTTCAGCCGGTCGTGGCCGGCAGCAGGACCGGAGATCGTCATCCGCGTCGTCGCCGTAATCCGCCGGTTGCGCGCGCCGCCGGCGACGAAGGCCCAGCGGCCGTTTCCCTTGCGGCCGATCTCGACCACCGAATGGCCGTGCGCTGCCATCTCCACCGCCGCCTGGCGGCGTGTGGTCTTGCGCCACACATCGCTTTTCCGCGCCAGCCCCGGCACCATCAGCTCCCAGTTCGTGTACTCGTTGTTGACGCAGAGGAGCCCGTGATCGCTCCGCCCGCTCCCTCGCGGGAGCGGTAGAAAGGAGATGAAGTCGCAGTTGTAGCCGAACTGCGTCATCTGGGCGGCCGCGGTCTGGATCTTGTGATTGAAGGCGAGCGCACGTTTCAGGATCGGATCGCCCCAGGCGACCAGCACCTGCGCGTCATAGCCCTCGGCGACGGCCATAGTCGGGCTCAAGCCATGCGGGATTTCCTTGAAGCCGAGGCTGCTCGGCCCCGCGGCTTCGCCGCGCCCGATCCCCGCGCCCATTCCTGCGCCGAGAGCCGTAGCACCGACCACGGCGCCCGCCGCCCCGCGCAGCAGCTCACGCCGCGCGAAGCGCCGCTCGATCAGCGCGCCGATGGTGGGCGCCACCGGCCGGTCGATGGGCACATCGTCGTCGTCGTCGTGCTGCTCGTCGAAGCCGTTCTGCATGACCGCCTTTCGTGCGCGCATCGGAGCCCGGAAACCTAGCGCCTCGATGTGACGGGCGGATGACGCTCGTAGCCCGCGTCCCCCCAGCCGGATGACCGCGCCGCGCCCGCCTGATAGCATAGTCTAAACCGCACCGCGTTAACGCGGTGCTGCCATTGGAGGCGCTCCAAGAATGATCCGCAAGCCGACACTTGCTATCGCCATTTCTTTGTCGCTGGCCGTGCCCCTCCTCGCGACCACGGCCGCTACGGCTGAGGTGCCGCCGGGCAAGTATGTCTACCAGGTCGTGCATTCGCGCTACGGCACGATCGGTACGCATACGATCACCCTGTCCAAGCAGGGCGCGCAGACCATCGCTACGACTGCGCTGCGCCTCCGCGTCAAGATCCTCCTCGTCACCGCCCACCGCGAGACCGCCGACCGCCGCGAGATCTGGCAGGGCGGCCGCCTCGATTCCTACAAGAGCACCACGGTGGAGAACGGCAAGACGATCAAGGTCGAGGCGAATGCGGCCGGCGACAAGCTCGCGATCAAAGGGCCCGGCGGCGCCACGACCGCTCCCGGCAACACCTTCACTACCAACCCATGGAACGTCGGCATCGTCATAGCCGCGACCGAGATGGACAGCAAGACGGGCGCGGTGAAGCCGGTCGTCCGCGTCGCGGCGCAGGGCTCGGACACCGTGACGACCGGCGACGGCAACGTAACCGCAACCAAGTACCTCTTCCGCACCGACACCCGCCGCTTCCTCTGGTTCGACGCGAGCGGCCGGCTGGTGAAGTTTCAGGTCTTCAACGACGGCAGCACGGTGACGTTCACGCTCAAATGAGCGTGGGCCTGCCCTGCTGATCTATCCACGCATCCGGCACGACACGAAGCGGTAGCCGGCATCGAACGACGCCATCGTGCGCATATCCCCATGCCGGACATCCCACGCGCCCGAGGTCACATCCTCGCGCAGCCGCGCGAGCCCGCGCTCGACGGTCGCGGGATCGGCCTTGGCGAAGCCCGAGGTATTGGCCCGGAAGGTCGGATCGAAATAAAGCTCGGGCCGGTTCCAGCCGGCGAGCATGAACCGGTCCCGGAGATCGTCGGGGAGCGGAAAGACGGTAACCTGCGGGGCCTCGTCGGCCTGTTCGGCCAGTGCCGCAACGATCTCGGCAATCGGCGGGAAGATCTCGAAATCCTGCTGCTCGATCTCGGGGAAATACTCGCCGAACCAGAACGGCTGGCCCTCGCGCGGATCGAAGGTGAAAACCACGATCGGCCCGCCGACGGCAATGCGCCGCATCTCGGCAAGCGCCGCCTCCAGCGCGCGGAAATGATGGATCGCGAGCACGGCGACGCAGCCGTCGACAGATCGGTCGGGCAGGGGAATGGCCTCGGCGGTTCCGGCATGCCAGGTGACGCCCGGATGCGCCGCCGCCTGGTCGCGCATCGTCGCCGACGGCTCGATCGCCTCGACGCGATATCCTTCCGCGGCGAGCGCGTTGGCATAGTTCCCGGTCCCTGCGCCAATATCCGCGATGACGGCGCCGGCCGGCAGATCGAGCAGGCGCATGATCTCGGCCACGATTCTGGGATCGGCCGCGCGGCTCGCGACGTAGCTTTGCCCGATGCGGTCGTAAAGCGTCGGCTCAGTCATCCGATACGTCCGTCACCCCGCGAGGCGCTCGCCCGGAAATGCGTAGACCTTGCGCGGCCCAATCAGCCACGCCGTGAAACCGTGCGGGAAGAGCCCGGCGATCGCCGGGTCGTGGACATTGAGCCCGCCCGTATAGGCGCCGAAGGCCGGCAGCACGAGCCGGCGGGCATCCGAAACGAAGCAGCGGCCCGAGAGCCTTTTCCCCCGGAAACGCACCGCCGCCTTGGGATGGAAATGCCCGGAGACTTCGCCCGGCTTCGTCATCAGCAATGCCTCGTGGCGGAAGGTGATGGCGTCGACCTGGTACTCCTCGCTCACATTGCCGCCGAGATCGGCCGGGATCTCCGGGTCGTGATTGCCCGCGATCCAGACCCAGTGCCGGCCGATCATCAGTTCGGTCAGCGCCGCCGCGTCGCCACTATCGAGCCGGTTCTGGCCATCGGTGTCATGGAAGCTGTCGCCAAGACAGACGACGATGCGCGGCTTTAGCCGCAGGATCACCTCGCGCAGGCGGTGCAGCGTCGCCGCCGTATCGTAGGGCGGCAGCAGCGCTCCTTTTCGCGCGAAGGCCGAGCCCTTCTCCAGATGAAGGTCCGCCACCGCCAGCAGCGCGCGCTTGGGCCACCACAGCGCACCCGAGATATCGGCGGTCAGCGCCGCCCCGCCTAATCCGATCGGCGGCGGGCCGATCGGTGCCGTTTCGGCGCGTGGCAGCATGCCGTCAGGTCCCGCGCTCACATCATTGCCCTCTGCGGATCGATCGCCATCGCGTCGGCGGCCAGCTCCTCGGCAGCCTCGTCGAGCAGCGCCTCGAAGGCCGCACCGCCCACCGCTTCCTTGCCGATATGGACCAGCACCGGCACGGCGAGCGGCGAGACTTTGTCGAGCCGCCGGTGCCGGATGCGCCCCTGCACCCGCGCGAGCAGCTCGGCGAGCCGGGAAACATCGGTCAGCCCTTCGCCCGCATCGGCGCGCGTGGCACGCAGCAAGATGTGGTCGGCCTGGTGGCTGCGCAGCACGTCGTAGATGAGATCGGAGCTGAAGGTGACCTGACGGCCGGTCTTCCTCTGGCCCGGATAGCGCCGCTCGATGAGCCCCGCGATGATCGCGACATTGCGGAAGGTGCGCTTGAGCAAGGTCGACTCCGCCATCCACGCCTCGAGGTCGTCGCCCAGCATGTCCTCGTCGAAGAGCGGCGCCACGTCGATCGGCTCGTTGAGGCTCCACGCCGCGATCGCGTAGTCGGTCGCCTGGAAGCCCGTCGGGTGCAGGCCCGCCCGCTCCATGCGCTTGGTGAGCAGCATGCCGAGCGTCTGATGCGCGTTCCGCCCGGCGAAACCGTAGGCGACGAGGAACCAGCGGTCGGCGCGCGGAAAGGTCTCGACCAGCAGCCCCTCTGGCCCCGGCAACTCCGAGCGCCAGCGCTGGATCTCCAGCCATTCGCGCACTTGTGGCGGCAGCGACGCCCAGGCGCTCGGATCGGCCAAAAGCCCCCGCACCCGGTCGGCAAGCTCGGTGGTGAGCGGCAGCCGCCCGCCGGCATAGGCCGGCACGCGCGGGTCGCTGTCCTTGGCGCGGCTGACGATCGCCGACATCTCGTGCACGCCCTCGAAGGCCAGGACGCGCCCGGCGAAAGCGAAGGTATCGCCCGGCACCAGCGCCTGGATGAAATGCTCCTCGATCTTGCCGAGCGCCGGCCCGCGCCGGAAACGCACGGTCAGCATCTCGGTCTCGACGATGGTGCCGATATTCATGCGGTATTGATGCGCAACGCGTTTGGAGGCCACGCGCCAGCGCCCGTCCTCGTCCTGCACCACCCGCCGCCAGCGCTCGTAGGAGCGCAGCGCGTAGCCGCCCGTCGAGACGAAATCGAGTACGTCGTCGAAGTCACTTCGTGACAGGTTTGTATAAGGCGCGGCGCGTGTGACTTCGGCATAGAGCGCATCCGGCTCGAACGGCACCGAGCAGGAAACGCCGAGCACATGCTGCGCCAAGACATCGAGCCCGCCCGTGCGCGGCGGCTTGCCGTCGAGCTCGCGCGCCTTCACCGCCGCCATCGCCGCCTCGCATTCCAAAACTTCGAACCGGTTCGCGGGCACCAGAAGCGCGCGGCTCGGCTCCTCCAATCTGTGATTGGCCCGGCCGATGCGTTGCAGCAGCCGGCTCGCACCCTTGGGCGCGCCGACCTGGATCACCAGATCGACCGCGCCCCAATCGATGCCGAGATCGAGCGACGACGTCGCGACCACGGCTTTCAAATCGCCGCGCGCCATCGCCGCCTCGACCTTGCGGCGTTGCTCGGCGGCGAGGCTGCCATGATGGAGCGCGATGGCGAGGTTGTCGTCGTTGATGCGCCACAGCGCCTGGAAGATGATCTCAGCGAAAGCGCGCGTGTTGACGAAGACGATCGCCGTGCCCGCATCGCGGATCGCCGCGTAGATCGAGGTGATCGCGTGCAGGCCGGAATGCCCCGACCACGGCATGCGGTCCGTCGGCGTCACGATGGCGATCTCGGGCTCGGGCCCCGGCTCGCCCTCGATCAGCCGCACCGGCCCGTCCGACAACCAGCGCGCCAGCTCGTCCGGCCGCGCCACGGTGGCCGACAGGCCGACGCGCCGGGCCTTCGGCGCCAAGGTTGCGAGCCGCGCCAGGCCGAGCGACAGCAGATCGCCCCGCTTGTTATCGGCGAGCGCGTGGGTCTCGTCGACGATCACGGTGGCGAGCCCGGCGAACAATTTCGGCGCATCGTCATAGGAAAGCAGGATCGCCAGCGACTCGGGCGTGGTCATCAATACGTGCGGCGGCTTCCGCCGCTGGCGCATGCGTTTGGATTGCGGCGTGTCGCCCGTCCGCGTCTCGGCCCGGATCTCGAGCCCCATCTCGGCGATCGGCGCTTCGAGGTTCCGGTGGATATCGACCGCGAGCGCTTTCAAGGGCGAGATGTAGAGCGTGTGGAAGCCCTCGCGCGGGGTCTCCGCCAGATCGATCAGCGTCGGCAGGAAACCGGCCAACGTCTTGCCGCCGCCGGTCGGCGCGATCAGCAGCGCATCCTCGCCCGCCCGCGCCGCTTCGAGCATCGCAAGCTGATGCGCATGCGGCGCCCAGCCGCGCGCGGCGAACCAATCCCTGAATTGTTCTGGGAAGAGCTCGGGCAGGGATTGCGTGCGTTGTGGCGCGGAAGCGAGGGCGTCCATGGGTTCAGAGTAGCGGCAAGACACCGCTAGAACAAACTAGAAACGCTCAAAAAATGCGCGCAGCCGGCTGATGCGCTCCTTCCGGTCCTTGTCGTCGTAGGCGCGCGCGGGCGCCGCGCCCCAGACCGGCTTCGGCCAGGCCGGATCGTCCTCGCGGCGCGCGATCACGTGGACGTGGAGTTGTGGCACCTGATTGCCCAGCGCGGCGACGTTGAGCTTCACCGGATCGAAGAGCGCTTCGAGCGCCTTGCTCGAGCGCACGATCTCCGCCGTCATTGTCGACAGGTCGTGCGGCTCGAGCTCGTGGAAATCGCGCAAGCCCCAGCGCGCCGGCACCAGGATCAGCCACGGGTAATTGGCGTCGTTCATCAGGAGGACGCGGCTGAGCTCCCACTGCGCGACCTCGACCGTATCGGCCGCCAGCGTTGCGTCGAGTTCGAACGTCGCCATGGGGCCGGTCCTCCGCTGGAGTGAACGTCGCCTACGCTTCGGCCGTCTTGCGAACGTAAGCGCGCGAGACCAGCACGACGCCGATCAGCACCAGCACCGTGCCGGCGATGTGGAAGCCGCGGATCGACTCGCCAAAGAAGATCATGCCGAGCGCCGAGCCGAAGACGGGATGCAGACACATGAAGGCCGAGGCCCGGTTCGGCCCGATGCGCAGCGTGCCCGCGTTCCAGCAGGCCCAGGCGATGATGGTGCTGAAGAGCCCGACGTACAAAAGACTGATGGCCGTTCGCCAGGTCCAGGCCATGCCCTGACCGCTGGCGATTTCCGCCGCATAGGCGGGCACCAGCCAGATCACACCAGCCAGGGTGACCACGAACAGCACCACCCAGGGCGATATCGCGAGCCTGGCGCGCTTCAGCAGCACCATGTAGAGCGCCCAGCAGGTGATCGCCGCCAGCATGAAGATGTCGCCCCAGCCGAACTGAAGCCGCAGGAGAAGTCCGAGATCGGCCTTGGTGACGACCAGCGCAATGCCGAAGAAGCAGATGACGATGCCGAGCATCTGCCAGCGGTTCACGAGGTCGCGCAGCAGCAGCCAGGAGAAGAAAGCCGCCGCGACCGGGACGCCCGAATTGATCAGCGCCGCGTTCACCACCGTCGTGTGCAGGATCGAGAAGTAGACGAAGGTGTTGCCGGCGACGAAGAAGAGCGCCATCACCGTCACCGCGCCGAGGCGCTTGCGGATCTCCGGCCATTCGCGCCGGAGCGCGCCGGCCACGACGGGCAGCACGATCGCCGCCGCCAGCACGTGACGCCAGAAGGAAAGCGCGATCGGCGGCACGTCGAGATTGGCCCAGCGCCCGACCACGAAATTCCCGCCCCAGATCAGGATCGCCAGGCTGAGCAGCACATAAGCGCCGCCTGATCCGGCGGCGAACGAGGAGAACCCGCTCGTTTGTGTGTCTGTCTGGCTGGTCACCGCATCCGCCCGTGCTCGCTGTCGCCCCCGAACTCAAACACGTTTCAGCGATGTGTGCTCTGCGCGGCGCGCATGGTGCCCCTACCGGCCCTTGTAGACGGGCGGACGGCGTTCCTTGAACGAGGCCACCCCCTCGGCCACGTCCTCGGTTTTCGACAGCATCGCCCAGCGCGCTTTGTCGCCCTTGACCGCCGCGGCGGGTCCCTCGAACAATGCCTGACGCGCCGACTCGATCGTCGCTTTCACTGCGAGCGGCGCCTGCGCCGCGATGGTCTCGGCGATCTCCAAGGCGCGGTCGAGCGCGATCCCGTCCGCCACCACCTCCTGCACGAAGCCGAAGCGAAGCGCCGTATCGGCGTCGAACTCGTCGCCCGTCAGCAGCACCGACATGGCGTTCCCCCAGCCCGCCGATTGCACCATCCGGATCGTCGCCCCGCCGGTCGCGACGAGCCCGCGTTTTACCTCGAGCTGCGAGAAGCGCGTGCTCTTGCCCGCGACCACGACATCGGCGGCGAGCATGAGCTCGATCCCGGCGGTGAAGCAGATGCCCTCGACCGCGCAGACGACGGGCTTGGTGCGCACCGGATCGCGGCGGTAGAAGGGATCGACCTCGCCCGCGGGGATCAGCTCGGCCTCGACGTCGATCAGCGACAGGTCGAGCCCGGCCGTCATATTGCCGCCCTCGCCATAGAGCACGGCGCAGCGCGCTTGCGTGTCAGCCTCATACGCAGTGAAGGCTTCGGCCAGCTCGCGCAGCATCTTCGGCGACAGCCCGTTCAGCTTCTTCGGCCGGTCGAGCCCGATCAGAAAGATTTGCCCCCGCCGCTCGACCTTGATCGCCCCCGGATCGCCGCCGCCGCGTTGTTTGGTGTCGCTCATCGGCCCGCCTCTTTCATCAATCCACCGCCAGCACCACCACCGCTGCCGCCAACATCAGCACTGCTAGCCAGAGCGGCCATTGCGCTGGCGGATGGGGCGGCTGGTCGCGACGCAAGGCCTCTAGCGTGTCGGGGTGGAGCCGCACGCCGCCTTCGGCCAGATCGCCCGCCGCCTGCTCAAGCCCCTTGAGGATCAGCGGCGCCCGCTCGATCAGCTCGCGCGCGGTCTCCGCGCTTTCCTTGGCGCGGGCGAGCGGGCCGCGGTTCTCGCGCATCCAGTCCTCGACCAGCGGTCGCGCCAGCTCCCACATATTGATCGTCGGATCGAGCTTGCGGCCCACGCCCTCGGATACCAGCATCGTCTTCTGCAGCCGCCAGAGCTGCGGCTGGGTGTCCATCTCGAAGCGCTCGGTGACCTGGAACATCAGGCCGAGCAGCTTGGCGAGCGAGATCTCCGCCAGCGGCAGACCTAAGATGGGCTCGGCGATCGCCCGGATCGCCTGCGTGAAGGCGGCCTTGTCCTTGTGCGCGGGCACGTAGCCGGCGCGGAAATGCACCTCGGCCACGCGCGTGTAATCGGCCTGCAGGA
>JARRKQ010000061.1:11546-74147 GCA_037387885.1 Alphaproteobacteria bacterium | reverse complement strand
CCCCGGCGAGAAAGGCACGATCCCGCCGCAGCTTGCCAGCGGGCCCATCGGTGTCGCCCCGCCGGCGCTGGGGCGGACGCGCTTTCGTAAAGACAAAGCGATAGGCGGCCTGCCCGGCGCGCGGAAGAAACCGAAGGCGGCCGAGAAGAAACCCGCCACCACCACCGCTGTCGCCGCGGCGTTCGCGCGCCGGAACGACGCTTTGCGCGCGCAGGTCTACCGGCAGGACGACGAGCTGCAGCGCACCCGGCGCTCGATCAGGCTCAACCATGCGGCATACAAGAAGGCGGTCGCCGGCTTCGGCCTCGCAACGGAGCGGCGGCTGCCCGAGGACAACGCGGACTACCGCAAGAATTTGCGCGAGGCGCGGGGCCGCCTCGGGCGGATCAACGGCGATCTGCTGAAGCTCAACGCGCTTGCCGCACGGATCAATGGAACGGCGACGCAGACACGCCGGCTGCAGGTGAACTTGCGCAAGACCCAGGGGCGCACGCGCGACCGTGTCGCGCGGCGCGAGCTTGCGGCACTGGCGCCGGTAATCCAGGAAACCGATACCCTCCCGCGCAACATGCTGGCCGAGATCCAGGTCGATATCGCAAAGCAGAGCGCCTATGCCCGCGAGCAAAGCCACGGGCTCGATATGCTGGCCGAGGCGGTGGCCGGCGACGCCGGCAAGCCCACGACACGCGTGCGGCCGCTCGAGGCGCGAAGCCTGGAGGAGGCGCTGCGTCCGGGTGGCGCCAAGGATGCCAAGGCACGCCGAAGCCGCTCGGCGCGGCCGCTCGTGCGCATCCGCTTCACCCGGCCCGACGTCAAATACAAGGATGCGCTGTACCGCGCGCTGCAGGCGGCCTTGAAGCAGCGGCCCGATCTCGCCTTCGAGGTGGTCGGCGTGGCGCCCAGTGAAGCGCGCCAGCCCGGCGCCCTCACCCGCGCCCAGGAGGTCCGTTTCGCGATGGCCGATATGGGCGTGCCGCCCGAGCGCGTGACCATCACCACCGAGACCAGCCCGAGCGCAAAGTCGGACGAGGTGCGAATCTTCGTGCGTTAGAGCCGGCGGCGTCTTTCCCCTCAACGCCCCGTGTAGTCGGGATCGCGCTTTTCCAGGAACGAGGCGACCGCCTCGCCGTAGTCCTCCGAGCGTTGCGCGAGCGCGAACTGGTCGCGGTCCATCGCGCTGAGTGCTTCGGCCAGCGGATGGGCGGCGCGCTCGATACCCTGCTTGATCATCCGAACCGGCACGGGCGGCAGCTTGGCGACCCGCGCCGCCATCGTGCGTGCAGCCGCGAGGGTTTCGCCGTCGGGCACGATCTCGTCGACGAGGCCCCACTCGCGCGCGGTCGCCGCGTCGATCTGCTCGGCCAGGATCAAGAGGCGTTTCGCACGGGACGGGCCGACAAGCGTGGTCACGCGCGGCACCGAGCCCCAGGACATATTCATGCCGCGCTCGATTTCCGGGGCATAGAACTTGGCGTCGGCCGAGGCGATGCGAAGGTCGAGCGCGGCGGCGAGCGCGACCCCGCCGCCGACGCACCAGCCCTCGACGGCCGCGATGGTCAGCGGCTCGAGCCGCGTCCAGGCCTCGCAGAGATCGCGGCCGGCGCGCAGACGGTGGCGCTGCTCGGCGAGCCCGGCGCGCGCCACCGCCATCGTCTCCGGATCGCGCAGATCGAAGCCGAGGGTGAAGCGGCGCGGCTGGCCGGTCAGGACAACCGCCGACAGCTCGGCATCGCGCGCCAACTCCAGCGCGGCGTTTTGCAGCGCGTCCATGACCGCGAACGACATGGCGTTCGCCTTGTCGCCGCGGTCGAAGCGGACGACGGCCACGCGGCCATCTTTTTCAATGCTGACGAATTTTTCGGCGGCGATATTTGCGGACATGGGCGCGCGCTCCTCGATGGGTGTCGGCGGGCCCGGTCATTCTCCACCGCGGCCGCCGCGCTGTCACGCGCGGGCGGCCGCGGCGAATAGAAGCGTCCTACAATCTTGCTGGCAATACCGTTTTACTGGCAGCGCACGGTCATGCTGCGGCGGATGCCGGTGATGTAATAGGTCTTGGTCAACGGGATCTGGCCGATCTGGTCGACCGAGCGCAGGATGACATAGCCGTTCGGACAGGCCCGGCCCGCATTCACCTTGCAGACGTTGAAGTCGTTGAAGATGCCGTTGCAGGTGACGTGGTAGGCGGGCTGGTTGTCGCCCATCTGGATCTGCCTGGTCTGCGTGGTGATGCCGCACCCGCCGAGGGTGAGCGCGAGTCCCGCGAGCCCCGCGAGCTTTATGATCGCTGCGTGACGCAGTTTCATTACCCGACCTCCTGAGTAGCGTTCTTATTGGATGGCGATATCTTAGGAGATCGGCCGCTGGCCTGGCCAGCGAATGGTTAAAAAATGGTTAACGGATCAACGGGTTAGCGGTGTGCGGTCGCGCTAGTACCCAACCGCGGCGCCGTCGCTCCGCGGATCGTTCGCACCCTCCATCAGCCCCGAGGGATGCAGCACGATGGCGCCGGCATGGCCCATCAGGTCGGTCAGCGGCGGCTGCAGGTCGACCGCATGCCCGGCCTTGCGAAGCGCCTTGATGACGGCGGGGTCGAAGCGGTCCTCGATGCGCAGCTCGACCTTGGGCGCCCCCCAGGTGCGGCCCAGCACCCAGCGCGGCGCGGTGATCGCAACCTGCAGGTCCTGGCCGAACAACGCATAGCGCGAGTAGACGGCGGACTGGCTCTGCGGCTGGCCCTCGCCGCCCATGCTCCCATAGACCATGACACGTCCGTCGTTGAGCAGCGCCAGCGCGGGGTTGTTGGTGTGGAAGGGCAGCCGCCCGGGGCGCAGATAGTTGTGCTGATCCTCCGACAGCGTGAACGAGCTGCCGCGGTTCTGCCACTGAATGCCGGTCTCCTCGAGCACCACGCCGGAGCCGAACTCCCAGTAGATCGAATGAATGAAGGAGACGGCGCGGCCTTCTCCGTCGACCGCGCCCAGCCAGACCGTGTCGCCCGGCACCGCCTCGTCGGGCCAGGCGATCGCCTTCTTCATGCTGATCGAGCGCACGCGCGCATCGAGGTTGGCGTCGTTCACGAAGTCGGCCGGGTCGGCGCCCATATAGACCGGATCGGTCACATTCGCGTTGCGGATGCGGATCGCGAGCTTGGTCGCCTCGACGAGCCCATGGACGTGATCGAAGCCGTCGGCCTCCTCCACGCCCAGCCGGTCGAAAAGGCCGAGGATGACCAGCGAGGCGAGGCCCTGGCTCGGCGGGCGCACATTGTAGACGGTGCCCGATTTGAGCTTCACCGACAGCGGCTCGGTCTCGCGGGCCTGGTGGGTGGCGAGGTCGTCGGCGGTCACCGGGCTGCCGGCGCGCGCGAGGTCGGCGGCGATCGCATGAGCCAGCGTGCCGCGGTAGAAATCATCGAAGCCGACCTGGGTGAGCCGCGTCAGCGTGGCGGCGAGCGCCGGTTGCTTGAAGGTGTCGCCCGGGTCCGGGACGAAGCCGTCGTTGAGGAAAAGCCCCGCCCAGCCGGGCACGTCCTCGAGCTCGTCGCGCTTTTCCACGGTAAAGCGGTGCTGGGCGCGGGTGACGGGAAAGCCCTCCTGCGCGTACCAGATCGCATCCTCGAGCAGACGGCCGACGGTCATCCGCCCGCCCCATTCGGCGCTGATCGCGAGCGCTTCCTGCCAGCCGGAGACGGTTCCGGCAACAGTGTTCGCCGCGAGCGGCCCGCGGCTCGGGATGACGTCGACACCGCGCGCGCGGTAGTAAGCCTCGTCGACGGCCTGACCCGCCGCACCGACGGCGGTGATCGCGCGCGGCGGGCGCCCCTCGGGCGTCGAAATGAGCCAGAAGCCGTCGCCGCCGAGCCCGTTCATATGCGGATAGACGACCGAGAAGCGGCGATAGCTATCGAAATCCAACTTCATTGCCTTTGCCCTCGCCTCGTCATGCCTGCCATGCCATTGCCTTGAACCGGCGCTTCGCTCTTAATACCGGGGCCCGTGCCAACAGGTCCGTGGGGGAGGTAGGCAGGTGAGCGACGACGACGCGCCGGCGCGCAGCAAATTCTTTCCGGTTTCCTGGCAGGAGATCCACCGTGATGCCAAGGCTCTCGCTTGGCGGCTGCTGGACCTCGGGCCCTGGGAGGGCGTGGTCGCGATCACGCGCGGCGGTCTCGTGCCGGCGGCGATCGTCGCGCGCGAGCTCGAGATCCGCATCATCGAGACCGTCGGCGTGGCGAGCTACGACTACATGGATCAGGGCGAGCCCAAGATCCTGAAATCGCCGGCAACCGACAAGGGCGGCAAGGGCTGGCTGATCGTCGACGACTTGGTCGACACCGGCGCCACCGCGAAGCTGGTGCGCGATCTTCTGCCCGAGGCCCACTTCGCCACGGTCTATGCCAAGCCCGCGGGCCGGCCGATGGTCGACAGCTTCATCACCGAGGTGAGCCAGGATACCTGGATCCACTTCCCCTGGGACACCGAGCCGCAATACGCGCAGCCGATCATCGAGTCGCGGCCCAAGCCCTGACGCCCTTCTCAAGCCCCCTTGAGTCCGTAAGCTCACGAGCGGGCGGAAAGCCGAGCAAAACCGACCATGTCCGACCAGGCCGCACCCCCGACCGCACAGGGGCTGTCGCGTTTTCTGCTGTTCCCGGCGATCACCATCTGCTGGGGCTCGAACTGGCCGGCAATCAAGCTGTCGGTGCTGGAGATGCCGATCTGGCAGTACCGCGCGGTCACGGCGATCGCGGCCGGGCTCATGCTGCTCGGTATCGCGCTCGCAAGCCGCCGGCCGATCAGGGTGCCGCGCCGCCAGTGGGGAGCGCTGCTGGCGATCTCGATCACCAACGTGACGGGGTGGCTGATCCTCGCGGCCTATGGGGTGAAGCTGCTGAAGAGCGGGCAGGCGGCGCTGCTCGGCTACACCGCGCCGCTCTGGGTGGTGATCCTGGCGCGCATCTTCCTCGGCGAGGCGCTGACGCTCCGCAAGCTGGGTGCGATCGCGATCGGGCTCAGCGGCATCCTGGTCCTGCTGTGGCCGTCGCTCGGCAAGTTCGGGGACCAGCCGCTCGGCATCATCTGCATCACCGGGGCGGCGATGTCGTTCGGCGCGGGTACCGTGATCACCAAGCGTGTCAAATGGGCGGTGCCGCCGATGAGCTTCGCCGGCTGGCACTTGCTCATCGGCTCGATCCCGATCGTCATCATCGCGGCGACGACCGAGCCCTTCACGCTGCACCAGGCGAGCGCGACGGCCTGGTGGGCGGCGATCTATACGACGGTGATCGGCCTGGTGCTCGCCTATCTCGTTTGGTTCCGCACCGTGGCGCTGTTCCCCGCGGGCATCGCCTCGATCAGCACGCTGGCGGTGCCGGCCTTCGGGCTTCTCTCGGGCGCGGCCGTGCTGGGTGAGACGATCGGCTGGCGCGAGATGACCGCGCTCATCCTGGTGCTCTCCGCCGTTGTCCTGGTGGTCGTAGAGCCGAAACGCAAGCCCGAGGCCGCCACGTAGGTTTCGCGCAGTCCGCCCATGCTGTTAATCCGGATTGTCAACGGCGCGCGCGAATTCTACGCTGGGTTGATGGCTGACCGCCGATCATCAGCGCGATGAGCGAAACCGAACGCGCGACCCTGCCCGTGGGCTTCGCCTTTCGCGGCTACGAGATTCGCGGCGCGCCCGCGGATGACGGCTATGCGCTCTACTATCCCGCGGACCGGACCGGCGACCGCCTGGCGGTGACCATCGCGGAGTTCCTGCCGCGCGGGATCGCGCGCCGCACCGGCCAGTATGTCGAGCCGGACTACGAGCGCGACGATCTCTTCGATGATCAGCGCGAGCGCTTCAGCCGCGAGACGCAGGTGCTCGCCGGCTTCGCCCACGACAATGTGCTGGCGACGATCGACCTCATTCGCTACGAGGGCACCTCCTACCGGGTGACCGCGCGGCGCGAGGGAGCCACGCTCGCCTCGGTGATGGGCCCGGAAGGATCGCTCAGCCAGCGCGAGCTTTACCAGATCCTCGATCCGCTGCTGGACGGTCTCGAGGCGATCCATGCCGCCGGTGCGGTGCATCACGCGATCACCCTCGACGCCGTCCTCTTCCTGCCGAACGGGGTGCTGCTCTGGACCGATATGGGCGCCTCGCGCATCGCCTGTGCGCGGGCCTGTCTGGCGGAGCTCGGCGCGGCGGCCGCCGGCACGGTCGGTTCTTTGGCGACGACCGCCGACCCCTACCGTGCGCCGGAGCTCAGCGGAGCCGGCCGCGGCGATGCGGGCCCTCTCGGCCGCAGAGCGCGGGCGATCGAGCGGCGGAGGAGCAGTCGTTGCCCACCGCCGATCACGACACCGGCCGTCATAACGCGCAGTTCATGGCGGCAGTCGATGCGGGGCTCGCGCTCGATCCAGCAAAACGGCCGCAAAGCATCGCCGCGTGGCGGCCGATGTTCCGGCGCGAGCGGCGGAAGGTGCTCTGATGCTGGCGACGATCGGCTATCAGGGGGCGAGCATCGACGACTTCGTCGCCACGCTCAAATCGGCTTCGATCAACCGGCTGCTCGATGTGCGTGCGCTGCCGTGGTCGCGGCGTTCCGAATTCGCCAAGCGCAACCTATCGGCGTCGCTGGCGACGGCGGGGATCGCCTACGAGCATCTGCCCGCCCTCGGCAATCCCGAGGCCGGACGTGAGGCCGCCAAGGCGGGCCGGCTGGACGAGTTTCGGCGCATCTATGCCGATCAGCTCGACAGCGCCGAGGGGCAGGCCGGTCTCGCCGAGGCGGCCGCGCGGGCACGCGACGGGTCGGTCGCGCTCATGTGCATGGAGCGCGATCACGAACGCTGCCACCGCGCGATGGCGGCGGCACGGCTCGCAGAGATGCTGGGCGAGGAGGTGCGGCACTTGCGCGTGGAGGCCGGGCCGGAGACGCTGCCGCTGTTTCGGTAGCGCCTAGTTTACCCCATATCTAGTGGGTAAGCTGTGCGTAAACCCCTAGATATCCACAATCAGGTGGTCTTGACCGGCACGTTGTCGATCAGGCGCGTCTTGCCGAGGAAGGCGGCGGCGAGCACGCGGGCGGGCCGGCCGGCCATGGTCTCGATCGGCTCCAGCGTTTCGGCATCGGCAACGGCGACATAATCGACCGCATCGAAGCCGGCCGCGATCAGCGCCGCCTCGGCGTCGGATGCGGCCTTGCCGGCCTCGCCCCCCGCCGCCACCGCTGCCGCGGTTTCGACCAGCGCGCGGTTGAGCGCGGGTGCTACGGCGCGTTGCTCGGGGCTCAGATATTCGTTGCGTGATGACAGCGCCAGGCCGTCGGGCTCGCGCACCGTCGGCACACCGACGATGGTGGTCGCGATGTCGAGGTCGCGCGCCATGCGGGTGACGACGCGGAGCTGCTGGTAGTCCTTTTCACCGAAATAGGCGCAGTCGGCGCCGGCCTGGATCAGGAGCTTGGAGACGACGGTGGTGACGCCGGCGAAATGCCCCGGCCGGTGCGCGCCCTCCAGGCGCTCGGCGAGGCCGGTGAGGCTGACCGTGGTGACGAAGCCTTCCGGATACATCTCCTCGACGCTGGGCGCGAAGATGAGCTCGACGCCGAGCGCGGCGAGGGCGGCCGCATCCTCTTCCTCGCGCCGGGGGTAGCGGTCGAGATCTTCGGATGGCCCGAACTGGGTCGGGTTCACGAAGATCGAGGCGACGGCGCGGTCGCACTGCGCCTTGGCGGTGCGGGCGAGCGCCAGGTGGCCCTCATGCAGCGCGCCCATGGTCGGGATCAGGCCGACGCTCAGCCGCTCGTCGCGCCAGGCCGCGACGACGGCGCGCAGGTCGGCCACGGTGCGAACCGTTTTGATGGCGGGTTTGGTTGTCATGCGCATCTTGTTGTCTCAAGCACCTTCGGCGCCTCGTTGCGGACGGAGTATCTAACGACACGCTACGCTGGTTCTATTGCTGAAACCTTATATGCCTCATGCGCTTTCAGCGCCGAAACGCCACTGGCGTTTCAGGAGTGAGGGGGCCTCCGCCGAACGCATTCCGCTACCCCGCGGCGCGCGTCTTCGCCTTGCCGCCCTCCTTGGCGGTGATGCCGTAGCAATGCTCCTTGGCGGGGAAGCGTCGGGCGCGGACGTCGGCGGCATATTCAGCAGCGGCTTCGGAGATCGCCTCGCCGATGGCCGCGAACTTCTTGGCGAATTTCGGCGTGAAGTCGGAGAAGAGGCCGATCACGTCCTCGGTCACCAGGATCTGGCCGTCGCAATGCGGCGAGGCACCGATGCCGATGGTGGGGATTTCGAGCACGTCGGTGATCGACTTGCCGAGCGGCTCGATCACCCCCTCGACCACGATGGCGAAGGCGCCGGCGGCCTCGATCGCCTTCGCGTCGGCCATGATCTGCGCCGCGCTTTCGGGCGTGCGCCCTTGCGCCTTGAAACCGCCGAGGCGATTCACGGATTGCGGCATGAGCCCGATATGGCCGAGCACCGGTACGCCGCGCTCGGAGAGGAACTCGACCGTCTCGGCCATCTCCACCCCGCCCTCGAGCTTGACGCCCTGGCAGCGCGTCTCGCCCATGATGCGCGCGGCGTTGCGGAAGGCCTGCTGCGGCGATTCCTGGTACGAGCCGAAGGGCATGTCGACGATGACGCAGGCCGTGTCGGAGCCGCGCACGACCGAGGCGCCGTGGCTGACCATCATCTCCATGGTGACGCCGACGGTGCTGTCCATGCCGTAGAAGACCATGCCCAGCGAATCGCCGACCAGCAGCAGATCGACATGCTCGTCGAGCAGCTGTGAGGTCTGCGCCGAGATCGAGGTAAGACAGACGATCGGCTCGCCGCCCTTGCGGGCGCGGATTTCTGGAATGGTGACGCGCTTGGTCCTGGTTTCGGCGCTCATCTCGGTCCTCCCACGGCTGACCCGGCCGCCGGTGTTGGGCGGCGAGGCGGGAGCATAGCCCAGAATGGTGCAGTGCACAATCCATGCCCGTGATTGTGCCTATGGATAGGGCGGAAAGGGCGCGAAACGCCTAAGCTTTGGGCAGCTCGATCCGGAAGGTCGTGCCCTTGTCGCTGCTCTCCACGAGGCTGAGATCGCCGCCCTGGGCCTGCGTGAGCTCGCGCGCGATGGCGAGGCCGAGCCCCGATCCGCCGCTGCGCCCGGAGCCTTCGAAGGGCGCGAAGAGATGCTCGCGGGCGCTCCGCGGCAGGCCGGGGCCGTCATCGGCGACGTCAATGTGGACACGGCCGCCCGCCGCCGCGGCGCTGATCGTGATATTCGCGGCGCCGGCCTGAACCGCGTTGGCGCCGAGATTGGAGAGCGCCCGGTAAAGATGCGTGCGGTCGGCGAGCGCCGTGAGGTTCGGCGGCACGGTGCTGGTCAGGGTCGAGCCGCCGCCGTTCTGCTTCACCGGCAAAGTGCCGGCGACGTCCTCGACCAGGCTATGCAGGTCGACCGGCATCGGCTTCGGCTCGATCGCCTCCGACTTGGCGAAGTCGAGCGTGTCGGTGCAGAGGACGACGGCGCGGTCGAGGGCGCTTTCCAGGCGCGGCGCGACCTCGCGCACCTTGGGATCCTTGGCGCCCTCCAGTCGCTCTGAGAGCAGGCTCGCCGTCGAGAGCAGATTGCGCAAGTCGTGGTTGATCTTGGTGACCGCCGTGCCGAGTGCGGCCAGCCGCGTCTTCTGGCGGAGCGCATCGCGCAGCGCGCGCTGCATCGATTCGAGCTGGCGCTGGGCCACGCCGATCTCATCGCTCCGCGCCGAAGGCGACATCAGGCGGGTCGCATCCTCCGGGGCCATGGAAAAGGCGGTCATGTTCGCGGTCAGCTGGCGCATCGGGCGCACCAAAAGCCATTGCAGGCTGAGATAGACCAGAACCGCGGTGACGAAGGAGATGATCAGCGACAGCAGCAGGATGCGCCGCGAGTAGTCGAGCATCTCCATGCGCAGCGGCTCTTCGTCGAGCACCACCTCGATCATCGTGTTCTTGTCCTTGGGCGACGGGCCCATCACGCTCAAGACCCGGTTGCTGCTCTGCCACAGGGTCTCGAAGGCATCCATGATGAGACCGAAGAAGGTCTCCTTGCGCAGATCGATCTTCAAATCGACCGTGGGCGGCATGTCGCGCAGCAGCGTGATCTTTCGCGAGCCCGGCTTCATGGTGATGATGCCGTAGGCGCGGGCATGGTCGAGGAGCTGGCGGCGCAGCTGCTGGCCGACCATGAAGTCGGGGGCGGCCTCCAGCGCCAGCGTCGCCAGATGCGCGTCGGCGATGCGGTCGTCGAGATAGACCTTGCGGTAGCGCGCGATCGAGGGCGCGTAGACGAACACCTCGACAAGCATGACGAAGAGCACCGTCAAGACCAGCAATCTGGCCGACAGGCTGTGCACCAGGGGCGGTAGGAGCGATCTGCCCGGCATGGGCGAAATATAGTGTCTTTTGCGGTCCCGGCGAAGGGTAATGGCAGCGCTTGGCGCTGGGCCCGAAAAAGCGAGCGGCGCACCCGGTTTTCCCGGATGCGCCGCCCTAACCCAAATGGGCCCTAGATGGGGCGGTGGCCCGCCCCTAAACGCGTCGTTTGATTATTTCTTCTTCGCGCCACACGCACCGCAGCCCTTCTTGGCACCGCAGGCGCCGCAGCCCTTCTTGGCACCACAGGCGCCGCAGCCCTTCTTCGCGCCGCAGGCACCGCAGCCCTTCTTCGCGCCACAAGCACCGCAACCGGCGATCTGCACGGGGTTGTCGGTGCCGGCGGCAGCGGCAGGCAGCGCCGCGGTCGAGGCGGCGAGGGCGGCGACGGAAAGGGCAATGACGGTTTTCTTATTAAGCATATGAAGCCTCCTGGTGATGGGATGCGCCGACGCTCGCTTGCGTGTCTGGACCGCCGGCCTGGAATCAAACGACGACTAGTCCGCCGTCCGCGTCCGGGTTTGAATCTATGGGCCCCGGCCCATCTAAAGGAATCAATTGGGATCAAATAACCGTGAAACGTCGTTGATTGGCGTGAGCCGCCGTCACACGGGGGTGCGCACCGGCGCTATCGCTTGGTCTTGATCCGCTTGTAGATCACCGGGATCAGGGCCAGCAGCGCCAGGCCGAGGAGAGGGATCAGGATCTCGCCCTTGAAGATGATGCCGAGATCGGGGCTTTCGCCGGCCTCCAGGATCGCGCCCAGGCCACTGCCCACGCTGGCATAGACGAAGGTGCCCGGCATGATGCCGAAGAAGGTGCCGATGACGTAGGTCCGGAGCGGCACGCCCAGGAAGGCGGGCACCAGATTGACCAGCCAGAACGGGAAGAGCGGCACCAGGCGCAGCACCAGGAGATAGCTCATCGCGTTCTCGCGAAAGCCCGCCTCCATGCGTCTCAGGTTCGGTCCGGCCCGCGCGCGCAAGGGCTCGCCCAAGCCGGTGCGCGCGGCGAGGAAAAGTGCGGTGGCGCCGACCGTAGCGCCGATCACGACGATCGCGGCGGCGAGGATGGTGCCGGGGATTCCGTCGACCACGGTGCTGAAGAGGAAGCCGCCGAAGATCGTCGCCACGGCCCCGCCCGGCAGCGAGAAGGCGATCATCACGGCATAGGCGGCGACGTAGCACAGCACGGCCAGCAGGAAATTGTCCTGCACCCAGGCCGCGAGCGCGGTGTGGTGCTTGGCGAGCTCGGCGAAGCTCACATATTTGTTGAGCCCGGTCGCGAAGAAGGCGATCAGCCCGGCCAGCAAAATGCCGAGCGGGATCAGCTTGGCGAGCGAGAACTTCGATGCCGGGGCCGGATCGCCGATCGGTCCGTCGGCAGGCGGCGCCTTTTGCTCAGGCATGCGTCGCGTCCCTGTATCGGTGCTGACCCCGATCGGTCCTGCCCGCTCTCCGTACCGGCGCCGGCGCTTATGCCGAGCCGTCCGGTCCCCCGGGCGTATCGAACCTTGGCGATGTCGATGCTCGCCGCAGCGGGCCGCTCGCCTTGACTTGAGGCACCTTAAAATAAGGATGGGCGGCGGTCACGCCATTCACCGTCATTCACCATCGTGTGAGGGGGGCGTGGGCGGGGCCTATGCCTCCAAGGACCGGGGCCGAGCGCCGGCCGGTCGCATTCAATGCGCCCGCTACATTGACTTCCAAAGGCCCAATCCGTATATGCACGGCCACGCTTTCCTTATCATTTCTTGCCTCAAGGGACGTCAGCCGTGAAACGCACCTTTCAGCCAAGCGTGCTCGTACGCAAGCGCCGCCATGGCTTCCGCGCACGCATGTCCAGCGTGGCCGGCCGCAAGGTTCTGGCTCGGCGACGGGCCAAGGGTCGCAAGCGCCTCTCCGCCTGAAGGCCATGCCCGCCGAGATCGGCAGGCTGACACGACGTTCGGAGTTCCTTCGCGTCGCGCGCGGCCGCCGCAAATGGGCGGCGCCCGGCCTTGTGCTGCAGGCGCGCGGCAGTCCTGGCGATACGGCGGCGCAGGACGCGCCGTTTCGCGTCGGCTATACCGCCAGCCGCAAGGTCGGCGGTGCGGTCGAGCGCAACCGGGCCAAGCGCCGTTTGCGCGCGGTAGTCCAAGCGGTGATGCCGGAGCTGGCAGCGCCGGGGCACGACTATGTGGTGATCGCGCGTGGGGCCACGCTGACGCGTGAATTCGCCGCGCTGAAGGATGATTTGAGGGCCGCCTTGGCGCGGCTTCGTGTGCGAAAGAGCGATATCGCGGGCGATGTCAACGGCGACGTCAAAGGCGGCGTCGAGACCAAGCGCCAGGTCGACAAAGCGACAACCAGGTCCGGGGATTGAGGCGATGCGCGCACGGTTGAATCAGGGTCTTCGGCTTGTGCTGATGCCGCTCGGTTTCGTGCTGATCGCGCTCATCAAGATCTACCAATATGTGCTGTCGCCGATGATGCCACCGACCTGCCGGTATCTGCCGACCTGCTCGGCCTACGCCGCCGAGGCGGTGCAGCGTCACGGCGCGATTGTCGGCGCTTGGCTGGCGCTGCGCCGGATCGCGCGCTGCCATCCCTGGGGCGGGCACGGCTATGATCCGGTGCCGAAGCCGGGCGAGCGGCGCCGGTCGACCGTCACCAGCGGAGAGCAGGCCTGATGGGCGACCAGAAAAATCTGCTGCTTGCGATCGTGATCTCGGTCGCGATCATCCTGGTCTCGCAGTTCCTGTTGCCCGGAAACAAGCCGAAGCCGCAACAGGGCGGTCAGCAGACCGCCGGCAAGACCGTGCCCGGCGCACCCACCGGCCGCGCCCCGCAGGTGCCGGGCTCGACGGGTGCGGCGGGAACGAGCGGTGGAACCACCGGCGGCACGGCCCAGCCGAGCGTGCCCGGCGCGGGCTCGACGGCGCGGGCGCCCAGCGTGCCGGGGGCGGCGCCGGCCGTGCCCGCGGGTGAAAGTCGCGAAAAGATCCTGGCGCGCACCAAGCGCGTGCGCATCGAGACGCCGAGCCTCCAGGGCTCGATCTCGCTCACCGGCGCGAAGCTCGACGATCTGACCCTAGTCAAGTACCGGACCGAGCTGGCGAAAACGAGCCCGCCCGTCGAGCTGCTTGAGCCGTTCGGCGCCAAGAACGCCTATTTCGCCGAGTATGGCTGGGTGCCGGGAAGCGGCGGGGCCGCGGCGGTGAAAGCGTCCGACCTGCCGAACGACAAGACAGTCTGGACCGCCGATCGCGGGGTGCTCGCACCGGGACAGCCGGTGACGCTCACCTACGACAACGGCGGCGGTCTCAAGTTCGAGCGCATATACAAGATCGACAAGAACTATCTGATTACCGTTATCCAGCGCGTGACCAATTCGCGCGGCAACGCTGTGAAGCTTCACCCCTACGCGGTCGTGTCGCGCTCGGGCACGCCGAAGACCTCCGGTTGGTACGTGCTGCACGAAGGGCCCTACGGCGTCTACCGCAAGCAGAAGAGCGACAGCGGCTCGCTGTCGGAAGTCAGCTACGAGGATGTGCGCGACAAGAAGCGGATCGAGAACAACAGCATCGGCGGCTGGCTCGGCTTCACCGACCGCTACTGGATGGTGGCGATCGTCCCGAGCCAGGACGCTCCGGTCAAAACCGGCTTTCTGCACCGCAAGGAAGGGGCGCTCGACAAATATCAGGCCGACGCCATCCACAGCCAGGGATTCGCCGTCGCTGGCAATGGCGGCACGGCGCAATACACCAGCTACATCTTCGCCGGCGCCAAGGAGCTCAAGGTCATCGACGCCTATGCCGAGAAGCCCGGCATCATCCAGTTTGACCTTTCGATCGACTTCGGCTGGTTCTACTTCCTGACCAAGCCGATCTTCCTGCTGCTGGTGATGATCAACCACGTCGTCGGCAATTTCGGCGTCGCCATCCTGCTGCTGACCGTGGTGATCAAGGCGCTCTTCTTCCCGCTCGCCAACAAGTCCTACAAGGCGATGGGCCGGATGAAGGCGCTGACGCCGAAGATGCAGCAGATCAAGGAGCGTTTCGGCGACAACAAGGAGCTGCAGAACCGTGAGCTGATGGAGCTCTACAAGCGCGAGAAGGTGAACCCCATGGCGGGGTGTTGGCCGATCCTGATCCAGATCCCGGTGTTCTTCTCGCTCTACAAGGTGCTGCTGGTGAATATCGAGATGCGCCACGCGCCCTTCTTCTGGTGGATCCAGGATCTCTCCGCCCGCGATCCGACATCGGTCCTCAACCTGTTCGGCCTGCTGCCCTATCAGCCGCCGCACACCGGCATCATCGGCATCATCTCGATCGGTGTCTGGCCGCTGCTGATGGGCATATCGATGTGGCTGCAGCAGCGCCTCAATCCGGCGCCGCCCGATCCGATGCAGGCGCGCATCTTCATGATGCTGCCGATCGTTTTCACCTTCATGCTGGCGCCTTTCGCGGCCGGCCTGGTGATCTACTGGACCTGGAACAACCTGCTCTCGATGGCCCAGCAATGGACGATCATGAAGCGCCACGGCCAGCTCAGCCAGGCGACAGCACCGGCGGCCGGCGGTCCGCCCAAGAAGAAGGTCGCGGCGGCGACGGCGAAGAGCGCCGGCGGCAAGGCCAAAGCCTCCGCCGATGGCGCTGATGGCGAGGCCGGCGGCGCCGAGGATGTCACCGACGGTGATGAGGATGGCGCCGGAGATGAGGGCGGTGACGGCGATGGCACCACGCTGCCGAGCAAGCCCGGGCCATCGGGGCGCACGCCGCCGCGCAACCGCGGTCGGAGCAAGCGGCGGAGCCGGTGATGGCCGGGCCCGGCCTGGGTGATCCGCCGCCGCCCCCCGCTTCCGATATCGTCATGGATGATGAGTTCGACGCCGAGGCGTTGGAGGCCGGACGGCTTCTCTTCGCCAAGGAGTGCACCTTTCTGCGCGGCGTCGTGCGGCTCGACGGCCTGCCCGCGCCTACGATGCCGGAGATCGCCTTTGCCGGCCGCTCCAATGTCGGCAAGTCGAGCCTCTTGAACGCGCTGACCGGACGCAAGACGCTCGCGCGCACCTCGAACACGCCGGGCCGAACCCGCGAGATCAACTTCTTCGATCTGGGCGACGCGCTGCTGCTCGCCGACCTACCGGGCTACGGCTACGCCAAGGTCTCCAAGAAGCAGGTCAAGGGCTGGACGCGCCTCGTCCGCGACTATCTGACGGGGCGCCCGAACCTGCGCCGACTCTGTCTGCTGATCGACGCCCGGCGCGGCATCAAGGACAGCGACCGCGAGATCATGGGGCTATTGGACGAGGCGGCCGTGGTCTATCAGGCCGTGTTCACCAAATGCGACAAGGTGAAGGCCGGCGCGCTGGCCGCCCGCCTTGCAGAAGCCGCAACGGAGCTCAAGACGCACGGCGCCGCCTATCCGACGATCGCCGCCACCAGCGCGCTCAAAGGCACAGGCATCGCCGAGCTGCGCGCGGGGCTCGCGGCGCTGGCGACCTGACGACGCTTCAACTAAGGTCTCGACATGATCAAAGCCCGCCAGATCAAAGAAGCCAGAGAGTGGATCCATCTCGGCCGCGTGCTGACCGACGCGCTGCCCTATATGCGGCGCTATGCCGGCGAGTGTTTCGTCATCAAGTACGGCGGGCACGCGATGGGCGATGCCAGCCTGGCGGCTTCGTTCGCCAAGGACATCGTACTGCTGAAACATGCCGGCATCGACCCGATCGTGGTCCATGGCGGCGGCCCGCAGATCGGCGCCATGCTCGAGCGGCTGGCGGTGAAGAGCGAGTTCATCGACGGCTTGCGGGTGACCGACAAGGAGACCCGACAAGGAGACGGTGGGCGTGGTCGAGATGGTGCTGTCGGGCGCCATCAACAAATCGATCGTCCAGTCGATCAACGAAGCGGGCGGCTCGGCGATCGGCTTGAGCGGCAAGGACAGCGGGCTCATCAAGGCGCGGAAGCTTCGCCGCACCAAGCGCGATCCCGAATCGAACATCGAGAAGATCCTCGATCTCGGCTTCGTCGGCGAGCCGTCGGAGATCAAGCCCGAGCTTCTGAACAACCTCGCCGACTCAGACGTGATCCCGGTGATCGCGCCGATCGGCGTCGGCCCCAAGGGCGAGACCTTCAACATCAATGCGGATACCGCGGCCGGCGCCATCGCCGGCGCCATGGGGGCGGCGCGCTTCTTCCTGCTGACCGACGTCGTCGGCGTGCTCGACAAGGACAGCAACCTGATCCCGGACCTCACCACCGAGGCCGCACAGGCGCTGATCGACGACGGCACCATCCACGGCGGCATGATCCCCAAGGTCGAGACCTGCATCAAAGCGGTCGAGCAGGGCGTGGAGGCCGCCGTTATCATGGACGGAAGGGTGCCGCATGCGATGCTGCTGGAGATCTTCACGCCCCACGGCGTCGGCACGCTGATCGGCAATGACGCGGTGATCGAAGAGGTTGAAGCGGTCGACGACTAACCGGTGGCGTAACCGCCTAGCTCTTCGAGAAGAACTCCAGCTGCCATTCGAGGTCTTCTTCCGACAGCGGATAGTCGGTGCCGTCGCGCGCATAGAGCGCCGATTGCGGCGACACGCCGGCGAGGCGGAGCTGGACCTGGATCGCATCGCGCATTTCCAGGCCCGCCTTCCAGGCAAGCGCCGTCACGGCCTTGGCGCTGCGGGTCGCCAGAAGGTCGCGCGCGGTTTCGTAGGACATGCTTGCGCGCGCCGCGAGACCGGCGGTGGCGAAGCGGCGCTTGCCGGCGTTGACCGCGTCCATCAGCCGGGCGTCATCGAGTTGGCCTTCGGCATGCAGGCGCTGGGCCTCGTCGGCGGGGTCTTCCTCTTCCTCGTCGCCGCCGCCCTCGGCAGGCAAGTCGCTCTCGATGCGGCCGGCGACGATGGCACGGACGACCTCGGCGGTCTCTGGGTCGAGATCGCTCCGGGTCAGCAGCACGTCGAGCAGCGAGCGCGCGACGAAGCCCGCGATGCGCATGGTGACCTGGACCGATAGCTGGGGCCGGCGCACCAGCGGGTCGTGCCACTCCGGCACTTCGGGCGCCTTGTCGAGGATGCGGTCGAGGGTTTCCTCGCGGATCTGCGCGCTCTCGTTGGCGAGGAGTTGGGTGACGGCATTCTCGTCCCCGTGCTCGACCACGAAATCGGCCAGCGACTCGCCGAGTCCGGCGCGCTTGGCGACGATGGCGAGCGCGCCGTCGGGCGGGCCGGAGGTGATGATCGAAAGAATGTCGCGTTCGCTCAACAGTGGCGAGCGCTCGAGAACGGGGCTCGCGACCTCGAGCACCTCGTCGGCGGCGAGCGCCTGAACGAGCTTCCGCAGCTCCTCCGGCACCTTGCCGTCGAGCTCGGAGAGCGCTTCGGACATGATTGCGCGCACGCGCGGCAGCTCGTCGCGCGCCAGCGTGGCGATGGTCTGACGGGTCAGCTTGTGCAGGCGGCCGAAGGTCGCGCCATCGAGGTCCGGCACGAGTCCGGCGAGCTTGCCGGCAAGGCCCTCGCGCACGCTTTCGTGCAGGTCGGTGGCGAGAATGAAATCGGCGTGCGGCGGGGTCGCGGCGTTCTGCGCGATGGCGCGCCGCACCTCCGGCTCGTCATCCTCGGCCAAGTAGTAGAGCAGCTCGGGCTGAACGTCCTCGCGCTCTGCGAGCTTGCGCCGCGCCTTCGCGTCGCCGCGTTGCGCGATCTTCTTCGCTTTCTCGTAGGCCTTTCCGCGGCGGGGAGGCAGCTCAGTCATTCGATCCCTCCCCGTTGCTATTAGCGATCGCGGGGGCGACGCGGATGCCATCCTTGCCATCGTGCTTGACCGCGTACATCGCGGCGTCGGCGCGCGCGACCAACGCATCGAGCGTTTCCACCGCCCCGCTCGCATGGGGCCGGTGGACGGCGATGCCGATCGAATAGCCGATCGGGCGCGAGGCCTCGGCCGAGTACGGGGCAAGCTCGCGTGCGGCGCGCTGCAAACCGAGCGCGGCCGCTTCGGCCTCGCGCGCATCGGCGTCGTCGAGCCAGATCGCGAACTCGTCGCCGCCCAGCCGCGCCGCGAGCCCGTGATCGCCCGCCGCCGTTTCGAGCTGCCGGGCGACCATGCAGAGGATGCGGTCACCCGCCTCGTGGCCGTGCAAATCGTTGACCGGCTTGAAGTTGTCGAGGTCGATGTAGAGCAGCGCGCCCGCCGCACCCAGCCGGCCACCCACCACTTCCAGGAAGGCGCGGCGGACGAGAAGACCCGTCAGCCCGTCGATGCGCGCGAGGCGATCGAGTTTCGTCTGATGCTCGACATGCGCCATCGCGATGCCGAACTGGAAGGCGAGCTCGCTCAACAGGCGCTTCTCGTCGCCCTCGAACTGCGGACGGCCGGGATCGCGGATGATGGCGACCGCACCTTCGCTGCCGTCGCGTGCGGCGGTGCGGGCGAAGAGCCCGTGGCCGTCACCGGCCGGATGCTCGATCGCGCCCTCGTCCGGAAGCTTGGCGGGCGGGCGCACATCGCCGTCCTCGCCGGGATCGCCCGAGCTGGCTGCGAGGGTCGCTTCGCCTTCGGCATTGAAGCGCCAGATGAGGCAGCGGTCGCCGGACAGCGCGCGGCGCGCGCCATCGGCGGCGGCGGTCAGCATGTCCTCCGGCTTGACCGTGTCCCAGATGCTGGTGAGCACGTGATTGTAGAGCCGCTCGCGCGTATGGGCGCGGGCCAGCGCCTCTTCGAGGCCGCTCTCCTCGGTGACATCGCGGGCAACGCCGCGCGCGCCCATCCACTTGCCGTCGTCGTCGAAGATCGGCATGGCCGAGCACGAGAGCCGGCGCGGCGCGCCATCGGCCGCGCGGCACCAGAACTGCACGCGGTTGACCGGGCGGCTCGCCTTGAACGGTGTGTCGGCGGCATCGGCCTCGTCCTGAAGCAGCGCCGTCACGTCGAGGCCGACCAGATCCTTGGCGCTGTAGCCGAGCGCGCCATGGGGCGAGACGAAGACGAAGGCGGTGCCGTCGGTCTCCCAGGCGAAGTCGCTGGAGATTTCGACCAAGTCCTTGTAACGCTTGCGCGATTCGATCAGCGCCGCTTGCAGATTGCGGTCGAGCGACGGCCGTCCGCCGGATCCGGTGGACGTGTTCGGCGCGGCCGGGTTGGTTTTTTCGATCGCTCCGGGCACCCCCAACCTCCTGGAGCTAACCGCGGCCCATCGAGGCGCCGCTGCCGCGCGCGCCCATGCCGTCGGGCATCGCGGGGATGGTCGGCACCATCTTGGGATCGGGCCGGCCGAAGTAGTAGCCCTGGCCGTAATCGATGCCGGCGGTGATCAGGTATTTGACGCAGTACTCGTCCTCCACCATCTCGGCGACGGTGGCCACACCGAGGTCGCGGCATAGCCCCGCGATGGCGCGCAGGAAGTGGCTCGACTTCTTGTTCTCCAGCGCGCTCTGGACGTAGCTGCCGTCGATCTTGACGAAGTCGATATCGATGGCGCGGAGATATTCGAAGGCCGCAGCGCCGACGCCGAAATCGTCGAGGCAGACCTTGTGGCCCGAAGCGCGCAGCGCCTGGACGAAATCGTTGGTCGCGTGGATGTCGGCGACCGCCATCGATTCGGTGAGCTCGAAGAGCAGGTTGTGGCGGAGATCGGGGTTGTCCTCCAGGAGGCGCAGCAGGCCGTCCTGGAAGACCGGGTCCTCGAAGGACCGCCCGGAAATGTTCACCGCGATCGGCCAGGTGTCCAACGTGTCGGCGCGGGCGCGCAGGGCCGCCGTCGCCTTATGACAAACCGCGAGATCGAAGTCGGAGATGAGGTTCACCTCCTCGGCGAAGTGCACGAAGTCGTAGGGCGGCACGCCCTTCTGCACGCTGGTGAAGCGCGACAGCACCTCGAAATGGCTGGTGCGCTGCGATTTCAGATGGACGACGGGCTGGAAGTAGATCTCGAAGGCGTCCTCGGAGATGACGTGGCGGACGTCGGCCATGCGCTTGGCGTTGGTCTCCAGCAGCCCGGTCAGCCCATGGGTCAGCTTCTCCATGGTGAGCCGCGCGCCCGGCGCCCGGCAGAATTCGTGGATCGTATAGGCGAGCGCCTTGGCCGCATCGTCCTCGCTGACGCCGTCGCAGACGAGGTCGACCGAGGCCGCGCGCACGGTTACGCCGGCGCCGCCCGGATCGGCCGCGCGCGTTGCTTCCTCGATGCGCGCGTTGAGCTCGCCGACATCCATGCCGCGCTGGTGAACGACGCCGTAGCGTCCGTCCTCAAGCTCGCCGGCGGAGCGGCCGTCGACCGACTTGGCGCGCAGGCAGGTGGCGATGGTTTCCTTGAGCTCGGTCTCTGCGGCCTGGTCGAGGCGCTGGGAGAAATCGGGGTCGGTGTCGAGCTCGATCAGCGTCAGCTGTTCGTTGGGATGTTCCGCACTGGAGCGCAGGCGCCGCGCGGCCATCTCGGCGAAGGACTCTTCGTCGTGGAGCCCACCGCGCCGCCGGTGCGGATTGGTCGGATCGTCGTCGTCCAGCGAGCGCGCCATGCGGAAGGTAATGAAGATCCGGTTGGACAGGTCGGAGAGCCGGTAGCCGACCGCGAGCATCGGCGGCGTCGGGCCGGTGGCGCTGTTCAGGCGCACCTTCATCGGCTCCAGGCGGCGGCCGTCATGGATCGCCAGGAGCAGCTCGCCGATCGCCGGCCGCGACTGGGCGGTGATGAAATTCATCAGCGGCTGCTTGGCCACCGACTCGGAGGTCACGCCCAGAAAGGCGGACACCGCACCCGCGGCGAATACGACGTTATGCCGCTCGTCGAGCTCCATCAATATGTCAGAGGCGCAGAAGGCGAAGGCGAGGAAGCGGTCGCGCTCGTAACGCAGGCGTGCGCCCTCGTCGGTCCCGCCGGGCAGCGCGGCCGGCGCCATGGGCGCCGGCGCCGCCGATTGCGCCGAGAGCGTTATGTTCGTGGGCTGGTTTTGGTGTTCGTCGGAGACACCCGGTTTGCTCTTCGATCCAAACACGCGATCCCGCCCGGGCTGTTGTTTCGGGAGACCTGCCGGATTGTCTCCGGCCAAGCTTAAAATTTAGAAAAGGTTCTTTAACGAATGCTTTCGATTTGGCCTTGCGGGGCCAGTTTTTGCGCCGCAAATATGGTGAATGACCGCTGATAAGGCGCCGGACGGCGCGCATCCTAAACTTGGCCATGTCGAGGCCTGGGTATTCGACCTCGACAACACGCTCTATCCCCATTCGTGCAACCTGTTTGCGCAGATCGACGCGCGAATGAAGGAGTTTATCTGCGGCCTGATGGGCTGCGATACCGATGCGGCGCATGTGGTCCAGAAGGACCTGTTTCGGCGCTACGGCACGACGATGCGGGGGCTGATGACCGAGCACGGCATCGCGCCGCAAGACTTCCTTAACCACGTTCACGCGATCGACCACAGCCCGGTGCCGGCCGACCCCCATCTCGACGCCGCGCTATCCCGCCTTGAGGGCCCCAAATACATACTGACGAATGCCTCGCGCCATCATGCCGAGCGGGTCATGGAGCGGGTCGGCGTGAGCCACCACTTCGAGGCGATCTTCGATATCGTCGCCGGCGCCTACCGCCCCAAGCCCGATCTCTCGATCTACGAGGGGGCGCTCAAGGCCTTCGCGCTCAAGGCCGAGGCGACGGTGTTCTTCGACGACATCCCGAAGAACCTGGAGCCGGCGCATGCGCTCGGCATGACCACGGTGTGGATCCGCACCGACACCGAATACGCAAATGTCGGCGAGCCGGGCGAGCATATCCATCACGAGACCGAGGACCTGGCCGGCTGGCTGCACGGTGTTGCGTCGGCGCGGGAGAGCTAGCAGCGCACCATTCGGCGGCGCCCGCCGTTGACACCCTGGAGCCCCTGTCACATGTTCCGCGCGCGAAATCCGAGCGGCGGGGCAGGACATGAATCTCGAAGACCTTGAAGCGATCATCGACGAGGGCTGGGAGAGCCGCGAAAGCGTGGGCCCCAACACCACGGGACCCGTGCGCGCGGCGGTGCATGCGGCGCTGGAAGCGCTCGACGCGGGCAATCTGCGCGTCGCGGAAAAATCTGGCGATGGCTGGCATGTCAATCAGTGGGCCAAGAAGGCGGTGCTGCTGTCCTTCCGCCTGAACGACATGGCGCCGATCGCCGGCGGGCCAGGCGGCAACACGCCCTGGTTCGACAAGGTGCCCTCGAAGTTCGAGGGCTGGGGCGACAACCGCTTCCGCGACGCCGGCTTCCGGGCGGTGCCCAACTGCATCGTCCGGCGCTCGGCCTTCATCGCGCCGGGCGTCGTGCTGATGCCGTGTTTCGTGAACCTCGGCGCCTACGTCGACGAGGGCAGCATGATCGATACCTGGGCGACCGTCGGGTCGTGCGCCCAGATCGGCAAGAACTGTCACATCTCGGGTGGGGCGGGCATCGGCGGTGTGCTTGAGCCGCTGCAGGCCGATCCCGTGATCATCGAGGACAACTGCTTTATCGGCGCGCGCTCCGAAGTCGCCGAAGGCGTGATCGTCGAGGAGGGCGCGGTGCTGTCGATGGGCGTCTATATCGGCGCCTCGACCAAGATCGTCGACCGGGCGAGCGGCGAGGTGCATCGCGGCCGCGTGCCCGCCTACTCGGTCGTGGTGCCCGGCTCGCTGCCGGACCCCAAGGGCGGGCCCAGCCTCTACTGCGCCGTCATCGTCAAGATCGTCGACGAGCAGACGCGCTCCAAGACCTCGATCAACGAGCTGCTGCGCGACTGATTTGAAGGAGGCCGGCCTTGAGCGAGCACGGCATCACCGGCGGCTGTCTCTGCAGGGCGGTGCGCTACCGCGCGCCGGCCGAGCCGCTCTGGGTCGCGCATTGCCATTGTGAAAGTTGCCGCCGTTCCTCGGGCGCGCCCTTCGTGACCTGGGCCGGCTTTCCAAAGGATGCCGTATCGTGGGAAGGCGATGCGCCGAAGCGCTTTGCCTCCTCGCCCGGCGTCGCGCGCAGCTTCTGCCCCACCTGCGGCACGCCGCTCGCTTACGAAGGCGAACGCTGGCCCGACGAGCAACATCTCCTTGTCGCCAACTTCGATGACCCCAATGCCGTGACGCCCGGCCGCCACGTCTATTGGCGCGAGCATCTCCAATGGATCGAGCCGGCCGACGACCTGCCCCGGCACGAAGGCATGTCGAACGAGGGCTAAGCATCCAAAGCCTGTTTTCGTACGGTCGTGCTGGCTATGATGGCGCCAACGATAAGAGACCGGGGGGAATAGGATGCCTGAGGGAAAAGTCGCGATCGTCACGGGCGGAGGCAGCGGCATTGGCCGTGCGGCAGCGCTCAAGCTACAGGCCGACGGCTACAACGTCGCGATCGCCGGGCGGCGCGCCCCGGATCTGCTCGAAACCTCGAACATGGCCACGGCTGATGGCGGTGACATGCTGCCGGTGCCGACAGACGTCACCGACGAGACCGCGGTTGCCGATCTCTTCACCGAGACCGTGGACAAGTTTGGCCGGCTCGACGTGCTGTTCAACAACGCGGGCATGGCGCTGCCGGGCACGCCGATCGAGGATCTCGAGGTCGAGAAGTGGCGGGCGATCGTCGACGTCAACCTGACCGGCTGCTTCCTCTGCGCCCAGGCCGCGATCCGGGTGATGAAGACGCAAGACCCCAAGGGCGGGCGCATCATCAACAACGGCTCGATCTCGGCGCATGTGCCGCGGCCGGGCTCCGCGCCCTACACCTCGACCAAGCACGCGATCACCGGGCTCACGCGCTCGCTCGCCCTCGACGGCCGCGTGAACGACATCGCCTGCGGCCAGATCGATATCGGCAATGCGCTGACCGAGCTGGCGGCGGCGTTCCCGAAAGGCGTGCCCCAGGCCGACGGCTCGATCAAGCCCGAGCCGACGATGGATGTGAGCCACGTCGCCGATGCGGTGCTCTACATGGCAAACCTGCCGCTCGACGCCAACGTGCTCGGCAGCCTGGTGCGGCCGCCCAAGCTGATCGATTTCATGAAGCTGATCGAGGCGGACCAGCCCTACGACGAGGCGGCCTATGAGGCGTGCCTCAAGGAGTCGATCGACGAGGTCGTGGCCCAGCAGGTCGAGGCCGGCATCGATATCGTCAGCGACGGCGAGTATTCGAAGGGCAAGAACTGGGCTTTCTATATTCACGACCGCCTCGGCGGGCTCGAGCGGCGGAAGATGAGCCCCGAAGAGGCCGCCGCCGACAGTGGCAGCAGCACGCTGTCGGGCCGCGACCGCGAGGCCTTTCCCGAATTCTACGCCGAGTACGACGAAGCCTCGGGGCTCAAGGGCCGGCTCGGCATCGAGCTCATCTGCAACGACAAGCTCACCTATACCGGCCACGAGGCGGTTCAGCGCGATATCGCCAACGTCAAGGCCGCGGCGGAGAAGGCCGGTGCGACCGGCGCCTTCCTGCCGGTGGTGGCGCCGGCGAGCGCTCTGCCGGAGGTGGTCGACAGGCACTACGGCAACGAGAAGGATCTGATGTTCGGCCTCGCCGAGGCGCTGCGCGAGGAATACCGCGCCATCGTCGATGCCGGGCTCATGGTCCAGATCGACGACGCCTTCCTGCCCTACATGTACGAGCGCATGGTGCCGCCGGCGACGATGGAGGAATACCGCGACTGGGCGAGGCTGCGCCTGGAGGCGCTCAACCACGCGCTCGAAGGCATCCCGCCGGAGCGCGCGCGCTATCACATCTGCTGGGGCAGCTGGAACGGCCCGCACGTTTTCGACATCGAGATCAAGGAGATCATCGACCTGATCCTGAAGCTCAATGTCGGCTACTTCCTGTTCGAGAACGCCAATCCGCGCCACGAGCACGAATGGCGGATCTGGGAGAATGTCGATCCTGGCGGCAAGGTGCTCGTCCCCGGCGTGATCAGCCACGCGACCAACGTGGTCGAGCATCCCGAGCTGGTCGCCGAGCGCCTCGTCCGCCTCGCCAAGCTGGTCGGCCGCGAGAACGTGATGGGCGGCACCGATTGCGGCTTCGCGCAGAGCCCGTTCGCCCAGCGCGTCCATCCGACGATCATGTGGGCCAAGCTGCGCTCGCTCGCCGAGGGCGCCAAGATCGCCAGCGCCGAGCTGTGGGGGCAGAAGTCGGCGGCGTGACGCCGGCTGGCTAGCGTTTCACCCCGACCTGCATGAGCAACGGGCGCCCGTCATCGACGCTCGCGATCTCGCGAATCAGCTTGTTGCGGATCGCGACGGCGAAGGCATCGAAGCCTTTGACCACCATCATGAAGGCGCCGGGACCGCCGATCACCTTGGTCTTGTAGTGGATGTCGACCGGCTCCTCCGGCCAGGGCGGGCGGCTCGGCCGGTCGTTCAGGATGGCGAGGCCGTTGATGGTGATGCCCGCGCGCACCGCCATGTCGCGCGCCGTCACGACGGGCACGCCGCGGTTGTTGGCGCCGTCGCCGGAAATGTCGATCACCTGGCGGGTGCCCTGAATGCCGTTGCCCTTGAACATGCGGTAGGAATAGCCGATGGCGCCGCTGATCGAGGTGCCGCCGAGGAAGCGCCGCGGCGCGGCGGTGAGCTTGCGCGCGAAGGCGGCCGCGCTCGCCTTGCCGTCGATGATGGTCCAGCCGACGAGCGTCGCCTGCTGCACCGCGCCCGACCATTCGACATAGGAGACCGCGATGCGGCGCAGCGGGCCCGACGTGATCGCGCCGACCACCGCCGGATGGGTGAGCGCCTTCGCATAACCCATGCGCTGGAGCCGGTACTCGAAAGCATCGATGCTGCGCGAGGCGTCCACGGCGAGCACGAGCTCGAGATCGACCCGGATATCCGCCCGCGCCGGCATCGCCAGGCAGGCGAGCGCAAGCGCGCCCGCGAGCGATCCCAAGAGCATCCTGCGCCACTGCGATGCCGATTTCGTGCAGGCAAGAGCGAACGCGCGATCGGACATGACGGCACTGCTCCTTGAATGACCCGGATCCAAGATAGATCGGCCGAACCGCCGGCACTCAAAAGAACTATCACTCAAAAGAACTACGAGGTCTAAGTATGACACATCGCGTGGCCGCTTGGGATGCGCCGTGTCATCACTGTTTCGTGCGAAAAGCGGAGTGACGGTGCTTGACCGCGGCCCGCCCGCGCGCAACTTTGAGGCGATGCCCGTCGCGCCCACCCCGCTTCCCCAACCAATATTGGCCGAATGCCCGCACCCGATCGCCCTGACCCTATCGAACTGACCCGCGCGTTGATCCGCTGCCCGAGCGTGACGCCTGCCGATGAGGGCGCGCTCGACGTGCTGCAAGCGGCGCTCGAGGCGTTGGGCTTCGCCTGCACCCGCCTGCCCTTCGGCGAGGGGGCGGAGCGGGTCGACAATCTCTATGCGCGGCTCGGCACGGACGGCCCCAATTTCTGCTTCGCCGGGCACACCGATGTCGTGCCGGTCGGCGAGCCGGCCGGCTGGACGGTCGATCCCTTCGGCGCCGAGCTCAAGGACGGCACGCTCTATGGGCGCGGCGCCGCGGACATGAAGGGCGCGATCGCCGCCTTCGTCGCCGCCGTGGCGCGCTTCAAGGCGGCACAGGACGGCAAGATCCCCGGCTCCATCAGCCTCCTCATCACCGGCGACGAGGAAGGCGATGCGGTGAACGGCACGGTGAAGGTGCTCGGCTGGCTGAAGGACCAGGGTGAGGTTCTCGACGACTGCCTGGTCGGTGAGCCGACCAATCCGCAGGCGCTCGGCGACATGATCAAGATCGGCCGGCGCGGCAGCCTGACGGCGCATCTGACCGTGCACGGCGTGCAGGGCCACACCGCCTATCCGCATCTGGCCGACAACCCGGTCCACCGTCTTGCGCGCATCCTGGTGGCTATCACCGAGGAGCCGCTCGACGACGGCTCGGAGCATTTCCAGCCGACGACGCTTCAGGTCAGCACGGTCGATGTCGGCAACCCGGCCTCGAACGTGATCCCCGGCGAGGCGCGCGCGACCTTCAACGTGCGCTTCAGCGACAAGCATTCGAGTAAGAGCGTCATCGCCTGGCTGCACGAGCGTTGCGCCGCGGCGATGGCGGACGGCAACGATGCCACCTACGATCTCGATGTGCGGGTGAGCGGCGAGTCGTTCCTGACCCCACCCGGCCGGCTGGCCGAGCTGGTGCGCGATGCGGTGCAGGAGGTAACCGGGACGGCGCCCGAGTTCAGCACCACCGGCGGCACCTCCGATGCGCGCTTCATCAAGGATCACTGCCCGGTGGTCGAGTTCGGCCTCATCGGCCAGACCATGCACAAGGCCGACGAGCGCATGGCCACGGCCGACATCGAGGCGCTCACCCGGATCTACGAGCGCGTGCTGGCGCGCTATTTCGAGGACGCGTGATCAGCTTCGCCGAGATCCGGTATTCGATCGCCGGCGCGCTTCGCCTTGCCCGCGGCGACGCGGGCGGGCTCGACCATTTCGACAACTCGGTCGAGCGGTTCTGGCGTTCGTTTTGGGCGGCGGCGATCTGCGCACCGATGTACTTCGTCATCCTGTTCACGATCGAGCGTCCGACGCCGGTCAAGGACTGGACGTACACCGTCCTCGCGACCGGGCTCACCTACATCATTCTCTGGGCGCTCTGGCCGCTGGCGATGATCTATCTGAGCCAGTGGATGGACCGCGCCGGCCACTACTACCGCTACGTCCAGGCGATCAACTGGGCGCAGGTGGTCGGCACGGCGCTGCAGTTCGTGGTCGTCCTGCTGGCCCAGGGCATCGGCGGCCAGGGCTTGGCCGCCATGCTGGTTTTGGCCTGGGTCGCGGTACTGGTCTACGAGTGGTACATCAGCCGCCTCGTGCTTGAGGTCACCAGCATCCAGGCGGTCGGCGTGGTCGCCTTCAATCTGGTGCTCACCTACGTCGTCAGCAGCGGCGTGGCGGCGATGGCGCGCACGTAAACGCGCCCGTCCTCAGTCCGGATAGCGCACGCCGACGAGATAGAGCCCCTCGGCCGGTGCAGTCGGGCCCGCCGCGCTGCGGTCGCGCACGGCGAGCGCGGCCTCGACGTCGCCGCGGCCCCACTTGCCTTCGCCGACCAGCTTCAGCGTGCCGGCGAAATTGCGCACCTGATGATGCAGGAACGAGCGGGCCCGGGCAGTGAGCTGCACCTCCTCACCCGCGCGCGTGACGGCGATCTCGTCGAGCGTCTTGACCGGCGACTTGGCTTGGCACTCGGCGGCGCGGAAGCTCGTGAAATCATGTTTGCCCACAAGGACTTGGGCCGCGTCGTGCATAGCCTCGGCATCGAGCGGCACGGCCACATGCCAGGCCCGGCCTCGGTCGAGCGTCGGCGGGGCGCGGCGATTGAGAATGCGGTAGAGATAGCGCCGCTCCGTTGCATCGAAGCGGGAATGGAACGCGGGGTCGGCTTCCGCCGCATCCAGCACGGCAATCGGCGCGGGGCGGAGATGCGCGTTCAGCGCCTCGCGCACCGTTTGTGCGTCGGTCGCTTTCTCCACATCGAAATGCGCGACCTGGCCGAGCGCATGCACCCCCGCATCGGTCCGGCCGGCGCCGTGGACGGTGACGCGCTCGCCGCAGAAGCTGGCGATGGCGTCCTCGAGCGCGGCCTGGATCGAGGGCCCGTTCTCCTGGCGCTGCCAGCCGACGAAGCCGCCGCCGTCATATTCGAGCGTGATGCGGTAGCGGGTCACGTAAGGACCGTGCCTTTGGGGATCGCGTAGCCGCGCAGGAAGGCGTCGGCATCCATGGCCCCCTTGCCTGCGCGCTGAACGGTGCGGAGCTTCAGGAAGCCCTTGCCACACCGGACAGTGAAGGCGTCGTCTATCACCGTGCCGGGCCTGGCGCGTGACCGCCCGCCCGCGGCTTTCGCATTCAACACGCGGATGCGCTCACCCGCATGCTCGAACCAAGCGCCGGGGAACGGTGTGAAGGCGCGGATTGTGCGGTCGAGTTCGGCGCTGGGTTTCGTCCAGTCGAGCCGCGCTTCGGCGCGATCGATCTTGTGCGCATAGATAACACCGCGTTTCAGGGGTTGCGGTTTCGCTTTCAAGGTCCCCGCCTCGAGACGCTTGAGTGCCTCGACGATCATTGCCGCACCCAAATCCGCCAGCTCGTCGTGCAGTTCGCCGGCCGTCATGCGCCCGATCTCCACCGCGTGCCTGAGCAGGATCGCCCCGGTATCGAGGCCCTCGTCCATCTGCATGATGGTGACGCCGGTCTTCTGGTCACCGGCGAGGATGGCGCGCTGGATCGGCGCGGCGCCGCGCCAGCGCGGCAGCAGCGAGGCATGGATGTTGAGGCAGCCGAGGCGCGGTGCCTCGAGGATCGGCTTGGGCAGGATGAGGCCGTAGGCGGCGACCACCGCGGCATCGGCCTTGAGCGCGGTAAAATCGGCCTGGGTCTCGGGCGATTTGAAGCTCGTTGGGGTCCGCACCGGGATGCCATGCGCTTCGGCGGCGGCATGGACCGGCTGCAGCTTTTCCTTCTGGCCGCGTCCGGCCTTGCGGGGCGGCTGCGAGTAGGCGCAGACGATCTCGTGCCCGGCGGCGACCAGGGCATCGAGGCTCGGCACCGCGAAATCGGGCGTGCCCATGAAGATCAGGCGGAGCGTCATCGCGCGCGCTGTTTAGCACGCGCGGCCGGATCGGCGCACGGCTGGTCTAGTCGTTGGATCGGGAAACGCGCCTCAGGCTTCGCTCGCCACGCGCATCGAGATCTCGGCGTAGTCGGGCAGCGTCTTCGTCTTCTTCGCCTTCAGAAGCTTGCGCAGGATCACGTTGCGGCGGATCGCCGAGATGCGGTCGACAAAGAGAATGCCGTCGAGGTGGTCCATTTCGTGCTGGATGCAGGTGGCGAGCAGGCCCTCGGCCTCGAGCTCGCTCTCCGCGCCGGTCTCGTCCAGATGCTTCACCCGGATCGCATGCGGCCGCTCGACCTCGGCGTAATGATCGGGCAGCGAGAGGCAGCCCTCCTCGTATTTGAAGTCGTCGTCGGAGACCCAGACGAGCTCGGGGTTGATCAGCTTGAGCGCCCGTTTCGCCTCGTCTGCCTCGGCGACATCGACCACGACCGCGCGCTTCAGCACGCCGACCTGCGGCGCTGCGAGGCCGATGCCAGGCGCCGCATACATGGTCTCGAGCATGTCGTCGAGCAGCTTGCGGACCGCGTCGTCGACGCTCGCGATCGGCTCGGCCTTCTGCTTGAGGCGCGGATCGGGCGCCGTGATGATGGGAAGATGGGCCATGGGTTAAGGTTCTGTTTTCCGTGTCTTACTAGGTATGCGGCGGCGGCCGGAGCGTCAACCACGGCGGAATACCTTGTGGTCATCATGCGAAATATCGCAAGATATAGCGTGAGATTTGTGGCGGCGTGGTATGGTTAATGGCGCCTTGACGTCGTCCACGCAATCGACGAAGAATGTACATATGCAGAACATCTTGAATGCCGATCCGATGCTCCAGATCCTCCTCGTCGGCCTCGCCCTGGTGGCAGTGCTGGCCGTCGTCGTCGTCGTGGTCGTGTTGCGGACCACGCGCGGGGCGGCGACGCTGCAGGCGCGGCTCGACATGATGGCGCAGGACCAGGAGGCCAAGAGCGTCAATCTCTCGCAGCGCCTGATGGACCACGAGCGCGCCATTGCCGACCGGCTTGCCGATGTCGGGCGGCGGGTCGGTGACAGCCTGACGCAGACGAACGACAAGACGAACGAGAACCTGACGAAGCTGCGCGAGCGCCTCGCCAAGATCGACGCTGCGCAGGCGAACATCACCGAGCTGTCGAGCCGCGTCGTCAGCCTGCAGGACATTTTGTCGAACAAGCAGTCGCGCGGCGCCTTCGGCGAGTTCCAGCTCGGCCAGCTCGTCGCCGATGCGTTGCCGGCCGACTCTTACGATTTCGAGGTGACGCTCAGCAACGGCCGGCGCGTCGATTGCCTGATCCGCCTGCCCAATCCGCCGGGCCCGGTCGCGGTCGACGCGAAGTTTCCGCTCGAAGGCTATCAGGCATTGATTGAGGCAAAGGACGAGACCTCATTGAAAGAGGCGAGCCGCGCCTTCCGCACGGCGATCACCAAGCATGTCGGCGATATCTCCGAGCGCTATGTCATCCCCGGCGAGACGGCCGAGGCCGCCCTGCTCTTCCTGCCGTCCGAATCGATCTATATCGAGCTGCAGTCGAACTTCCGCGACCTGGTGGAGCTGGCGCACAGGAAGCGCGTCTACATCGTTTCGCCGACCACGCTGTGGGGGGCGCTCGCGACCATGCGCGCGGTCTTCCGCGACGTGCGCCTGCGCGAGCAGACCCATCTCATTCAGGCGGAGCTCCAGAAGATGCTGAAGGATGTCGGGCTGCTCGACGACCGGGTCGCCAACCTGCAGCGCCATTTCGATCAGGCGAACGAGGACATCCGCCAGATCCGCATCTCCAACGACAAGGTCGCCAAGCGCGCCGGCCGGATGAGCGAGCTCGAGCTCGAAGAGGACGAGGCGGTCCCGGTCGAGGCGGTCGAACCACCCGCCCGCGCGCATTTGCGCGAGGTGTGAGGCGCGGGGACGCGGCGCCACGGGCGGGTTAGAAACCCGCCCCTACAAATAGATTCACCACAGAGGCACAGAGGCCACAGAGAAATGAGGCCGCGCGCCGTCCGCTCTGTGCCGCTGTGGTTCGCTTTTTTCTGCCCTAATACCGCACCCGCACCCGGTAGCGCAGCACCGTGCGGCCCTTGCCCGGCACCTTGATGCGCCATTCGGCGAGGTTGGCGGCGACCTTGGTGAAGTCGTGGGTCTTGCGCAGCATCTCCCATTTGCCGCCGATCGTCTCGCGCACGATCACGGTGACGGCGTTGGGCCGCGCGTTCTTCAGCACGATCTCGTGCTCGCTCTCGTAGGTGCGGCGGTCGTAAACGGTCGGGTCGTAGTCGACCTGGCGCCGCTCGGCCGTCACGTCGAAGGCCTTGCCCATGCGCAGGCGCACGTTGTTGCCCTCGGGCGTGTGGTCCATGCGGTCCGCGCCGACGAAGAGCGCCTTGCCCTTGCTGTCGCGCTTGTAGATGCGCACGACCCCGCGCGGCATCGGCAGGCCGAGATTCGAGGCCTTGTCGTTCTTGAAGGCGAGAAAGACGTTGACCGGGCGCTTGACGATGCCGGTGTATTGGCGGCGGTAGTAATAGCGGCCGCCGGCCTGCAGCTCGTACTCCTTCTTCACCGTGACGCCCGGCGCGCTCATCAGCGCGACCTGCTTGATTTGGTTGTTGGCGATGGTGGTCGGCCGGTAGCTCGTGCCCGAGCGGTTGGTCAGCGTGACCCAGCCGTTGAGGGTGAGCTTGTCGTCGGTGGCGTTGAGCTCGCCCACATAGTCGGCGCGCCAGTTGAGGCCGCGGCTCAAATAGCTGAGCTCGAGCGTCTCGGTGCCGGCGGTCTTGCTTTCGAGATCGATCACCAGCGTCGGCCGTTCGCGCAGGTTGGGCGGGATGCGGTCGAAGACGATGCGGCCGGGGATGCCCGTCTCGATGCGGTCGCCGATCTGCAGCACCACGCCCTTGAGCGCGGACAGTACTTTGGCTTCGACGATTGTCTCCGCACCCGTGGTCGGGTGCACCTTGACGATGCGCACGGTCCGGCCGACGGATTTCTCCAGCAGCTTTTGGCGCGTCATGATGTCGAAGTTGAAGTTCTGCTCGGTCAGGCTGATGCGGCCCGCCGTTGCGGCGTTCAGGATCGCGGTTTCGGGGCGCATCTGGCCGGAGACGTCGATGAAGGCGAGGAGGTTGCGGCCGGCCTTGAGCGGGACCTTTCGGCGCTCCTTGATGAGGGCGAGGTTGCGGTTGTAGATCGTGACCGCGACCTCGCTCTGATCCTTCAGCGTGACCTTCTGTTCGCCCTGCGCGGTTGCTTCGGCGGCGGCCGGTGTCGCGACGCCGACGGCCACGCACATAGCCAAGCCTGCCGCGGCGAGCGCGGTCAGTCTGTGTTCAATCATGACAGTGTCCTTTATTCCCTCGTGCCGGTCCCCTCCCGCACGGCCATCAGTCAAGCCGACAATCATGGCGGCGGCAAGGCAGCGGCCGACGCGGGCACGTCAACGCTCAGATATCCGTCTCCGAGGATGATCGATGCCTGCGCAATGGGATCGTCGATGTGCTGATTGCCGCTGCCGTGCGATCACGCCGGGGAATAGAATGCCCGGAAGTCGTTAACCAATCGTTAACTATATATCAGTTTGATTTTATTCTGAAAACGACTTTCGCATGATAATCATCATGCCGGCCTGCGGGCTTTCAATGCCGCGGCAAGAGTTCCGTCGTCGAGGAAATCGAGCTCGCCGCCGACCGGAACGCCGTGGGCCAGGCGTGAGATCTCGACCTCCGATCCGGCGAGGCGGTCGGTGATGTAGTGCGACGTGGTCTGGCCGTCGACGGTGGCGTTGGTGGCGAGGATCACCTCGCGCACGTCGCCCGCCTCGACGCGGCGGACCAGGCTCGCCACGTTCAGATCTTCCGGGCCGATGCCGTCGAGCGCGGAAAGCGTGCCGCCGAGCACGTGGTAGCGGCCCTTGAAGGCGGCGGCGCGCTCCATCGCCCAGAGATCGGCGACCTCCTCGACGACGCAGATGAGACCGCCGTCGCGCCGCTCGTCGCGGCAGATCGCGCAGGGATCGGCGGTGTCGATGTTGCCGCAGGTCGAGCAGGTGCGGATCGAGGCGGCGGCCGATTGCAGCGCCGCAGCGAGCGGCTCCATCAGCGATTCGCGCCGCTTGATCAGATGCAGCGCCGCCCGCCGGGCCGAACGGGGGCCCAGCCCCGGTAGGCGGGCGAGCAGCTTGATCAGGGTTTCGATGTCTGAGACGGCCATGGGGGGCGCAGCCTACTTCACTGCGCCCCCGCTGAGAACATGGTTTGGCCATCAAACACACACCGGAGCCGGATGGCCGCCTTTGCTACCGACCCACCTATCGGAGGTGACGCGGCCGGAACGGTGCGGTGGTCCCACCCCCGCCCTCGGGAGGCTGGACAGGCCGTCGCGGTTGCACGTGAGGCTGCGGTCGGACCCTCGGCTGGACGCGCGGTCGCACCCGGGGCTGCACGCGAGGCTGGGCTCTGGGCTGAACACGCGGTTGCACCCGGGGCTGCACCCTAGGTTGCGCTCGCGGTTGCGCGCGAGGCTGCACCCTGGGCTGAACGCGAGGCTGCACCCTGGGTTGGGGTCGCGGCTGAACACGCGGTTGGACCCGGGGCTGAGGCTGCACCCTCGGTTGAACCCTGGGCTGCGCGCGCGGCTGAACCCGTGGCTGGACGCGCGGTTGCGCCCGTGGCTGTACTCTGGGCTGAACCCGGGGCTGCGGCGCCGCGCGGCGGGGCGTCGGCGCTATTCGGCGAGCGCCGGGGGTCCGGGCATCGCGCCGTTCGACGACGGGCGGACGGAAGATCCGCACGGCTTTGGTGTCCGGGCGCGGCTTGCGCCAGTTGCCTCGCCGCTGCACCACACGCGGCCGCACCGACACAACCGGTCGACCGGTAACACGGCGGACATAGCCCCTGTCGATGCTTCGATTGACCACCCGGTTGCCGACATGCCGATAGCGCACATGCCGGGTGGTTTTGTGGATGAAGCGATGGTTGTCCTGCGGCCGCACGACGACGGTTCGGATCGTGGTCGACAGGAAATAGCGCTGTGGCACAAACACCCAATACGGCGTGTAGTAGTAGCCGTAGATGCTGGTGCCGCTATAGACGATGCCGAGGCTGGGGTTCCACAGCGCCTCGGGCGGCAGTGGATACCAGCCGATGTAGCCGTCTCCGTAGCGCCAGGCAACCCACGCCGGGCCCCAGGTATAGCCGGGTACCCAGTACCAGCCATCGGCGGGCTCGTAGACCCAGCGGCCATAGTGGAATGTGGCCCAGCCCCAGTCGTAGTAGGACGTCCACATCCAGCCGTAGTCGTCGGTCCAGACCCATCGGCCATAGGTATAGGGGCGCCACCCGGCGGCAAGGCCATAAGGGCGCCAGATCTGGCCGTAGCGGGGATGCGAGTACCAACGCCCATGGGGCGAGAGGTTCGACTGGAAATAGCTGAACGAGACCGACACGTTGGTCTCGGCCCGAACAGCAGTGGGTGCGGCGGCGGTGGCGAGAAGCCCGGCCGCCGCGATCGCGGTCGCGAGGACCGCCGCATGCAGCAGTCGTGTCATGGCAACCTTCATTGTTAGGGTCCAACGTGCCGAGCTCTTGCGGTCCGCGTCGTCGCGCCGCTATGCGCACCCAACGGGGCCGCACTGCCCAGTCTTGATTGGATATACGGATGAGCGAGCCGATTCCGTTGAATGCCCGACATCACATTGCTGCGACAGAGCGTCGCGGGAGACGTTCAGCTGCTTGAGCGGAGCGTACCCTGGTCGCCGGCGACGTGTCTTCGGCTCAGCCGAAGGGCATCTTGAAGCCGGGCGGCAGCTCGAGACCGCCGGTGAGCTTCGACATCTCTTCCTGCACGCGCGCCTCGACCTTGACCTTGGCGTCGTTGTAGGCGGCGACGATCAGGTCCTCGAGCACCTCGACGTCGTCGGCGAGGCTGGGGTCGATCGAAACGCCGCGCATCTCCGACTTACCGTTGAGGCGCACCGTGACCATGCCGCCGCCGGCGCTGCCCGAGACCTCGATATCGCCCAGCGTCTCCTGCATCTCGGCCATCTTGGTCTGCATTTCCTGGGCCTGCTTCATCAACTGGCCGAGATTCTTCATGCCGGGTCATCCTCGTTGATCGGATCGGTGGCTTCGTCCTCGGGCGGCGCGGCATCGGGCAAGGCCCGGACCGAGGCGATCGCCGCACCGGGAAAGGCATCGAGCGCGGCGCGGACCAGCGGATGGCTCGCCGCCTTCTCGTGCCGCGCCGCGTCGGCGGCCTCTTCCTGCTCGGCCAGCGTCGGCGCGCCCTCCTCCCGACTCACGCTCATCACCCAGCGCTTGCCCGTCCATTCGGTGAGCAGCGAGCCGACCCGGTTGGCGAGCGTCTCGGGCGCGGCCGGCGTGGGGCGGAATTCGATGCGTTGCGGGGCGAAGTTGACGAGATGCACGTGCTTCTTCAGGTGCGCGTAGAGCATCGCCTCGCGCTGGATCTGGAAAAGCGCCACGACCTCCTCGAAAGAGCGCGGATCGGGCGGCGGCTGATCGGCCGCGTCCGCGGTCGGCAGCGCCGCTTCGGGCTGTGGCATAAGCTGGGGCTGGGGCTCGGGCGCCGGGTTCTCCGATTCGACGATCATCGCCGGCTGCGCCTCGCCGCCGCCGGTTGCCATGGCTTTCGGCGGATCGGGTGCGGTTGCTCTGGGCGAGGGGCTTTGTGTGGGTGCGGCTTGAGTGGGCGCCGGCGCGGCGGCCGCGTCCTTGCCGTCCTGCAGCGCCTCGACGATCGCGCCCGGGGTCGGCAGCTCGGCGGCATAAGCGAGCCGGATCAACGCCATTTCGAGTGCGGTGAGCGGTGCGTGCGCGGTCTGCACCTCGGCGAGCCCCTTCAGCAGCATCTGCCAGGCCCGCGCTAGCGCCGGCATCGCGAGCTTTTCGGCCATCGCGGCACCGCGCTCGCGCTCGGCCTCGGAAACGGCGAGGCCCTCGGCGGCGTCGGGCACGATCTTCAGACGCGTGAGCCAATGGGAAAGGTCGAGCAGGTCCTGGACGATCACGACCGGATCGGCGCCGGAGCGGTAAAGCTCGCCGGCCAAGGTCAGCGCCTCGGCGATCTTGCCGCCCATGAGGAGATCGAAGAGATCGAGGATGCGCGCCTGATCGGCCAGACCCAGCATGTCGCGCACGGCCTCGGCCGTAACGGCGCCGTCCTTGGATCCGTCGCCTAACGCAATCGCCTGGTCGAGCAGCGAGAGCCCGTCGCGCACCGACCCGTCGGCGGCGCGCACGAGCATCGCCATCGCGGCGTCATCGACCTTCGCGTTCTCCTTGCCCGCAATGTTGGTCAGATGCGCGGTCAGGGTCTCGCGGTCGAGGCGCTTCAGATCGAAGCGCTGGCAGCGCGAGAGCACCGTTACCGGCACCTTGCGGATCTCGGTCGTCGCGAGCACGAACTTCACGTGCTCCGGCGGCTCTTCGAGTGTCTTCAGCAGCGCGTTGAAGGCGCTCGACGAGAGCATGTGCACCTCGTCGATGATGTAGAGCTTGAAACGCGCGCTGGTCGGCCGGTAGCGCGCACTCTCGATCAGCTCGCGCATATTGTCGACGCCGGTATGCGAGGCGGCGTCCATCTCGATCACGTCCATGTGCCGGTCTTCGGCGATGGCGACGCAATGCTCGCAGACACCGCAGGGCTCGGTCGTCGGCCCGCCCTTGCCGTCGGGGCCGATGCAGTTGAGCGCGCGGGCGATGATGCGCGCGGTCGAGGTCTTGCCGATGCCCCGCACGCCGGTCAGCACGAAGGCATGGGCGATGCGGTCGCGCTCGATGGCGTTGGTCAGCGTGCGGACGAGGGCGTCCTGGCCGACCAGCTCGGCGAAGCTCTGCGGCCGGTGCTTGCGGGCGAGCACGCGGTAGGCGTCGCCATCAGACTTGGCGGGCCTGTCGATTTTGGGTTTGGCCTTGGCCGACGGTTTTTCCGACGGCTTGGCGCCCGACGGCTTAGAATCTGCCGACGCAGTCTTCTTGCGCGGCGCCCTATCCGACGCGGCTTGCTCGCGCGGCGCCTTGGGCGCGGCCTTTTTGGACTTTGCGTCGGTCATCCTACCCGGCGGATGGCGTGTTTTTGTCGGTCCCCGCGGCGTTCTTGGCGTGTCCGCGGCGCGTGGGTGGGAGGCTGGTTAGGTGACCCGAACGAATCTCGTTACGGCTGCTACCTTCCGGTCCTGACCGGGTTGGCGAGGTGCCCGTCCACCGCCAACCTCCCGGTGGCACTATATCAGGATTGAGCCCGGCCGGGGCAAGGGCGGAGGCGCGGAAGGACGGTATTGCGTCCTCCCGCGCGACCTTGCCGGTCCTTAAAATTAGCCTTTGAAATGGATCGTGGCCAAATGGGGGTGGTCCCCGCGCGACTGGGGATGTCGCGGGGGACCGTGGGAGTTTGTCGTGGCAGACGGCGGCCCGGTCGGCTCCAACCGCTCCGCCAGGACGGACTGTACCCTCCGCCCCATTACGGGTGCGTGACGGGATCATTGCGGGGGCATGAAATTGCAGAACGCGCGTGGGTCCAAGTTTGGCGATGGGTCAATGATTGCGCGGCACCCGCCGACCATGCGAATCTCCCGCCCTATGGCGAAGCAACGCAAACCCGAGAATTACTATGCCGAGAGCGGGCTCGACCGCGCGGCGCATCTGCGCGAGCCCGAGGATTGGTTCGAGCGCCTGATCGAGGCGGGCGCGGCCCGGCTGGTGCCGGTCTGGCGCTCGAAGCATCTCGTCGCCGGCATGGAGGGCGATCCGAGCAAGACCGGCGTCGCCGCGATCATGGAGCGACCCGGCGGAAACCCGGAGGCGATCTTTTTCGATACCGACGAGGCGCGCGATCTCTTCGACGATCTGGGCGAGAAGAACGGCGAGCGCGTTTTCCTAGGCGAGCGCGACGGCATCGCCTATGTGGCCGTGGACATCTCCGACCTCGACGAAGAGGAGCTGCCGGCGCCGCTCGCCGAACGCGGCGTCTTCGCTGATCTTCGGATGGTGGGCCCGGTGCTCGACCGGGCCGACGGCGCGCTCTTCGCCTATGCACGCGGCATGCTGACCTGGCACCGCCGGCATCTTTATTGCGGGGTCTGCGGGTCGCCGACGCAGGTGCGCTCGGCCGGGCACGTGCGCATGTGTACGAACGAAAGCTGCGGCACCAGCCACTTCCCGCGCACCGATCCGGCGGTGATCATGCTGGTGATCGATGGCGAGCGGGCGCTGCTCGGCCGCCAGGCGGTGTGGCCCAAGGGCATGCACTCGACGCTCGCGGGCTTCGTCGAGCCGGGCGAGACGCTGGAAGCGGCCGTGGCGCGCGAGGTCTACGAGGAGGCCGGGGTCGAGATCGAGAACGTGCGCTACCATTCTTCGCAGCCCTGGCCGTTTCCCTCCTCGATCATGCTCGGCTTCCATGCCGATGCGGTGACGACCGAGATCACGACCAACGACAGCGAGCTCGAGGCGGCGGATTGGTTCGAGCGCGAGTGGCTGAAGACAAACGACGGGGTCGACGGCTTCCGACAGCCGCGCCTCGATTCGATCTCGCGGAAACCCGCCCCTACGAATATCGTCCCTCTCGCCCTTACGCCTCCAGCAGCTTCCGGAAGCTTGCGTTCACCTCGGCGCTGCGGTGGCGGGCGACGGCGCCGGTGGGCGCGAGCGCGTCGGTGAAGAAGAACTCGGGCAGCTCGTCGTCCTCTTCGGTGAAGCCCGCCTCCTTGTTGAACTGCCATTCCATCACCAGCGCCTCGCGGCCGAGCTTGCGGTAGAAGTCGGGCGTGAGATTGGCGTCGTGGGCGTCGTTCAACGCCTCGACCATCATGTCGAGGTTCTCGTTGGTCACCGAGCGGCCGAAGATGCAGAGGCCCAGCGAGTCGGCCGCGGCGCAGAGCTCCTGGATGTCGAGGCTCGCCTCGACCAGCTCCTCGGTCGGCTTGTCCTTGCTCTTATAGGCCGGCAGGTTGCCGGCGGTGTGATCGGCGCCCTGGGCGGTCACCATCATCGAGATGCCGGTCACCTCGATCACGCGCGGATCGTAGGCGCTGATGCCCTGGTTCTTGATCACGGGCACGTTCTTGACCTTGTAGTGCTCGCCGACGCGGCCGGTGCCCTGGGCGATGATGCGGCCGCGCTCGTTGCCCTTGCGCATATCCTCCAGCGCCTCGACCATGAACTCGACATCGCCGAATTCGCCCTCGCCGCCGGCCATGAGCACGGCGATCGTGGCGCCCGCCTCGATCGTGTCGATGCCGAGATCGTTGGCGAGGAAGTTGACGCGCGCGACGTCGTCGGGATCGCTGAGCCCACAATTGGTGCCCATGAGGCCGATGGTCTCGTACTCCATCGGCGAGACCATCTCCTTGCCGTCTTCGTCGACATAGATGTTCGAGCATTTGATCATGCAGCCGGGCATGCAGGCATGCGCCGTGTGGCCGCCGCGCTCGGTGTTGCGGTCGAAGATGAAATCGCCGCCGAGCTTGAAGCGGCCCTCGGGGTCGTTGAAAGCCTGGCCGGAGCTGAAATTGCGCGTCGGCAGCCCGCCGATCTTGTTGGTGAAGTCGCCCATCATGGCGGTGCCGTATTTGGTGAAGGACTCGATCGCCGGATCCTCGGCCAGCATCTGGCTGTATTTGCGCACCTTCTGCATCAGGCCCTTGCGGTCGTGGAAGGTCGGCATCTTGTCCTTGTCGACGACGATGGCCTTGACCTTCTTGGAGCCCATGACGGCGCCAACGCCGCCGCGCGCGGCGAGGCGCTCGGGCCGGCCCTCGGGATCGGTGAAGGCGATGCCCGACATCAGGCCCATATATTCGCCGACCGGCCCGCAGAGGCCGATGCTGACCTTGTTGCCGTACTTCTCGAACAGCATTTCCGCTGCTTCAAGATTGCCCTTGCCGAGATAGGGGCTGGCGTCGTCGTAGGTGATCTCGCCGCCCTTGTGGATGTGCATGACCTGCCATTCGGGCAGCGCGCCATACAGCGTAAGGCCGGAGATCTCGAGCTGGCCCAGCGCAAAGGCAAAGGTGCCGCCGGAATTCGCCTCCTTGATGCCGCCGGTGAGCGGGCTCTTGCAGCCGACGCTGAGGCGGTTGGCGTTGGAGAAGTTGGTGCCGGCGAAGGGGCCGGCGGAGAAGATCAGCGGGTTCTCCGGCGACAAGGGATCGACCTTGGCCGCGCCCTTTTCCAGCAGCGTCTTGGCGATGAACCAGCGGCCGACCTTGACGATATCCTCGCCGTGCAGCTCCTCGGTCTCGACCGACTTGTCGTTCAGATTGATGTGAAGATATGTCCGCATGGTACTCCCACCCACCGATTGGATTGTCCGTCGTGACGCACGACTAAACGCGCATTAACCCCGGCGCGTCCGTCCAAGGCGCGCCGGTGTTCACGCTATCGATGCATCCGTCCAAGGCCCATAGTGCAAGCTTTGGTCGTCCCGCACCACCCTTTTGCAGCGAAGCGCTAGGGACAACCTAGGTCGCAGCGGCCCTTCGGAAAAGCCGTCCGCTCGCTCAGCTCATCTTGGCGGCGAGCGAGTAGCTCTGGTCCTCGGCGCGGCAAGTGGCGAGCGGCAGGCCGAGCTCGGCGCGCACCTCGTTCGTGCCTTGGACCATCGCCACCATCTTGTAGTTGGCGTGGCGCCGGCTCATGCCCTCGCGGCCCATGCCGCAGTCGGATGAGATGATGAGCCGCTCGGCCGGAATATATTGCAGCGCCTCGCGGATGAGGGCGGAGACTTCATCGGGGCGCTCGACCTGGAGCGTGTGGTGGTCGATCACGCCGATGGCGATCTTCTTGTCCTTGATGACTTCGCCGATGGCCTTCAGATCGCCGGGGCCCGAGCTGCAGGTCTCGAAGGTGAGCACATCGGCGTCGACCTCGTTCAGGGCTTCCAATGTGGGCTGGTAGCTCTGCACCTCCTTGAAGATGCGCTGCTGCGAGGGGTTGCCCCAGCAGGTGTGGCACCAGACCTCGGTTTTGTCGGCGAGGCCTTTGACCGTGTTGTTGAAGACGCCGACCAGCTCCTTGGTGCCGAGCTTGCCGAAGAGCTCGCCGCGCACCGGGGTCATGTGGATCTGCGGCTCCTCCATCTGGATCACGGGGCAGCCCGCATCGGCGAGCTCGTGCAGCTCGGCGTTGATCGCATCGCTGAGCGCCATCGTCCGCTCGACCGGGTCCTTGTAGTACTCGTCCTCGACCGAGGCGGCGAGCAGCTCGGGCGTGATGGTGCCGAACTTGATCGGCTTTTCGGTCAGGCGCTGGGCCGCCCGCCACATCGCGGCATATTGCAGGTTGCCCGGACCGATGGGCCCGACGACGCGCGGCAGCACGCGGCATTCCAGGAAGTCGTGCAGGATGTGGCCGCGCGGATAGGCGGCCGCGCCGACCTTGTACTCGCTCGGCTGCGGCGTGTCGGTCGAGAAGCCCGCCATGCGATTGGGCGCGTAGCTCTGCCAGGAAAAGCCCGCGACCTGCTCGTCGTAATGCGCATCGCCGTCGGTGCAGATATCGATGCCGGCGATCTCCTGCGATTTCAGATAGGTTGCGACGACGTCCTCGTATTGCTCGCGGTAGCGCGAATCGACCATCGCTTCGAGGAAGGACCGGCGCCCGAGATTCTCGGTGAACCAGTGCGGCCGCGGCAGCGAGCCGATGATCGAGGTCGGCAGAACGGTGTCGGCGGATGCTTTCAACATGGGTAATCCCCCCTGATCGCGGCTTTGCGCGGGTTTTGTGGTTGCTGTCGCGAGAATGAAGCGATGCTGCAATCGATTGCGACCGGATCACCACGATACATGATTGTCCACACCGAATTAAGCGCCGGCGTTACTGGCCTTCGCGGCGGAACGGGTGCGCCTTGTAGACGCCGAGGATCTTCATCTTGGTGGAATAAAAGTGCAGCTCGTTGAAGGCGTGGTCGACCGACTTGTCGGAGGGGTGGCCTTCGATGTCGATGTAGAACTGCGCGATGCCGGACATCGCCTCGCTGATATAGCTTTCCAGGCGGGTGATGTTGACGCCGTTGGTGGCGAAGCCGCCGAGCGCCTTGTAGAGCGCCGCCGGCACGCTCCTCACCTGGAAGACGAGGCTGGTGATCGCATCGCCCTCCTTGGGGTCGGGCTCCTCGCGGGTGCGCGACATGACGACCATCCGCGTGGTGTTGCCTAGCCGGTCTTCGATGCGGGTGCGCAGCGAGGTCAGGCCGTAGATCTCGCCGGCCAGCTCCGAGGCGATGGCGGCAACGCTCGGGTCGTCCTGCTCGGCAACCTCGGCGGCGGCGCCCGCCGTGTCGGCGCGGATCACCGCATCGAGCTTCAATTCGCGGATCAGGCCGCGGCACTGCGCCAGCGCCTGCTCATGGCTGTACACGGTCTTCAGGGTATCGAGCCCGGCGCCCGGCAGGGCGAGCAGGTGGTGTTGCACCGGCTGGAAATGCTCGTCGACGATATAGAGCGAGGAATCGGGCAGCAGATGGTGGATGTCGGCGACCCGGCCGCCGAGCGAGTTCTCGATCGGGATCATGCCGAGATCGGCGCGTCCTTCCTCGACTGCGGCGAAGGCGTCCTCGAAGGTCCGGCACGCCACCGGCTCCAGATCGGGAAAGGCAATGCGGCAGGCAAGGTGCGAGTAAGCCCCGGGCACGCCTTGATAGGCGATGGTGCGTGCGTCGCGTTTCATGGCCGATCTCTCCTCTCGCCGCGTCGTTGCGGCATCGATGTCGCCGAAGGCGAGCCAGCCCGGGCTGCGGCCGCAGGCCTGGGCGATCGTCTCGAAATGCTCGAGGCTGGGCCCGTGGCTGCCGCTTTCCCAGGCGCTGACGGTCGCCTGGGCGACGCCGACCGCCTCGGCCAGCGCCGCCTGCGACAGGGACGCGCCCTTGCGGGCGCGCTTGATGCGCTCGCCGATCTCACGCAGCATTCGTGTGTCCGCCGTTCAGAATTTATAGGCTTAGCCTATAAAAACCAAATTTTCCAATAATATTTGCAATCAAGCGAGGAGCGAGCGCGCCTTGGCGAGGTCGGCTTCGGTGTCGACGCCCAGGGGCACGTCGTCGATCAGCGCCGCGTCGATGCGCATGCCGGCTTCGAGCGCGCGGAGCTGTTCCAGCCGCTCGCGTTTCTCCAGTCCCGAGGGCGGCAGGGCGACGAAGCGCTTGAGCGCCGCCCGCCGGAAGGCATAGATGCCGATGTGATGGTAGAGCGGCCCTTCGCCCGACGGCACGGCGGCGCGCGAGTAGTAAAGCGCGCGGGCCGTACGCCCTTGCCTTTGATCCGGGCCGCCGAAGTCGAGCGCCGCCTTGACCACGTTGGGATCGTCGCGCTCGGCGGGATCGCCGATCGGTGCGACCAGGGTCGCGATGTCGACGGCAGGGTCGCCAAGCGGATCGAGCACCGCGGCAATCGCGGCGGGCGCGATGGCGGGCAGATCGCCCTGCAGGTTGATGACGACGTTGTGCGCGCCATCGGGATCGACGCTCGTAACGGCCGCGAGGACGCGGTCGGAGCCGGAGGGAAGATCGGGATCGGTCATCACGGCGCGGCCACCCGCCGCGTTCACCGCCGCCGCGATCTCGGCATCGCCGCAAGCGACCACGACCGGACCCAGCGCCGCCTCGCTCGCACGTTCGAGCACATGCACGATCATCGGCTTGCCCGCGATATCCGCGAGCGGCTTGCCGGGCAGGCGCGTCGCCGCCATCCGCGCCGGAATGATGATGATCGGACGATGCCCGGCCCCGCCGTTCGGCGAGCCTTTCTGAGACTTGACCATGCGTGCTCTCGTGCCTCGTTTGGCGGGCCGATACTCTGCGACATATTGCCACGCGATGGGACCCCATGCGTTGGTCAATCCGGGGGGTGACGGGGCACGGCCAGCACCCTATAAACTTTCGCTAATCCGCCTCGGCGAGCCGGACTTTGAATGCGTCCGGGCTCGGTGCCAGCGAAAAACAGTTCATGAACACAATGCTACTCACGAAGATTTCGGGCGCGGTTTTGCTCACGGCCCTGGTTGCGATGGTCGTCAGCTTTGCCGGCGACATCTTGGTGCCGCCCGGCGGCCGCGGCGCCGGACATGGGACTGGGCATACGGCCGATGCCGGCCATGGCGGCGGAACAGGCGAAGCCGCGGAGCCGGCAAAGGATCCGCCCGTCGCCAAGCTCCTGGCATCCGGCGATCTCGAGGCGGGCAAGAAGCTCGTTCGACGTTGCCTCCAATGCCACACGCTGGAAAAGGGCGGCCCCAACAAGCTCGGCCCCAATCTCTACGGCGTCGTGGGTCGCGAGCGCGGCGGGCATGAAGGCTTCAACTATTCGGCGGGCATGAAATCCGCGGGCGGCAAGTGGACGTACGAGAACATCTACGAATTCCTGCGCAATCCGATCGCCGCGGTGAAGGGCACCAAGATGACGTTCAAGATGCCCAAGCCCGAGGACCGCGCGAACGTCCTCCTGTACCTGCGGACGCTCGCCGACAGCCCCGTGCCGCTGCCGCCCGCGCCGAAGGAGGCGGAGAAGAAGCCCGAGGCGAAGGCGCCGGAGAAGAAGCCCGAGGCGAAGGCGCCGGAGCAGAAGCCCGCAGAGAAGAAGCCTGAAGCGAAGAAGCCTGAAGCCAAAGCCGCGGAGAAGCCGGCAGAAAAAGCAGCGGAAAAACCCGCAGAAAAGCCTGCGGAAAAACCGAAAGAAAAGGCCCCGGCCCAAATGGCCGCCATTGGCCCGCTGCTGGCGACGGCCGACGCCAAGCGCGGCGAGACCTTGGCCAAACGGAAATGCCGGGCGTGTCATTCCTTCGCCAAGGGGGCGAGCCACAAGGTCGGCCCCAACCTCTACGGGGTCGTGCTCCGCGACCGGGGGGCGGTCGAGGGCTATCGCTTCTCCAGCGCGATGAAGGCGAAGGGCGGCAAGTGGACCTATGCCGAGCTGTTCACGTTCCTCGCCAACCCCAGGGCTTTCGTGAAAGGCACCAGGATGACGCTGAAGACGGCGAAGGAAAAAGACCGCGCCGATCTGATCGCCTATCTGCGCACGCTGAGCGACAGCCCGCCGCCGCTGCCGGCGAAATAGTCCGGCGCCCGGCGCGCGGGATCTGACCGGGATACCCCGATGTCCGAAGCCGAGTTGACCGAAGCGGAGCTCAACGAAGCGGCCGCATTCGCGGGCCGGCTCGCCGACGAGGCGGGCGCGGTGGCGCTGCGCTATTACCGCCAGCCGGTCACGGTCGAGACCAAGGCGGATGCGAGTCCCGTCACCCGCGCCGACCGCGAGGCCGAGCGCGCCATGCGCACGCTCATCGAGAGCGAATATCCGAGCGACGGCATCGTCGGCGAAGAGCACGGCCGCGAGCGCGATGGCGCCAGCCGGCAATGGGTGCTCGACCCGATCGACGGCACGCGCTCCTTCGTGACGGGCGTGCCGCTGTTCGGGACGCTGATCGCGCTTGCCGTCGACGGCGTGCCGTTGGTCGGCGTGATCGACCAACCGGTGACGCGCGACCGCTGGGTCGGTGTCGCGGGTGCTCCGACGACGTTGAACGGCGCACCGGTGCGCACGCGCGCCTGTCCGGCGATTGCCGCCGCAACGGTGTCGACGACGGGCGAGGAATTTCTCGAAGGTCCGGGCGAGCTCGAGGCGTTTTCCCGGGTGCGGGCAGCGGCGGGCGCCTTCCGCCGGGTGCCCGACTGCTATGGCTACGCGATGCTGGCGAGCGGCTTCGTCGATCTCGTCGTCGAGGCGGGGCTCAAGAGCTGGGATCTCGCGGCCTTACGGCCGGTCATCGAGGGGGCGGGCGGGGTCGTCACCGATTGGAACGGCAAGCCACTCGACCTCGGATCGGACGGGCGCATCGCCGCGGCGGGCGACGCGGCTTGTCACGCCCAAGCGCTCGATACGCTCGACTGGCGCGGCTAGCCTGGCTGGGTCGAGCGAGTTAGTCGAAAACCTCGACCGGATTGCCTTCGCGCTCCATGCGGCCGGCGCCGAGGATCAGGCCGATGCCGTGGCAGATGATCGCGGCCGCATAGCACAGAAACCCAATGATCAGCAGGACACTGGCTAACGCGGCGCCACCTGCGCCGGCGCCCGCCGTGCCCCCGCCGCTGAGGGCGAAGCCCACGGTGACTGCCAGGATGACGATGCCGATGAGCATCCCCAGCAGGCCGATCAGATAGAGAATGCCGATCGCCTTCCAGATGCCGCCGCCATGATTGCCGAAGCTGATCGCGAAGATCGCGAAGACTAGCAGCGCGATCAGTACCGCGAGCCCGGTCACGATCGCGACAATCCCGACCACGCCCAGGGCCCGTCCGCCGCCGGCCTGCAAGAGTCCGGAGAGACCGGCCGACGAATTCGTGATGGCGCCGATGATCGCGGAGAGGATCTGCGCGCCGATGATCAGGTAGATCACGATATCCGCGCGGTGATAGCCGAGCGCGTTGAAATAGCCCTTGGTCGTGTAGAAGACGAAGCCCACCACCGCGGCCATGACGAAGTTCATGACGATGGACATCGTTTGCATCTGGGGCGCGGTCGTGCCGACGCGAGCGTTTCTCGCCAGCCCCTCGAGCCCAATCGACGAGACGAAGATGATCGGGATCAGGAAGACGAGGGCGATGCCGATGAATACCATGATGCCGCCCCATCGAACTGTGCTGGGGCTCATGACGCGTCACTCATGCTGGGTGGTCTCCTTCGTTGCGACCGCACGCTGGACATGACAATGACCCCCGGGCACACGTCCTCGCTTCCAAGGGCGTGCCCGGGGGCCGCTATCTCGTCTGCCTGACCATCCGGGCTCCCAAAGTGAAGCCCGGCGGACGGCAGGCCTACATCTTGCCGGCGCCTTGGATCAGCCCGATGCCGTGGACGATCACCGCCGCCAACAGCACCAATCCTCCAACGATAACGAGGATGCCCGCAATCACGCCCAGGCCGGCCGATCCGGCGGCGACGGCGAGAATCGTGAACAACACCGTCAGCGCCAAGCAGGCCATGCCGATGATGTAGAGGATGCCGATCGCCTTCCATACGCCGCCACCGGTCTTGCCGAAGCTGAGGGCGCTGAAACCGAACCAGAGCCAGGACAGGAACCAGACCAGCATGATCACCAGAGCGATGATGCCGGCGATCTTCATTCCGCCGGCGCCCATGCCGCCCATACCGCCCATGCCACCCATGCCACCGCCAATGCCGAACAGGCCGAGGATGGCGGCGAGGGCCGAAGCGCCGATGATGATCAGAATCGGCAAATCCGCTTTGCTGTGGCCTTTTGCGTTCAAGTAGCCCTTCGTCGCCCAAAAGCCGAAGATCAGCATGGCAGTTCCGATCAGTCCGACGATGCGACCGACAATGGAGCCCCCGAAGGCGAGGCTGCCGAGAATCAGTAGAACGAGGTAGATGAAAAGCGCGATGCCGCCAAAGCGCACCATACTGGCATTCATGTGGATTTCCCCTTCCAGTTCAATTTGCCGGTAAACGCTTCAGCGTCCTCCCGCCGTTGGCCAGACCCAAAACCGGGCTAGGCCGGAAATGCTTCCTCGTCCGGCGCGTTAACCATACCATATCTATGCGGAGTTGGCCAAAGTATACGTATCTGTTGTTGTTACCCTGTTGCCTTAAACGCACACGCGACCGGCGGTTGCAGCGCTGACGCGATCGTGAAGCGCATTGGGGGAACGCGCTTTGTGAGAGACCGCAATCGTCCTAGAATCACATGACGAAACACGCCGACGCAGGAACGCCGACAAGTCATTGCCAATCCAGCGCCAATCCATTGCCATTCCATCGCCAGATCCATCGTCAAATATGCGCGCGCCTCGTCTCACCGGGGCAGCGCGCGTGCCGACCGCAAGCCTCGGAGGGTGAAGACCGATGACAAAGCTCCTGCCGGCCGCGAGCGCGGCCGTCGCCGCTGCATTGCCGCGGGCCCCGTTATTCGCGGTTTTGGTGTTGGGGGCGATGGCCGGCGGGCACGCGGCGGCGCAATCCCCGTCGCACGGCATCGCCCCGACGCACGGCATCGCTATGCACGGCGACGTGAAATACAAAGCGGGCTTCACGCATTTCGATTACGTCAATCCGAACGCCCCCAAGGGCGGCACCGTGCGCCTGGGCGTCCGCGGCACCTTCGATTCCTTCAACGGCTACATCATCCGCGGGACGGCGGCCGGGCTGATCGGCCTCCTGAACGACCAGCTCACGATGGCCTCGAACGACGAGGCCTTCACCCGCTACGGGCTGATTGCCGAGTCGATGGAGGTGCCCAAGGACCGCTCCTGGGTGATCTTTAATATCCGCAAGGAAGCGCGCTTTCACGACGGCAAGCCGATCACCGCCGACGACGTGATCTTCTCCTTCAACATCCTGGTCGAAAAGGGCGTGCCCTTCTATCGCTTCTACTACAGCCACGTTGCCAAGGTGGAGAAGCTGGGCCCGCTCAAGGTGAAGTTCACCTTCAAGCCCGGCGAGAACCGCGAGCTGCCGCTCATCATCGCCGAGCTCACGGTGCTGCCGAAGCACTATTGGGAGAAGCGCGATTTCACCAAGCCGACGCTCGACCCGCCGGTGGGCAGCGGGCCTTACCGGATCGAAAAGTTCGAGGCCGGCCGGCGCATCACTTACGTCCGCGACAAGAACTATTGGGCGGCCAATCTGCCGATCATGCGCGGGCGCCACAATTTCGACCGCATCCGCCTCGACTACTACCGCGACACCACCGTGCTGCGCGAGGCGCTGAAGTCGGGCCGCATCGACTACCGCCAGGAAAATCAGGCCAAGGCGTGGGCGACGGCCTACGAGATCCCGGCGCTGAAGGCGAAGAAGCTGATCAAGCTGCTGGTGCCGACCGAAAGCGGCGCGGGCATGCAGGCCTTCGCGATCAATTCGCGGAAGGCAAAATTCTCCGATCCGCGGGTGCGCCGGGCGCTCGGCTACGCCTTCGACTTCAACTACACGAACCGCACGCTCTTCTTCGGGCAGTACAAGCGGACCAAGAGCTATTTCGAGAACTCCGAGCTCGCCTCGAGCGGCCTGCCGAAGGGCGAGGAGCTGAAGATCCTCAAGCGCTTCAAGGGGCGGGTGCCGCCCGAAGTCTTCACCAAGGTCTACGACGTTCCCACCTACACGAACCGGCGCGAGCTGCGGCGTGGCTTGCGCGAGGCCTTCAAGCTGCTGAAAGCGGCCGGCTGGGTGGTCAAGAACCAGAAGCTCGTCAACGCAAAGACCGGCGAGGCGATGGAGTTCGAGATCCTCACCGGCAGCCAGGAATTCGAGCGCATCCTGCTGCCCTTCGCCAAGAACCTCGAGCGGCTTGGCATCAGGGCGCGGGTGCGCCTTGTCGATCCATCGCAGTATGAAGCGCGGATGCGCAAGTTCGACTACGACATCACGACGCTCACCTTCGGCCAGTCGCTCAGCCCCGGCAACGAGCAGCGCAACTATTGGGGCAGCCATGCGGCCAAGATCGAGGGCTCGCAGAATTGGCTCGGCGTGAGCGACAAGGCGATCGACGAGCTGGTCGAGCTGGTCATCTCCGCGCCCGACCGCGACAGCCTCGTTGCCCGCACCCGCGCGCTCGACCGGGTTCTGCTGTGGCACCACTATGTGATCCCGCAATGGCACATTCCGGCGCAGCGCATCGTCTTCTGGGACAAGTTCGGCCGGCCGGGCAAGCCGACCATCCGCGGCGAGGATCTCTTCGTCTGGTGGGTCGACAAGAAGAAAGAAGCGGCGTTGGGCTCGGCGCTGAAACCGAACTGACGACCGTGGCCGGCGCTCCCGCCCCGCTCCCAGCTCTTACCCGTCCCTGACCGTGGGCGGCCGCTAGCCAATGTTTGCCTATATCGTCCGCCGGCTTCTGCTCATTCTGCCGACACTCTTCGGCATCATGGTGATCAACTTCGCGCTGATCCAGACCGCCCCCGGCGGGCCGGTCGAGCGGCTGATCGCGGAGATGCGCGGGCGAAGCGCGGCGGCGACCGAGCGCATCGGCTCGGGCGGCGGCCAGGCCGAAACGGGCGGCGGCCAGCAAAGCACGGGCGCCGGCGACGAGTCGAAGAGCCGGGCGGCGCGCGGCATCGATCCCAAGCTGATCGAGCGCCTGAAGAAAGAATTCGGTCTCGACAAGCCGCTCCACGAGCAATTCGCGGTGATGTTGGGGAAGTACGTTACCTTCGATTTCGGTGACAGCTTCTTCAAAGGCAAACCGGTGATGCAGCTCGTGCTCGAGGCGATGCCGGTCTCGATCTCGCTCGGGCTTTGGACGACCCTGATCATCTATCTCATCTGCATTCCGCTCGGCATCGCCAAGGCCAAGCGCGACGGCTCGCGCTTCGACGGCTGGACCAGCGGCGTCATCATCATCGGCAACGCGATCCCGGGCTTCCTCTTCGCCATCCTGCTCGTCGTGATCTTCGCGGGTGGACGCTATCTCGACTGGTTCCCCTTGCGCGGGCTCGTCTCCTCGAATTGGCACGATCTCTCCTTCTTCGGAAAGATCGCCGATTATTTCTGGCACATCACCCTGCCGGTCTTCGCCATGGTGATTGGCGGCTTCGCCAGCCTCACCATGCTGACCAAGAACTCGTTCCTCGACGAGATCAACAAGCAGTACGTGCTGACCGCGCGCGCCAAGGGCATCCCCGAGCGCCGGGTGCTCTACGGCCACATCTTCCGCAACGCGATGCTGATCGTGATCGCGGGTTTTCCCGCGGCATTCGTCGGCATCTTCTTCGCCGGCTCGCTGTTGATCGAGGTGATCTTCTCGCTCGAAGGCCTCGGCCTGCTCGGCTTCACGGCCGTGTTCGAGCGCGACTACCCGATCGTCTTCGCCACGCTTTATGTGTTCTCGTTGCTGAGCCTGCTGATCAAGCTCATCACCGATCTCACTTACGTCTTCGTCGATCCGCGCATCGATTTCGAGACAAGGGAAGTCTGAGACGATGGCGCGATTGGGCAAGACAGGCGCGCGACGCTTTTTCTTCTGGACGCTCTCGCCGATCTCCGAGCGGCGGCTCGCCAACTTCCGCGCCAACCGGCGCGGCGTGTGGTCGCTCTGGATGTTCCTGATCCTGTTCTTCTTGAGCCTCTTCGCCGAGTTCATCGCCAACGACAAGCCGCTGCTCGTCTGGTACGACGGCGGCCTCTATTCGCCGGTGATCAAGTCGTATCCGGAGACGACCTTCGGCGGCGATTTCGCGACCACCGCCGATTTCACCGACGAATACCTGATCGAGAACATCAAGAAGAAGGGCGGCTGGGTGGTCTGGCCGATCATCCCCTTCCGCCACGACACGCAGATCCGCAATCTGCCCGTCCCCGCGCCCTCCTATCCGACGGCGCAGAATTGGCTCGGCACCGACGATCAGGGCCGCGACGTAGTGGCGCGGCTCATCTACGGTTTCCGGATTTCGGTGCTGTTCGGCATCATCCTCACCATTCTCTCGACCATCGTCGGCGTGGCGGCGGGCGCGGTGCAGGGCTATTTCGGCGGCCGCATCGATCTTTATTTCCAGCGCTTCATCGAGATCTGGGACAGCGTTCCGCTGCTCTATTTGCTGATCATCTTGTCGGCGATCATCGAGCCGAACTTCTGGTGGCTGCTCGGCATTCTGTTGTTGTTCAGCTGGATGGGGCTCGTCGGCGTGGTGCGGGCAGAATTCCTGCGCGCGCGCAACTTCGATTACGTGCGCGCCGCGCGCGCACTGGGGGCCTCCGACGGCGCCATCATGTTCCGTCACGTGCTGCCCAACGCGATGGTCGCGACCATCACCTTCATGCCGTTCATCCTTCAGGGCTCGATCGTGGCGCTGACCTCGCTCGATTTCCTCGGCTTCGGCCTGCCGCCCGGCTCGGCCTCGCTCGGCGAGATGCTGAAACAGGGCAAGGCGAACCTGCACGCGCCGTGGCTGGTCATCACCGCCTTCGCTGTGATCGCCGTCATGCTCTCGCTTCTGATCTTCATCGGCGAGGCGGTGCGCGATGCCTTCGATCCGCGCAAGGCGGTGACCGGCGGCGTGCCGCCCGAAGAGACGATCGTATCGCCGACCGCGCCGCCGGCGATGGCGATGGTCGAGCCGACGGCGGGGCCGGCCGCCACGGCGCGGCGTCATCTGACCAAGGGCGGGCAGCCGCCGGAGTCCGAGCCATGACCGATACGGCTCCCCTGCTCCAGGTCGAGGACCTGCACGTCGCCTTCCGCACGCCGCTCGGCCTGACGGAAGCAGTGAAAGGCGTGTCCTTCCAAATCGAGAAGGGCGAGACGATGGCGCTCGTCGGCGAGTCGGGCTCGGGCAAGTCGGTGACCGCGCTCTCGATCCTGCAGCTCTTGAACTATCCGGTCGCGAGCCACCCGGCGGGCAGCATCCGCTTCCGCGGCCAGGAGCTGATCGGCGCGCGCGATGCGACCATGCGCGACATCCGCGGCGATCGCATCTCGATGGTCTTCCAGGAGCCGATCACCGCGCTCAACCCGCTGCACACGATCGAGAAGCAGATCAACGAGATCCTGATCACGCATAAGGGCCTGGTCGCGAGCGCGGCCCGCGCACGCACGCTCGAGCTGCTCGATCTCGTGGGCATCCGCGACGCGGCGCAACGTCTCGGCGCCTTTCCCCACGAGCTTTCCGGCGGGCAGCGCCAGCGCGTGATGATCGCCATGGCGCTCGCCAACGAGCCCGATCTGCTGATCGCGGACGAGCCGACCACCGCGGTCGATGTGACGATCCAGGCCCAGATCCTCGACCTCATGCTGGCGCTCCAGAAGAAGCTCGGCATGGCGATGCTGCTGATCACCCACGACCTCGGCGTGGTGCGCAAGATGGCGCCGCGCGTCGCGGTGATGCGCCTGGGCGAGATCGTCGAAGACGGCACGACCGACGAAGTGTTCGCCAATCCCCAGCATCCCTATACCAAGCAGCTCATCGCCGCCGAGCCGAGCGGCACCCCCGGCGCCTATGACGAGACCGCGGCGGAGATTATTTCCGCCGACGATTTCCGCGTTTGGTATCCGATCAAGGCGGGGGTGATGAGGCGTACCGTCGACTACGTGAAGGCGGTCGACGGGGTGAGCTTCAAGATCCGCGCGGGCCAGACCGTGGGCGTGGTCGGCGAGTCGGGCTCGGGCAAGTCGAGCCTAGCGCTCGGTATCCTCCGGCTCATCTCCTCGAAGGGGCCGATCGTTTTCATGGGCCGCGACATTCAGGGGCTGCGCTCCAAGGCGCTGCGGCCGCTGCGGCGCGAGATGCAGATCGTCTTCCAGGATCCCTTCGGCAGCCTTTCGCCGCGCTTCACCGTGGGCGAGATCATCGGCGAAGGGCTTCGCATCCATGGCATCGGCGATGACGACGGACGCGATGCGCGCGTCGTGGCGGCGCTCGAGGAGGTCGGGCTCGACCCCGCGACCCGCCACCGCTATCCGCATGAGTTCTCCGGCGGCCAGCGCCAGCGTATCTCGGTCGCGCGCGCCATGGTGCTGAAGCCCAAGCTCCTGATCCTCGATGAGCCGACCTCGGCGCTCGACATGTCGGTGCAGGCGCAGATGGTCGAGCTGCTGCGCGGGCTCCAGCGCGACCACGCGCTCGCCTACATCTTCATTTCCCACGACCTCCGCGTGGTGCGCGCGATGAGCCACGACGTGATCGTCATGCGCAACGGCCTGGTGGTCGAGCAAGGTCCGGCCGCGCAGGTGATCGACGCACCGCAGGAGGCCTACACCAAGGCGCTCATGGCCGCCGCCTTCGAGCTCCGCGCCGATACGAGCGGGGTCGTGGGGGTTTGAGACCGGCCTCGGACGTTCGATCCAGATGCAAACGGGTTGAGGCATAACAGGGCAGCGGCTGCCCGCTCTGCCCCGCTCATGAATTATATGGAATGACAGATATTGAAATTTGTCATTTATCTGCTATCCTGTCTCCAGCATCAGCTTGTCGGACTTCTATGGGCCCGCCGACCGCGACGAAAGCATCGCGACCATTCACGCGGCGCTGGATGCCGGGATCAACCTTCTCGATACCGGCGACTTCTATGGCGCGGGGCACAACGAGCTACTGATCCGCCACGCCCTTGAGGGCCGCCGCCGCGAGGACGTCTTCATCGCCGTGAAGTTCGGCGCGATGCGCTCGCCGGATCTGGGCTTCATCGGCGTCGACGCCCGCCCCGCCGCGGTGAAGAACTTTCTCGCCTACACGCTGCGGCGCCTGGGCACGGATTATGTCGACCTCTACCAGCCGGCGCGCGTCGACCCGAATGTGCCGATCGAAGAGACCGTGGGCGCCATCAAGGACATGGTCGAGGCCGGCTTCGTGCGCCATATCGGGCTGTCGGAGGCCGGCGCCGACACCCTGCGCCGCGCCCACGCGGTCCATCCGATCGCCTGGCTGCAGATCGAGTATTCCCTGATCTCGCGGGGCATCGAGGAGGAGATTCTGCCGACGGCACGCGAGCTTGGGATCAGCATATCGGCTTACGGCGTCTTGTCCCGCGGGCTGTTGAGCGGCCACTGGTCGGCGGACCGGGCGAGCGCGGGCAACGACTTCCGCGCGCACCTTCCGCGCTTCACCGGCGACAATGCCAAGACCAACCTGGCGCTTGTCGAGCGATTGCGCGAGCTGGCGGCGGCGAAGGACTGCACGGTCGCCCAGATCGCCGTGGCTTGGGTCCTGGCGCGCGGCGAGGACATCGTGCCCCTGGTCGGCGCCCGTCGGCGCGACCGCCTGAGCGAATCGCTGGGCGCGCTCGACGTTCAGCTGTCGGCCGACGATATGGCGCAGATCGAAGCCGCCGTTCCGCCGGGCGCGGCCCGGGGCGACCGGTACGTTCCCGCGCAGATGGCGATGCTCGACAGCGAACGGCCCTAGGCCGATCGCCCTTCAGCCGGTCGCCCGTTCGGCCGCGAAGTTCGGAGGCTGCATCACGCCCGAATCATGTATCTTGTCTGCCGCCTGGTCCGGCGCGCGATGCCGCGCCTTTCGGATGGGGCGGGATAGATGGACCATGCAGAAGGGAGGCGCCTGTTTGAGCGAGAACGTGCTCACGTCCGACCGGATCGTCGATACGGCGGAAGACGTGCTGCGCCGCTTTGGCCCGACGAAAACGACGATCGTCGACGTCGCGCGCGCGCTGGGCGTGAGCCATGGGACAATCTATCGGCACTACGCGAGCAAGGCCGAGCTGCGCGATGCGGTGACCGCGCGCTGGCTCGCCCGCATAACCGAGCCGCTGTCGGCCATCGCCGAAGGGCGAGGGTCGCCGACGAAACGCCTGGAGAGCTGGATTACCGGTCTCGCCTCGATCAAGCAGGAAAAAGCGCGTCAGGACCCCGAGCTCTACGCGACCTACCTCGCGCTCGCGGAGGAAGCGCGCGAGGTCACGCAGGCTCATGTCGCGGAGCTGGTCGGCCAGTTGGCCAAGATCATCGAGGACGGCATCGCGGCGGGCGAGTTCGCGAAGTCCAACCCGCTGCGAACGGCCAAGGCGGTGTTTGCGGCGACCATCCGTTTCCACCATCCGGCGCATCACAAGAAATGGGCCGAGGGCGATACCAACCGCGATCTCAAGGACGTCTTGCGGATCCTGCTGGCCGGTCTCAAGGCAGGCTGAGCGACCTCGGCTGCTGCCGGTCGTAGGCGATTCGCATTAACACGCAGACAGACATGCCCCTCCTCTTCATCTCCAAGTCCGACGACCCCCACGCCTGGCGCGCGATGCTGGCCGAGGGCCTGCCCGACCTCGAAGTCCGGGTCTGGCCGGAGGCGGGGGATCCATCCGAGATCGAATTCGCGCTCGCCTGGAAGCCCGAAGCGGGCCTGCTCGCGCGCTTTTCCAATCTGAAGCTCATCCAGTCGCTCGGCATGGGGGTCGATCACATCTTCGTCGACCCCGAGCTGCCCGAGGGCGTGCCGGTCGCCCGCCTCGTCGACCCCGATATGGTGCGGCAGATGGGCGAGTACGTGATCTTCGCGGCGCTGCGCCACCACCGGCACATGGACGCGTACGATGCGAACCAGCGCGCCGGGCGCTGGGCGAGCGCGGGGCTGCGCGATACGCCGCTGGTGCGCGCGGGCGTGCTGGGGCTGGGGGCGATCGGCGGCGATACGGCGATGAAGCTGGCCTCGCTCGGCTTTCAGGTCGCGGGCTGGAGCCGCACGCCGAAATCGCTCGACGGCATCGAGAGCTTTCACGGGGACGACGGGTTCGCGGCGTTCCTTCAGCGCACCGACATCCTCGTCTGCCTGCTGCCGCTGACACCGGAGACGCTCGGCATTCTCGATGCCGCCGCCTTCGGGACGCTGCCCGAAGGCGCCTACGTGATCAACCTCGCGCGCGGCGGCCATGTCGTGGAGGACGATCTGCTGGCGGCGATCGACCGCGGGCATATTGCCGGGGCAACGCTCGACGTCTTTCAGACCGAGCCGCTGCCCGACGGCCATCCGTTCTGGGCGCATCCGAAAGTCCATGTGACGCCGCATATCGCCGGCCTCACCAATCCGCGCACCTCGGCCGCGCAGGTGATCGAGAACATTCGCCGGGTGCGGGCGGGCGAGGCGCCGCACAATCTCGTCGATGCGGCGCGGGGCTATTGAGGGCTTGCTATGCCGTTTCGCAGCTTCGCTGCGGACCCCTCACCCTAACCCTCTCCCACACGGGGAGAGGGAATCAAAGCGAGGACTCCATTTTGCCCCTCTCCCCTTGTGGGAGAGGGAGGGGCCCACCGTAAAGCGGTGGGAGGGTGAGGGGGAAAAGCTCCTACTGCCCGAAGCGCTCGACGATGGCGGCGTAGGCGGCGCGCATGCCTTGGGCCTCGCCGCCCTCGGGGCGGCCGGGCCGGGCGACGGGGTTCCAGGCCATGATGTCGAGATGGACCCAGGGGATACCGGGGTTCACAAATTCCTGCAGGAACACGGCCGCCGTGATTGCGCCGGCAAAGGGGCTCACGGACGCGTTGGTGATATCGGCGGTCTGGCCGTCGATCATCTTGCGGTAGGGTTTCCAGAGCGGCATCCGCCAGAGCGGGTCTTCCTGGCGGTGCGCCTGGCCGATCAGCGCATCAGCGGTCGGGTCGTCGTTGGTGAACATTGCCGGCAGCTCGGGGCCGAGCGCCACCCGCGCCGCACCCGTCAGCGTCGCGAAGTCGATGATGAGGTCGGGGTTCTCCGACGCCGCCTCGGCGAGCGCGTCGGACAGGACGACGCGGCCCTCGGCGTCGGTGTTGCCGATCTCGACCGTCTTGCCGAGCCGTGTCGTTATTACGTCCATCGGTCGCAGCGCATTGCCGCTCACCGAGTTCTCAACCGCCGGAATGAGCACGCGGAGGCGCAGCTTCAAACCCGCCTCCATGATCATCGCGGCGAGGCCGAGCACGTTGGCGGCCCCGCCCATATCCTTCTTCATCAGCTTCATGCCGGCGGCGGGCTTGAGGTCGAGCCCGCCGGAATCGAAGCACACGCCCTTGCCGACCAGCGTCACCTTCGGCCCGTCGGGATCGCCCCAGACGAAATCGATGAGGCGCGGCGCGTTCGCGCTGGCCCGGCCGACCGCGTGGATCGAGGGATAGTTCTTTTTCAGCAAATCCTCGCCGACGGTGACGGCGAACTTGGCCTTGTTGGCGCGCGCGAGATTGCGCGCCGCCTCGGCCAGCTCCTCCGGTCCCATGTCCTCGGCCGGCGTGTTGACGAGGTCGCGAACGAGCCCGGCGGCGGCGATGGCGCTGGCGACCGCCGCCCGGTCGACGCCCTCAGGACAGACCAGGCTGGCGTAGCGTTTGGTCGAGGCCTTGTAGCGCGTGAACTCGTAGATCCCCATTGCCCAGCCGAACGCGGCTTTGCCGGCGGCCTCGGCGTCGGGGGGGCCTTGGAGGCGGAAGGACCGTTCGGGCAGGCGCGCCGGCAATCCCGCGAGCGACCACAGGCCCAATGGCTCTTCGCCGAGACCCGCCAACGCCATGACAACGGTGCCCGATGCATCGGGCACCAGCGAGAGCGCGCCGGCCTCGGCCGTGAAGCCGGTGCTGTCCACCCAGGCGCGCGCAGGCGCCGGTGCGGACTGCTTCCAACTCTCAAGCTCTGCCGTGGACAGCGCCACCAGCGGGATGGCATCGGCTGGGTCGTCGATCAGATGGTCGAGCATCGCATGTCTCTCCCCGGGTCTTCTCCCGGGCCGTCCCCTCCGGACCGTCAATCATACGACTGCGCCTACAATCGTATGTCAGGCGAGAGTCCTGCAATTTCTGCCCGCCTCGACTTGCTCTAAGAATGCGCCGTAACCCCGGGAAAGGGAAGCCGGGTGGCGCATTCGCCGCGGCGCGACGTTGTGGTCGCGGCATCAGAACCGTGATATGAGGCGACGACGTGGAAGGTTCGGCATGACCAAGACGACACTCTATCTCGGCAACAAAAACTACTCCTCGTGGTCGCTGCGCGGATGGCTGGCGGCGAAGATGAGCGGCATCGAGTTCGAGGAGGAGGTGATCCCGCTGGGCGAGCCCGAGACCTCGGAGACGATCCGCAAATACTCGCCCTCGGGCCGCGTCCCGGTGCTGCACCATGACGGCTTCGTGGTCTGGGATTCGCTGGCCATCGGCGAGTACCTCGCCGGCATCGTGCGCCGCCACCTTTGGCCCGGGGACGATCACGCCCGCGCCATCGCGCGCTCGGTCTCGGCGGAAATGCATGGCGGCTTCATGGCGCTTCGTGAGGAGCTGCCTATGAATGTGCGCCGCAGCTATTCGGAGCACGAGATCAGCCACGAGGCGCAGGCCGACATCAACCGCATCACCGCGATCTGGCGCGATTGCCGCGCCCGCTTCGGCAAGGGCGGGCCCTACCTCTTCGGCCGGCTCAGCCTCGCCGACGCGGCCTATGCGCCGGTGGTGACGCGCTTCAGGACCTACGGGGTCACGCTCGAGGGCAGCGCGGCGGACTACGCCGAGGCTATCCTCGATCTACCGGAGATGAAGGGCTGGGCGCACGACGCCCGGAACGAGCCGATGGAGCAGGAGCGCTACGAGTTCGACTGACCCGGTGGGCCGAATTGCCGGGCCCGGCTACTCCGTCGGCCGGGCGCCGCTGCTGGCGGCGGCCGGTTTCGCTTTGGGCTCCATTCGGGAGCCGGATTCCGACCGGGTTCCCTGAGGGGCGGTCTTGCCCGGCGCGCCACCATCAGCCCCGTCCAGCAGGCCGGCCTCCCGGTAGTAGCGCGCCGCGCCCGGATGAAGCGGCACGCCGAGCCCTTTGAGCGCCGTTTCCAGCTTGATGTTCCGGCCCTCGGGATGTCCCTCGTCGAGCAACCGCCGGGAATTTTGATGCCAGAGCGCCCTGGTGATGGCGTAGACCAGCTCTTCGGGCACCTCGGCGGAGACCACCCATTGCGCGCCCACGGTGAGGGTTTCGATGTCGCCGGCGTTCTTGTAGGCGCCGGCCGGGATCACGCCTTCGGAGAAGAAGGGATAGCGTTTGCGCAGGCGCTCGACGCGCTTGCCGGTGATCGGCACCAGGGCGATCTCGGTGCTGCCCGCGAGCGTGACGATCGCCTGGGCCGGCGGGCCGGCGACCAGGAAGATGGCGTCGAGCTTGCCCTCGCGCAGCGCATCGGCCGAGGGTCCCGGCCCAAGATACTGCGCCTCGATCGATTTGGTGGTGAGCCCGAAGGCCCGCAGGATGATCTCGGCATCGACGCGGGTTCCGGAGTCCTTCGGGCCCAGCGAGACCCGTTTGCCCCGCAGGTCCTGGACCCGGGCGATCTTGGCGTCTTTCCGCACCACCAGATGCACGGCCTCGGGATAGAGGTTGGCGATGGCGCGGAGGTTCGCCACCTTCTTGCCCTTGCGGTGAAAGATGCGCTCGCCCTTGTAGGCCCAATAGGCGATGTCGGCCTGGACAAGGCCCGATTCGAGCTTGCCGTCGCGGATCGCCTCGACATTGGCGACCGACCCGCCGGTCGACTGGGCAACGGCGATCAGGCCTTCGGGACCGCAGGCGCCGCCGCGGTCGCACGGCCGGGCGCCGGGCGGATTGGAGATGGTGCTGGCGATGAGGCCGCCGATCGGATGATACGTGCCGCCCGTCGAGCCGGTGCCGATGCGGAAGAATTTGACGGCTTGGCCGACCACGGGCGTCATCGGCGCGGCCAGGGCCAAAACGAGGATTGCGCCTAGTATCGTGCCGAAACGGAGGGCTGGATGGCGCCGGGACGTGTTTCGCTGCCGCGGAGCCGCGAGGCGTCCGCCTCTCGTTGATCGGGCAGCGTATCCTTTCGCCATTCGGGTCGCCATTCGGGCGAGGGTGTCTCTGACGGCGCCGTGCGCGGCCTGCTTGGCCCCCCAGCGCCGGCACGTACTCTATCTTACGATATGACAATGATACGTAAAGCCGCGGCAAATCGTTTCCAGTAGAATTCTAAGCAATGGGACTATTCGTCACACACGGGACTGCTGCGTTGGCGGTTCGCGCGCACTCCGGCTTGGCGGGGCGGCGCTTTTCTGGCAAGAGTGGGCGAGACGCTGACCCAAGCCGACCCAAGCTGAAATGAATCCATGACCGACGCCGCCGACAGCGCCGCGGAAACCGCAGGCGCCCCGCGCGACTTCATCCGCGAAATCATCCGCGACGACCTGGCAGCGGGGCGGGTTTCGTCCGTCGTCACGCGCTTTCCGCCGGAGCCGAACGGCTACCTCCACATAGGCCATGCCAAGTCGATCTGCCTCAATTTCGGCGTGGCGGCGGAGTTCGGCGGGCGCTGCAACCTGCGCTTCGACGACACCAATCCGGTCAAGGAGGAGGTCGAATATATCGAGGCGATCGGGGCAGACGTGCGCTGGCTCGGCTTCGATTGGGGCGAGCACCTCCATTACGCCTCGGATTATTTCGAGCAATTATATGAATGGGCCGAGCATCTGATCGGCCAGGGCCTGGCTTATGTCGTCGTCCTCACGGCCGTCGAGATCCGCGAATACCGCGGCACGCTGACCGAGCCGGGCCGCGACAGCCCGCTCCGAGCGCGGTCGGTGGAGGAAAACCTCGATCTCTTCCGGCGCATGCGGGCGGGCGAGTTCGGCAACGGCGAGCGGGTGCTGCGGGCCAAGATCGATATGGCCTCGGGCAACATCAACCTGCGCGACCCAGTACTCTACCGCATTCTCCACGCCGCCCATCCGCGCACCGGCGAGGCCTGGTGCATCTATCCGACCTACGATTTCGCGCACGGCCAGTCGGACGCGATCGAGGGGGTGACCCATTCGCTCTGCACGCTCGAATTCGAGGATCACCGGCCGCTCTACGATTGGCTGATCGAGCATCTGCCGGTCGCCTCGCGGCCGCGCCAGTACGAGTTCGCCCGGCTCAGCCTCACCTATACGGTGCTCTCCAAGCGCCGGCTCATCCAGCTGGTGACCGACGGCCATGTCGCCGGCTGGGACGATCCCCGGCTGCCGACGCTGGGGGGATATCGCCGCCGCGGGGTGCCGCCGGAAGCGATCCGCGATTTCGCCGGGCGCATCGGTGTCGCCAAATCCGACAGCCAGGTCGAGGTCCAGGCGCTCGAAGCCTGCATCCGCGAGTATCTGAACACGGCCGCGCTCCGCCGCATGGCGGTCCTC